>CANAQK010000010.1 GCA_947363605.1 uncultured Clostridia bacterium | reverse complement strand
CGGGATGGGCCTTTCGGGCGGCCAGCCTGATTGGGCGGTTATACAAGCTGACGCACGGAAGAACATTATGAATAGATAAGGAGAAGGGCAGTTATGACAGAGCAGCTTGCAGCAATACCTCTCCCGGAGCCCGATATCCGGAAGCTGCAGCAGATTGAGCTTGGGATCCTGAACAGGTTTTCTGAAATCTGCAAAAAATATCATCTGGCTTATTTTATCACAGCGGGGACCCTGCTGGGGGCAGTCCGGCATCAGGGGTTTATCCCCTGGGATGACGATATCGATGTTGCCATGCCAAGGAAGGACTATAACCGGCTTCGGAAAATTTGCCGGAAACATTTGGATGGGCAGTTTTTCTTCCAGGATCATCGAACCGAGCCGGATTACCCGTTCTACTTTGCGAAAATACGCCGGAAAAATACCGAAGTCTGCGAGGAAAGCCTCATCGGCGTCCAGATGGACAAGGGGATTTACATTGATATTTTCCCGCTGGACCGGTGCCCGCGCAGCGAACTCGGAGGGAAGCTGTTCTTCAAGGGGATTGAATTGCTGAACTGCGCCCTGATGGCCAAGGTGAACCCCAGTTTTAGCTGCGGCTATTCCAAAAGGCAGATGCGGATGCTGTTTGCTCTGCTGAAGCGCTGCCCGAAACCGCTGCTGGCTTGCCTGCGGGAAGGGTTGCGCTGGCTTTGCTCCTGGGGAGGGCGTTTCTGCACCGTCGGCGGCGCACATGGGTACCCCCGGGAAGCCTATCGGAAGGAGTGGTTTGCCAGCTGTGTACAGCTGGAATTTGAAGGAGAAAGTTATCCTGCGCCGGCCGGATGGCACGAATTGCTGTCCCATATGTACGGCGATTATAGGAAACCGCCGGAGGAGCAGGAAAAAACCGGGCATTTTATCAGTTGGGGAGTGAGGTAAATCGAATGAAAAAGGTAATTACATATGGGACGTTTGACCTGCTGCATTATGGTCACATCAATCTGTTAAAACGCGCCAAGGCGCTGGGGGATTATTTGATTGTAGCGCTGTCGACAGACGAATTTAACTGGGACAGCAAGCAGAAAAAATGCTATTTCCCTTACGAACGGCGCAAACAGCTCCTGGAGGCAATCCGCTATGTGGATCTGGTGATCCCGGAAGAAAGCTGGGAGCAGAAACGGAGCGATGTAGAAGAATTTAAGGTGGATACCTTTGTGATGGGGAACGATTGGGCCGGGAGGTTCGACTTCCTGAAGGATATCTGCGAAGTTGTATACCTGGAACGGACCCCGGAAATTTCAACAACACAAATCAAGGAGGAACTTGGGGAGAAATGAGTATTAAGGCTAAGATTAAAAAACAGACCGGGAAAATCAAGCACGCCTGGGAATATGCTGAAAAAACGGTGAAAAAGCTGAAAGATCCCTACTGGATGGCCAGATGCAATTACATTACCTATTACGAAACCCTGCCGATTGAGGAACATACTATTTTGCTGGAATCGCAGTCGGCTACAAAACTAAACGGCAATATCTTCTACTTGATCAAATACTTAGCCTCCTCCGAGCAATACAGCGGTTACAAAATCTATGTTTCTTCTTGGGGCAGATATCGAAAAAGCTTCGATACTTTATTACAACGTTATGGGATTGAAAACGTCCATATTGTCACCTACTCCTCGGATGAATATGTTCGCTTGCTTGCTTCTGCGAAATATCTGGTGAACGATGTAACCTTCCCGTTTTACTACATCAAAAAAGAAGGCCAGGTTTATCTGAACACCTGGCACGGAACCCCTTTGAAAACCTTAGGGAAAAGCGTTAAAAATGAAATCACAATCGGTAATGTACAAAAGAATTTCCTTGCGGCAGATTACTTGCTTTATCCGAATGAGTTTATGAAGAACGTTATGATCCGAGACAATATGCTGGAGAATATCTCCCGGAATTCCAGTATCCTGGCCGGGTATCCCCGCAATGAGGTGTTCTTTGACGATGAACGGAGAAGCCAAGTGCGGGAGGAGATGGATCTGCAGGAAATGCGCGTCTATGCTTATCTGCCGACCTGGCGCGGGACAAGCGGGAATATTGGGAATTCCAGAAACGATGCTTATTTGCTGTATTTCCTATATGAGATGGACAGGCGGCTGAATGACGATGAGGTGCTCTATCTCAACTTGCACCCTTTGGCTATGCACGCGAAAAATGTCGTATCGATCAAAGGGATGCGGCATATCCGGTTCTTTCCTTCCAGCTATGAAACCTACGATTTTCTGAATATTGCCGATGTGCTGATCACCGACTATTCCAGCGTTTTCTTCGATTTTGCCTGCACCCGGAAAAAGATCGTCCTGTTCCCTTATGATAAAGAGGAATACCTGGCAGACCGAGGGATGTATTTTTCCATGGATGAGTTTCCGTTCCCGCAGGTGTTCGACATCCCGACTCTGGTAGAGGAGCTCCGTTCTGAAAAACGCTATGAGGATGAGGAATTCCTGCGCCGGTTTACGCCATACGACGGGATTGATGCTTCCCAAAAGCTTTGCGATTTTATCCTGCTTGGCGAAGAGAATGGGCTTACAGCAGAAAAAATCCCGGACAATGGGAAGGAAAATGTGCTTCTTTATGCAGGGGATCTTGGTCAAAACGGTGTTACCGCTTCTCTTCGCAGCCTGCTTAATCATGTGGATACTGGGAAACGGAATTATATTATATCCTTTTGTCATGGAAGTGCGAAAAAAAATGCCGCACAGCTTTTTACCTTTCACCCTGATGTAAGTTTCCTGGCAATTGCAGAATATGCCGATTTGACAATTCTGGATCGGACTGCTCGGAAATTGTTCCGGATGAGGCGGATGAAGGCGGAAAGCTATATGGAGAAGCTTGGGAAACGCTTCGATCAGGAATGGCTGCGGGCCTATGGGAATGCCCGCATTGACATGGCAATCCAGTTTTCTGGCTATGGGGACGAGATTATCCTGCTTTACAGTAGATTTCTAAATAATGGTATTTTTGTTCATAGCGATATGCTCAGTGAAATCAAAACAAGAGGTAACCAGCGCTATGACGTCCTGCGGTATGCCTATCAGCATTATCGCCAGGTTGCCGTGGTTAGTGAAGACATTGTTCCTCCGACAGTTGAAATTTCTGGAAAAGAGGAAAATGTTTCTGTGGTCCACAATTTGATCGACTACCAGCGAATTCTGGAAAAAGGGGAAGAAGAAATTGCGCTAGATCCGCAGACCAAATGTTCGGTTTCCAGGGAATATTTTGATGAGGTAATCCATTCTTCTGCCCCTAAGTTTATCAATATCGGACGCTTCTCTCCGGAAAAAGGACATGATCGCTTAGTGGATGCCTTTGCACGCTTCCTGTCGGAGCATCCGGATGCTTATCTGATTATTATGGGTGGAAATACGAGAAATGGCGGGTACGGCAAGCTGCTGGCAAAGGTTCGGGATATGGGGTTGGAGGAGCGGGTGATCCTGCTTTTAAAGGTATCGAACCCTTATCCGATCCTGAAGGCCTGTGATTATTTTATCATGAGTTCCTTTTATGAGGGTTTGCCGATGACCTTATTTGAGGCAGATATTTTTAGAAAACCAATTGCATCAACTGATGTAAAAGGCCCGCGGGGGCTTTTTTCACAGTATGGCGGGAGACTTGTTGAGGATTCAGAGGACGGCGTATACCAGGGTTTGGAGATGCTGTATGGCCAGGAGGTTCCGTTGCTGAACATCAACTACGAAGAATATAACCGGCAATGTGTCGAGGAATTTGAACGGATTCTGGGGGAGACGGGTTCCATCTCTAAATAGAATCAAAATTCAAGAGGGGTACCCCTCTTGTTATAGGGCCAAAGGCCCTATAACAAGGTTAACATAGTATCCCGATATATTGTGGGGGAATGTGGAAAATGTTTTTATTATTACAATGGGCAGCGGCGGCATTTTTATTGATTTTTTTAGGAATTACCTTGAAAAAACTGCGGAAG
The DNA here is from genome assembly GCA_947363605.1 of uncultured Clostridia bacterium. Lineage (GTDB taxonomy): Bacteria > Bacillota > Clostridia > Oscillospirales > Ruminococcaceae > Paludihabitans. The sequence goes on along the minus strand of CANAQK010000010.1, from coordinate 39,875 downwards.
CCGAGGGCGATGGTTACGGGGCTATGCTTGATTCTTTGCATAGCTTCTGTCCTGTCCGGTATTGTTCTGGCGGCTGTTCCCATGCCGGCCGAAGAAGTATCTATCGAAGCGTTGGGAGAGAAAAACCCTGCTTCTTCGGGAAGTGAGGTGGCCCTTCGGACGGTTGTAGTTGATGGCCGTGAAACCCCAGTCGAGGCTTCTGCGGAGGGCAGCTGGTTTTATTCAAAAGACAGCAAAGCGTATATGTGGCTGGATGAAGCGGATGAGCGGCTGACTTCCCCTCTAACGAAAGGAATTGTATTGGGGATTTCAGTTGGTGGAGGAAGAAACATCCAATTTATCAGTAATGAGCGTTCCGGAAAGGTGGCGGTTTCCTATCAAGGCGAAACCAAAACCTATGATTTATACGGGAAGGAAGAAGGGGTCAAATCAGTTTTTATTCCGGATTCCAACGCGTTTTATGACAACACTGTCAAGCTGCTGCGGCTGGCGGGCTATGGGCTGATGATCCTTTGCATGGTTGGCTTGGCGTTTGTTTTGGCAGAGAAGCTGGAACGGGAAACCCTGCTCAAGCTGCTGTGCCTTGGATTGAGCGGCTTGACGGCGCTTACCTTTTTCCTGAATTTCGGGATCACTGCCCGCAGCGGGAAAGGCGTTCTTGCGTTGATTGCCGACTTCAACCGCTCCATAAATACTGGGAACTTCCTGCTTTCGGTGCTGATTATTCCGATGCTGTATGCTTTCTACCGGCATTGTGCAAAAATGTATCGGGAAGGGTTTAGTTCTGTCCGCGGGACGCTTTGCATCGCAGTCCCTTCCGTAATATTTGCTTTATTTATGGTGGTGGGGAGCGCTTTTGCGAAAGAAAACACCCTGCGCCCCCTGTTTGCGAATGAGCTTCAGCTTTTAAAAGCGTTGGCGGGGCTGATCGGATATTCGGCGGTTTTCTTTTTTGGCATTACCTGGTTATATCATTGGCTGGATCGGGTGGAGCTCCAAAAGAATCTGTCAAAAATCCGGATTAAGCCGGTCCAGTTGTATCTGAATTCGTTGGGGAAACGGCCTTTTGCCACTTCATTTATCACCCTTTTGGTCGCCTATATTCCCTATGTGCTTGCATCTTATCCTGCGATTCTAATGGCTGATTCAACCCGTCAGATCAGCATTGCATATGGCCATTTTATGCTGACAAACGCCCATCCTGTTACCCATACTCTATTGTTGAAATTCTGCATGAAAGTGGGGGACGTCCTGTTCCACTCTTCCAATGCCGGAATTTTCTTTTATGCGATGCTGCAGTTTTTAATGATACTTGCAGTAATTTCATTATTGATACGGGTCTTGTCTGAGGCTGGGACAGCGTCAGGGATATTGGCTGTAATTCTGCTGTATTTTATTTTTCATCCCGGAGTTCAGAACTATATGTTTTTGGTGACCAAAGATCTTATTAACGCCGCCTTTATGATGCTGTTTTTGATTTCGATTTACAGGCTCTTTAGTGGAAAAAAGGAAATAAAGACGTATTTGCTGATTGGGATTTCTGCCCTGGGAATGATCCTGTTCCGGAATGACAGTGTGTATATCCTTATTATTTCGCTGCTGTTGATGCTGTTTATGATGAAGGGTTTCCGCAAGCAGATGATAGCCATTCTAGCCGGTACGGTTTGCTTTGCTTTATGCTGGAATTTCCTTTTGACCACGTTGGATATTCCATCTCACCATGAGGAGAGAAATCCTAAAACAACCGGAGTGTTGGTCGCCACTATGACGCAGCAGACGGCTCGGTATCTTCGTGATGCTGGGGATGAGCTCACTGAGGAGGAACGGGAGGTAATCTCTGCCTGCTTTGACATGGAAGCCATGGTGAAAAATTATACCCCGGACGATAAGGCCGACGGTGCTGTCGGGGCTATGAAAGCGGACTGCAGCGAAGAAGAATGGAAACAGTATCAGGCTACTTGGCTTAAAATGTTTTTCAAACATCCTGAAATTTATTTGGAGGCAACCTTAAACCTCAAATATGACCATTTGTATCCACATACAACCGGATCATACAGCTATGGCTGGAGTACTACCCAGATGAATAATCTCAATAACCGGCTGAATTATATTCCTGTTGAATTTTCTTATCCGGAGCAGCTCAGCGGCTGGCGGCAGGGCTATGAAGCTTTGCGGAAATCTTTTGCGAGAGTCCCGATCCTGAATATCCCGTTTATGACCTCTTCCTATTTATGGGTTTTGTTAATTTGGTTTTCTTATTGCATTTACAGGAAAAGAAAAATTTCCATCGCGATCATGCTTCCTGCGTTGGTTTTAATTTTGGTATTGATTGCAGGCCCGACAAACGCCCGCTATTTCCGGTATCTGTATCCTTATGCGTTATGCCTTCCGGCTCTTATTGCGCTAGGGCTGACGATAGAGAAGCGGCTGCCGGATCAGGATGGCTGTGTACAGCGGGAAATGAGCGGTCAATAAAAATTTTTATCCCGGCTGAAATGCTGGAATCTTGCGTAGAAAGGTGCAAATGTATTTTATGAAAACTTTTTTTTCAGTCGGGAGCGCCCGAACCCTACAGGAACCTGTAGGGTCTATGGTGAACATCACCATAGACAAAAGACATGATAACCAAAAGAAACTGCAAATTCAGGAGCATTGCCGGAGTGTCAGGGCTGATGTCGATTTAAAGCCTTATTTGGATTCATCTGCTCACCGCAGAGAGCTTTATGTGTTTTTTTGCCCCAACTATTTTCCCCACGTAGGAGGCGTTGAGCGTTACACTTATGGATTGACTCGGGAACTGTTAAAAAAGGGAAAGAATGTACTTATTATAACGAGCAGTATGAAGGGGACGTCCCGTTATTCCAGGGATAAAGATGGAGCTGAAATTTATCGTATACCGTCTGTATATGTCCTAAGCGATAGAATGCCTTTAATGCTTCCCGGAAACCACTGGAAAAGATTGGATCGTATCCTTGCCTGTTATGATTCAGTGCGAATTGTCATTCAGACGATGCTGTACCCTATGTCTTTGTTTGCCCTGCGTTATGCGGAAAAACGTGGGTATCCTTATACGATAATCTGCCACGGTTCGAACTATGTGTGTTTGAGGGATTCCGTAGTGGATAAGATGGAGCATTGTTATGAAAAATGGATGCTCCGTCAGGCCCAAAAAGCAGAAGCGGTATTCTTTGCCGTTTCAAAATCCGGGCAGCAATGGCTGGAGGAAAATTTCGGAATTATGACAAAAGGGGTTTTATATAATTCGCTTGACAGTCAAGTTGTGGAGTCTGTTTGCAGCAGCGATACAGCTCCTCTTTTTCGCGGAAATAAAACGGCTTCGGATACGCGCATTTTTGCTTTTGTAGGCAGGCTGATTTCCGAAAAGGGCATTTATCAATTGCTGAATGCCTTTAACCGGCTAAGGGCTGAAGGACGGAACATTGCTTTGCTGGTTATCGGAGATGGTCCTGAGATGGAGCATATGAAAAAAATATCGGGCGACCAGGTATTCTTTTTAGGATATCGTTCCAACTCGGATACCCTGTCTTTCTTGAGAGAAAGCGACTGTCTTTGTTTGCCGTCTGATTCAGAGGGCGGTATGCCGACTGTCGTGCTGGAAGCCGCACTATGTGGCTGTTATATCATTGTGTCTCCTTATGGAGGAAGCAGAGAATTCATCAGTTCAAATCGGTATGGGTATCTTATGGAGGGGAACAGCGAAGAAGATGTTTATACGGCAATGAAATTTTTCTTGGAAAACCAGGAACGGTGCGGGGAGGTGGTAAAGGCTTGCCGTCAGCATTTCTTAACAGACGGATTTACTTGGGAAAATACCTGCAAAAGTTTGATGAGCTTTTTTGGTGATGTCTGAAGCAGGTTCTTATACATTCAGCGCAGAAAGGGTGAGAATTACACGATGCAATGGCTTATAATCATAATTTACGCTGCCTTTTCGGTGTCGGGTTTGGTATTTATCAAATTAGGTTCCCAATCCCCGGTCCAGTTCCAATTTGCCAGCAGCGAATTTTCCCTCCGGATTGGCTGGCTGACGCTTACCGGGATGTTCTTTTATATCGTCAGCTACTTTATTTATCTTTATCTTATTTCTAAAAATCATTTAAGCTATATTGTCCCGCTGCTGACAGGGCTTGTGTATCTGCTGGTCATGCTGTCTTCGGTTTTTATTTTCAAGGAAAAGGTGACAGTTTCTCAAATTGCCGGCGGGGTAATGATTTTAGCAGGGGTATTGCTGATCAATTTAAAGAAATAAAAGAAAAGGGACATTGAAATGAAAATACTGATTGTCATTCCCGCTTACAACGAGGCGGAGAATATCGCAGCCACTGTTTCCGTGCTTCAAAAGGAGTGTCCGGAATACAGTTATGTGGTTATCAATGACGGTTCCCGGGATCATACGGCCCAGGTCTGCCGGGAGAGGGGCTACAGCTTGATTGACCTTCCGGTAAATCTGGGGTTAGCAGGCGCTTTTCAAACGGGGCTTCGCTACGCTTATGAACAGGGTTTTGACGGGGCCATTCAAATTGATGGGGACGGCCAGCATGACCCGGCCTACATAAGCCGCCTTTTGGAAGAAATGCGTTTCAGCGGAAGTGATATTGTCATTGGTTCCCGTTTTAAGGAGCGGAAAAAACCGCACAGCCTCCGGATGCTGGGGAACCGGCTGCTTGAACTGATGGTCCGCCTGACGACCCGTCAGAGGCTGACGGATCCCACCTCCGGGATGCGGCTGTTTAACCGCCGGATGATTGAACGGTTTGCTAAAAACATGAACTATGGCCCGGAGCCGGATACCGTAGCATATCTGCTCCGGTGCGGGGCGAAGGTTACCGAGGTACAGGTGGAGATGCGGGAACGGACAGCAGGGGTCAGCTATCTGAACTTTGGCAGGTCAATTCTCTATATGCTTCATATGTGCTTTTCGATTGCTTTCATTCAATTTTTCAGAAAAAGGGAGGTGTAGCCATGTCCTGGATGCTTCGGGTAATCCTGGTTTTGACGTCTGTCATGACCTGTTTTTGGATCCTGCGGAAGATCCGCAAATCCCAGGTTCGGATCGAAGATTCCGTATTTTGGCTGCTGTTTTCCCTGGGGCTCATTCTCCTGAGCCTTTTCCCCCAGCTGGCCTCCTGGGCGGCAAACCTGATTGGGGTGGTTTCCCCGGTGAACTTTGTTTTTCTTTCGATTATTTTTGTGTTGATGCTGAAACTGTTTTTACTGTCTATCAAGACCTCTCAGCAGGAACATAAGCTCCAAAGCTTTGTGCAGAATTACGCGATCCGGGAGAAAGAAAAAGAAGATTTCCATAAAATGGAAACGGGGGGGGGGGCAGGCAGGCCCTATTAACAACAGCCCCTTTCTTCGGTGGAAAACCTGTTTCTGTTTTGGAGGAGGTGGGATAGGATGAAGGTGCTGATGATTATTCCCGCCTATAACGAGGCGGAGAATATTGCAGCCGTGATCCGCCATCTGGCCGCCGAGGCTCCGGAAGTGGATTATGTAGTGGTCAACGACTGCTCTAAAGATTCGACGGCGGCAGTCTGTAAGGAAAACGGATTTCATTTGATTTCCCTCCCGATCAATCTGGGGATTGGCGGCGGGGTCCAGACCGGCTACCTTTATGCGCTGGAGAAAGGGTATGATATTGCTGTTCAGTTCGATGGGGATGGGCAGCATGACGCAGCCTACATCAAAGACCTGATCGCTCCCATCGAAAGCGGACAGGCAGATGTCGTGATCGGTTCCCGCTTTGTGGAAAACAAGGGGTTTCAATCCTCGGCTGCGCGCCGGTTCGGCATCCGGTTTCTCAGCGGCCTGATCAAACTGCTTTGCGGCGTAAGGGTGAGGGATGTCACCAGCGGGATGCGGGCGGTAAACCGGGGGATGATCGAGAAGTTTGCCCAGAATTATGCACAGGATTACCCGGAGCCGGAAGCGATCCTGTTTTCGGCGCTGGCCCACGCACGGATTATGGAAGTCCCGGTTCAGATGCGGGAGCGGCAGGGCGGAACAAGTTCAATCAATCTGGTGCGGTCGATGTACTATATGGTGAAGGTATCGATTGCGTTGATGGTTGCCCGGGTATCCATGCGGGGGGAGTGTGGTTGAGATGACGGCAAGACTTCAATTTTTCCTGTTGTCGGCACTGGGCGTCTATTTTATTTTGATTTTTTACCTGCTGACAAAAAAGCGGATCAATTTAAAATATACGCTGCTTTGGCTGGCGTTTGGAGTGGTTATGCTGGTTTTTGCGGCATTTCCCCAGCTGTTGAGGATTTGTACGGAGTTTGTTGGAGTCGAGACCCCGATGAACGGGCTGTTTGCCATGCTGATATTTGCGGTGCTGGTCATTCTGATGTCCTTGACGGCGATTGTTTCCAAGCTGAATGAAAAAAGCAAACGGATAATCCAGGCGCTGGCCCTCTTGGAAAAGCGGGTTCGGGAGCTGGAAGGAAAGGATGGAAAGGGAACTTAGAATAGGCAGATAAAATTGAAAAAATAAATTTTCAAGAGAGGTACCTCTCTTGTTTATAGGGACAAAGTCCCTATAAACAAGACTGCTCTGTCTGGCTGGATGCTGGGATCAGAGCAAAAAGAATCGTTAATTTTGGAGGGATTGGGATGTTAAAAATAAGTATTGCTTCAACCTTTTACAATGATAAGAAAATGTTGAAGGTGGTCCTGGACAGTGTGCTGAGCCAAACCTATCCGGATATTGAGCATTGTATTGCGGATGCCGGCTCTACGGACGGAAGCGTGGAGCTGCTGCAGGAGTATGAGGAAAAATACAGGCAGGCCGGGAAGACCTTGAGGTGGACCTCCGGGAAAGACACCGGACGTTCAGACGGCATCAATAAAAGCGCCGATATGGCAACAGGGGATTACATATTTGTGGCTTTTTTTGATCCCTTTATCAATGAGCGTATCGTTGACGAGGTTGCTTCAACATTGAACCGGGAAAACCCGGATTATATTTATGGCGGAATCTATTATCACCGGGATGGTACGATTGTGCGGAAATGGGACGGGAAAAAAGGGAACTGGAAGCTTGGATGGATGGCGGCAACCCCGACGTTATGCGTTAAAAGATCCGTATGGGAACTCAAAAGGCCTTTTGACCCTGAGATTGTGCTGGCTTCGGATTATGGCTTCCAATTGGCGCTGTTTGAAGACGAGCGGCTGAAGGGGGTGCCGCTGAACAAAAAGATTGTTTTATATTATGCAGGCGGAGGAAGCAATAATAAGCTGGAGGACAAGGTGGCTTCTATTAAAGAGGCCTATAAAGTCCTCAAACGCCGCCAGATTAAGCACGCATGGTTTATCAATCTGTGTAAAACAGTTCGAGGTGTTTGTTCTTATATTTTTGTGGTACGCCAAAGAATCGAACAGGAGGATTTGAAATGAAAACAGCACTTATTACTGGCATAACGGGGCAGGACGGGTCGTATCTATCCGAATTCCTGCTGGAAAAGGGATATGAGGTCCATGGCATCGTGCGCCGTTCTTCGGTAGACCGGAAGGAACGGATTGAACATCTGGAAGGGAACCCCCACTTCCACATTCACTATGGGGATATGACGGATTCGATCAGCCTGATCAAAATTGTTTCCCAGGTGCGGCCCGATGAGATTTACAACCTGGCCGCGCAAAGCCATGTAAAAGTATCCTTCGATGTACCGGAATACACGGCCGACGCGGACGCAGTGGGCACCCTCCGGCTGCTGGAAGCGGTCCGGACAGCGGGGCTTGAGAAAACCTGCAGGTTCTATCAGGCGTCCACCTCGGAGCTCTTTGGGAAAGTGCAGGAAATCCCACAGAGCGAAACGACGCCCTTTTACCCTTATTCCCCCTATGCCGCCGCAAAACAGTATGCTTATTGGATCGTCCGGAATTACCGGGAAGCCTATGGGATTTTCGCATCCAATGGAATTCTGTTCAACCATGAATCGGAACGCCGGGGCGAAACCTTTGTCACCCGTAAGATCACCCTTGCGGCCGCCAACATCGCCGCGGGGAAGCAGGACAAGCTGTACCTGGGCAATCTGGACGCGCTTCGGGACTGGGGCTACGCAAGGGATTATGTAGAGTGTATGTGGCTGATTTTACAGCATGAGAAGCCGGAAGATTTCGTGATCGCCACGGGCGAGCAGCATTCTGTCCGGGAGTTCTGCACGCTTGCCTTCCGCTATGCCGGGATCGAACTGGAATGGAGCGGGAGCGGCTTGGAGGAAAAAGGCGTCGACAGGAAATCAGGGAGGGTGCTGGTCGAGGTCTCCTCAGAATATTTCCGCCCGACCGATGTCGTGACGCTGCTGGGGGATCCATCCAAAGCGAAAAGCATCCTGGGCTGGAATCCGACGAAAACCTCCTTTGAAGAGCTGGTCCGGCTGATGACCGAGAATGATATGAAAGGCGTGAGATAATGCAGTACAGACTATGCGACGATACCTGGGACGGGATGGAGCAGTCTGCCATTCAAAAAGTCCTGGATTCCAACCGGTTTTCCATGGGCGAAACGGTAGCCCGATACGAAGCGGAATTTGCAAAGAAGTTCGGGGTAAATTATGCGCTCATGGTCAGCTCGGGATCAGCGGCGAATTTGTTGGCGGCAGCAGGCCTTGTCTATTCCGGGCGGCTGAAAAAAGGGGATGAGGTCATCGTCCCCGCAGTTTCCTGGAGCACGACCTATTTCCCACTTTCTCAGATGGGCTTAAAGCTGCGGTTTGTTGATATCGATAAAGATACCTTGAATATCGATACGGACCAATTAAACGATGCGGTAACGGAGCAAACAAAGATGATCTGCGCGGTTAACCTTCTGGGGAATCCAAACGATTTTACCCGGATCAAGGAGATCTGCGCCCAAAAGAATATCCTCCTGATGGAGGATAACTGCGAGTCGCTTGGCGCGGAATACCAGGGAAAACAGGCGGGAACCATCGGCCTGGTGGGGACCTATTCCACCTTCTATTCCCATCATCTGTGTACCATGGAAGGCGGGATGGTCGTTACGAATGACGAGGAGCTCTATCATTATATGCTCTGCATCCGGGCGCATGGATGGACGCGGAATCTCCCGAAGGACAGCCCGATCTATAAAAAAAGCGAGAACGCCTTTTACGAAAGCTTTAACTTTATCGTTCCCGGCTTCAATCTCCGGCCCTTGGAGATGGAAGCGGCAGCCGGCTTGGAACAGCTGAAGAAAATGGACCGGATCATTTCCCAACGGAGAAAGAACGCCGGATATTTCTGCGAAAAGATGTCCCGCTTGAAAGGCATACGGGTCCAAAAGGAAATTGAAAAAAGCTCCTGGTTTGGGTTCGCGGTTATTTTACAGGATGAGCTGGCCGGATTGCGTGATCCAATTGTCCGGCAGCTTGCGGCAAATGAGATCGAGGTGCGCCCGATTGTAGCCGGGAATTTTACCCGCAACAGCGTGATACGGTATCTCGATTACACGATTTCCGGGGAACTGACGGCAAGCGACGAGATCCATGACCAGGGATTCTTTATCGGGAACCACAGCAAGGACAACGCTGCGGAGATTGATTACTTTATCGAGATCTTCAGCAAAGCGCTGGAAACGGAGTAAACCGATGGAAAAGAATGCGAAAATCTATGTCAGCGGGCATCGTGGAATGCTGGGCTCCGCGATGATGCGCCGCCTGGAAGCAGACGGCTATACCAATATCATTACCCGTACGCATAAAGAGCTGGATCTCACCCGGCAGGCAGATGTAGAGGGATTCTTTGCAAAAGAAGCGCCGGAATATGTTTTCCTGGCTGCGGCAAAGGTGGGCGGGATTATGGCCATGTCAGCACAACCAGTAGAGTTTTTGTCTGAGAATCTAAGAATCCAATGCAATGTCATAGATGCTGCGCATAAATATCAAACAAAAAAGTTAATATTTATTAGCTCGGCTTCAGCCTATCCAGTCGCAGCGTTACAGCCAATAAAAGAGGAATACATTCTTACCGGAGAAGTTGATCCTTCTGGGGAGGGATATTCTGTTGCTAAAATTGCAGGGATTCGTTGCTGTGCTTATTATCAAGAAGAATATGGTTCAAAATTTCTTGCTGTAGTACCTGCAAACATTTATGGCCCAAATGGGATCTTTGATAGGAAATTTTCCCATGTAATTCCGGCAATGATCCGTCGGTTTCATTCTGCTAAAGTACATAATCGTAAAGAAGTTGTAATCTGGGGAAGCGGTAATGCACGGCGTGAATTGATCTATGTGAGCGATGTAGCAGATGCGTGTATTCATTTAATGAAAAATGACACAGACAATAGTTGCTATAATATAGGATACGGCAGTGACCTTTCTATGATGGAAATTGCGGAAACTGTCAAACAGGTAGTTGGATTTGATGGGATAATTCTCTGTGATAGTACAAAACCGGAAGGAGCTATGAAACGCCTTCTTGATTCATCCCGAATGAATCAAACAGGTTGGTATCCTGAAATAAATTTTGAACAGGGAATTAAACTTACATACCAATGGTTCTTGGAAAATATAGAAGACAAGGATGAGTTATATTTATAATGAAAATTGTACTTTTATCCGGCGGGTCCGGGAAACGCCTCTGGCCGTTATCGAATGAGATCCGCTCCAAGCAGTTTCTGAAGGTTGTCTGCAATGAGAAAGGCGGGATGGAGTCCATGCTCCAGCGGGTATACCGGCAGCTTTCGGATGCGGGGCTGGGGAAGGATATCACGATCGCGACCGGCGAAACGCAGGTGGAATCTATCCGGAACCAGCTGAACGACCAGGTGTCTATCGTAGTAGAGCCGGAACGCCGGAATACCTTCCCAGCGATCCTGCTTGCGGCGGCCTATCTTTATTTCGAGAAAAAATGTGATCCGTCCGAAACAGTGGTGATCCTCCCTGTAGACCCGTATGTGGATCAAGCCTACTTCCAGCTTCTGAAGGAGCTGGACAAGGCCGCGCAGGCAGGTCTGTCGGATATTGTGCTGATGGGGGTCCAGCCGACCTATCCTTCTGAAAAATATGGGTATATCATTCCGGAGGATCGGGAAACACCCGTTAGCCGTGTATTGGAATTCCGTGAGAAGCCGGATGCGCAGACCGCACAGGGATTTATCGATAAGGGCGGGCTGTGGAACTGCGGCGTTTTTGCGCTGAAGCTTTCCTATTTGATGGAGTTTGTGAAAAGGGCTGGAAGCTCTTATGAGGAGGTAGCCGGCGGATACTCCGGCTTTGAGCGGACAAGCTTTGATTATGCGGTGGTGGAAAAGGCTGGTTCTGTATCGGTCATCCGCTACGAAGGGGAATGGAAGGATCTTGGGACCTGGAACACGCTGACAGAGGTTATGGATGAAACCCCGATTGGGGACGTCCAGATCGCGGATAACTGTATCAATACCCATGTGATCAACGAGCTGGAGCTGCCGATGGTGGTTATGGGGGTAAAGGATATGGTCGTTGCGGCCAGCCCGGATGGGATTCTGGTGGCAGATAAGGAACAGAGCTCCTATATCAAGAAATATGTGGAAGATCGGGATATGCGGCCCATGTTCGAAGAGCGGTCTTGGGGCGAGTACAAGGTCTTGGATTATTCGGTGGGAGAAGACGGTACGAAAGTGCTGACCAAGCGCAAAAAGATCCAAAAAGGGAGGAGTATTGCCTATCAGTCCCACCAAAGCCGGATGGAGGTTTTGGCCGTCATCAGCGGCAAGTGTGTGATCACGATCGACGGATGTGCCTATGAAGCCGGCGCGGGGGATGCCTATACGGTTTCTATTGGTGCGAAGCATGGGCTGGATGCTGTTACGGATGTGGAGCTTATAGAGATCCAGGTCGGCGAAGAGCTCGTCAAAGACGGGACAGAATTGGATGAAAAATAAGGACCTGTATTCACAATCAGAGGATGCCGGATGCCCGAGGGCTTTTTTTGGCAGGCAAGGCCATTTTTTGCAGGCATACTTGCCGTATGGCAAGGAAAATGAACGCAGTCTGCATGAAAAAGCACCGGGCAGACCGTGTTCGATGGTTGTGCATACAGGTCCTAAGCTTCCTGGATAGGATGGACGGATGAAAGAAGAGGGTCAGGATGCTTCCCTGCTGTCGAGCCGCCCAGGTCTAATGCCGGAGGAACACAGCCCGGGGAATGCTTCTTTATTAAAGCTTGAGCCTTTTTATGAAACGGTTTCGGGAATCCGCATGACGGCTCTTGACAAAGCGATTTTAGAAAACTATAATCAGGGTGGATTCCGTCGAAAGACGGCAGGCTTGAACATTTGGACAGAAGATTTCTTCAGGAGGGCTTTCATGATGAAAAGTCAAGTTACAGCCAGACACGAACCGATTATGGCCCGTTTTGGAGGCATGGGCTTCCATAACTCCGAATCCGGGCTTTACCGCCGCATGGGCGACCGCCAGTTCCACGAGGTAGTTGGGAAGATCTACCATGAGCTTTCTCCGGGCTTTTCCCGGATGGGGGGCGGCGCTCCCGACTGGTCCCGGGAGCAGATGGACGATTTTGTCGAATACTGCCGGAAAATGCAGTGCAAAACCGATACTACCATCTATTTGACAGGCCATTGCGTGCGTTATCATTCTGACGAGGAGTTCCGCAAATATGCCAGCGATGTCGCCGACAGGCTGGAGTATGTCATCCGGGAAAAGGGGATTGAAAACGTCAAGGTCTACTGTATGTCCAACGAGCTTAGCCTGGACGACTGGGGAGACCTGAACTTCGAAATGAATACCTTCAAAACCTACCATACCTACCTTTATCACGAGTTCCGCCGCCGTGGCCTGCCAGTCATGCTCCTGGCGACCGACGCTTCCCCCATGGAGAGGTGGGAGTCCATTGAATGGGCGATTGCGAACGGGATGGTTCCGATTTCCCAGGTATTCGGCGGGCATCACTACTCCAATGACTTCGAGCCGGAGGATCTGGATTTTTATAAGATCTTCAAACGCCACTGCTCGGATGTGGTAAACCTCCTCAAGCCGCATGAGCGCCGCTTTATCCTGGGCGAATTCGGCCTGGCGCAGCGGTTCAAGCAGGGGGTCAACAATGTAAACGGCGTAAAAATGGACGTATGCGATGCATTTTATAACGGCAAGGAGGAGTATTCCGCCCTGCAAATCTGTGAGATGGCGATGGCGGCTATGAATGCCGGCGTGTACGCGATGGCCATGTGGACCTTTACCGACCTGCCAAACCCCACCGGGATGAGCTACCGCTTGAACAAGTGGGGCCTGACCCGCTGGGATGGGGAGGACTATTCCGCACGCTCCTGGCTGTATGCCTACGGCCTGCTGGTCAAATACTTCCGCAAGGAGTCCAAGCCCCTGATGCTCAGCACTGGGGATTACCTGCTCCGCTGCGGCGGCGTGGAAAACGATGACGGTTCCTTCTCCATCTGCTTAATCAACCGCAGCCTTGAGCCGGTAGATGTGGAACTGACCCTGGAGGGCTTGACGGCTCAGCGGCCTTTGCGCAATTATCTTTATGATGCGAACCAGCCTCCGCAGAATGCGTTTGCGGATCTCCAGGGCTACCGGGAGCTTCTTCAGGAGGAGAACGGGCAGGTCAAGGTGACTTTGCCAGGAAGCTCGATCACCATGCTTACCACGGACTATCGGGAGCATCAGCCGGCGCCGGTTCGGAATGTCCGGTGCGAGGAGGGCAAAATCACCTGGGATGCTTCCACAGAGCCGGAGCATCGTTACTATCGGGTCTACAAGGGCAGTACGGAGCAGTTCACCCCCTCTGCGGAGAACCAGATCGCTTCCACGATTGCCCTCTATGCCAAGGATGAAAGCGGACAGCCCGGCTATTACAAGGTGCTTTCTGTGGATCAGTGGGGCAACTGCTGAGCCCGGATTCCGCTTCCTATTTGAAAAGAAACAGATCAGGGAAGGGCCGTTTGAAAGCGGCCCTTCCGTTTTCCCGTTTGAGTGGGATTCCCGCTTTCCAGCACAAACTCCCGGGCGATCGGGATGTTCCTCCGGACTTGACTGGGGCGGCCCGTCGAATTGTGGGGCTGCGCGCCCCACGCCCCGCCCTATTTCTTTGGACGCCCAAAGAAATAGGGGAAAGAAATGCGCCAAGGGAGTTCCCTTGGATCCCCGATCAGCGTAGGCGACTGGGTTGCAGGCAGTAGGAGCCTCTGCTTCTAGGGCGTCACAGAAAGCCGGCCTGGTATTGGACTGATTTTTTTCTGGGCAGTTTTAGATGAACTGCCGGACGAAAGCAGGTTGCTCCTTACGGTTTAACCAAGCCTGGGAGCCGTCATATGTACAAGCCAGTCCAGAGGAGCCCGACGCGGGGCGGAATCTTCTTCCCCATAAAATCTTTATATTGGACACCCTCTTCGCCGGGAACCTGCTGTACAAATTTACCATTTCATGATACAATGAAAAAAAGCCCTTTGATTGGGGTACAGAAGGGAGAATTCTATGAAAGTTTTAATCGTTGGCGGCGTGGCGGGAGGCGCTTCCGCAGCGGCCCGGCTCCGGCGTTTGGATGAGCAGGCGGAGATCATCCTGTTTGAAAGGGGCCGCTATATTTCTTTTGCCAACTGCGGGCTTCCTTATTATGTCGGGGGTGCGATCACTCAGGAAGCGGCGCTGACCCTTCAAACGCCGGCCAGCTTCCGGTCGCGTTTCCATGTTGACGTCCGGGTGGAAAATGAGGTCACTGCGATCGACCGGGTGAATAAGCGGGTCACGGTCCGTAATCACACAACTGGAGAGGACTATGAGGAAAGCTATGACCGCTTGATCCTTTCCCCGGGGGCGGAGCCGGTGCGTCCGCCGATTCCGGGGATTGAGGATCCGCGGGTATTTACCCTGCGGACGATCCCGGATACCCTGAAAATCAAGGCTTATCTGGATGAGAAGAAGCCCAGCCGGGCTGCTGTCATCGGGGGCGGCTATATCGGGGTGGAAATGGCGGAAAACCTGCGGCAGGCCGGATTGGAAGTCTGCATCATCGAGATGGCCAGCCATGTGATCGCGCCGCTGGATGAGGATATGGCGGCGGATGTTCACCACTATCTGCGGGGTCAAGGGATCCAGCTTCGGTTGGGAAGCGGCCTGAACGCCGTTTCCGGTCAGGGGGACTCCCTCCGGCTGGAGCTGACCGACGGCACAGCTGAGGCGGACCTGGTGGTTTTATCCGTTGGCGTCCGTCCGGATACAGAACTGGCTAAGGCTTGTGGACTGGAATGCAGCCCGCGCGGGGCCATCCGGGTCAATTCCCGGATGCAGACCTCTGACCCGGATATTTACGCCGTTGGGGACGCCGTGCTGATCCGGGATTTTGTTTCCGGGCAGGAGGGCTATATTCCGCTGGCAGGCCCGGCGAATAAACAGGGGCGGATTGCGGCGGATCAGATCTGTGGACTTCCCAGCGAATATAAAGGGACACAGGGCAGCTCGGTGCTGAAAATTTTCGGGATGACGGTAGCTATGACAGGGCTGAACGAGCGCGCGGCTAAAGCAGCAGGGCTGGATTACGGCAAAACCTATAATTATTCCGCTTCCCATGCGTCCTATTATCCAGGCGGAGGGATGATTTCGCTCAAAACGATTTACGAAAAACCGACCGGGAGGATCTTGGGCGCCCAGTTGTTTGGCCCGGATGGTACGGAGAAGCGCTGTGATGTGATGGCGGTGGCCATCCGTGCCGGAATGACAGCCAGCGACCTGACGGAGCTGGAGCTTTGTTATGCACCGCCGTATTCTTCGGCAAAAGACCCGGTCAATTTTGCTGGCTATGTGATTGAAAACGTCCTTACCGGCAAGGTTAAGGAGTTCTATTGGCATGATGTGGATTCGCTTCCGCGGGATGGGAGCGTCACCCTGTTGGATGTCCGGACGGACGCAGAACACGCCAGGGGCCGGATTGAGGGCTTCCGCTCAATTCCGCTGGATTCTTTGCGGGACCGGCTGGATGAGCTCGACCCCTCCAAGCCGGTGTATGTCCACTGCCACAGCGGCTTGCGGAGCTACCTGGCCTGCCGGATTTTAACCGGCAATGGGTTCGACTGTTGGAACCTTGCGGGTGGATACCGGCTGTATGAATCGGTTGTTTCGGACCGTGCGGTACAGGACCACCCCTGTTATGAACGGTGATACTATTTCCTGATATAGTCGGCACACCCTCAAATCGGCACCCGATTTTCAAGTCAGGCTTTGCCTGCCCGCACATAAAATGCGCTGTGCGCCGTCTATGAAGCACTACCGCATGGCCGCTTCGCTGGCGGCATTATGCCGCAGTGTTGAAAAGAAGCATTGGCTTCTTTTCAAGCGCGTTGACTATAAAAAGATTAAACTCTTTTTATTGCGGCTTGATACGCCGCCGCGCCTGCGGCGCACCAGGAAAAGGATTGAACAACCTTCTTGGCGGCTGCTGCACCGCCGGACCGCATTCTGCGGCCCAATAAAACGACTGCATCATTTTATTAAGAGTTAGTATAAGACCTTTGGAAAACGCTTGTTTTTCATGGACGGCCCCATAAAGGAGGGCCGTCCATTTTGTTTATGGTATTACGTTCTGTATAGATGAGATAGGAAAGAAGGTTTCCGAATAGGATTGAAATATTGGAATAACTGGAATAAAATAGAATATACACAAAGAGTATAATTCAATTTTAGAACAAACGTATGTATACATTGCTGAATTCCGGCAGAATAATTTTATAAATTTCCGGCGGTTTTACCGGATTTTCGCTTGATTTTTCGGAATAGAACCGATATAATGTTTGTAGTGGTGAAAAGTGGTTGAAAGTGGTGTTCAACTTTCTGTAAAGAAAAGGCGGGCAGGAGGCGGATTCGGATGCTGATCGGCGAGTATAATTGCAGCATCGACGCCAAGGGCCGGCTGAATTTTCCGGCCAAGCTCCGGGAGGAGCTTGGCGGCCGCTTTATCATTGCCAAAGGTCTGGGTGACAACTGCCTGTTTGTTTATTCGCTGGAAGAATGGCAGGCGGCAGAGAATAAGGTGAAATCCCTTCCGCTGTCCAAGGCGCGGAATTTGCAGCGCTTCTTTTTTGCAAGCGCCTGCGAGGCTGAGCCGGACAAGCAGGGGCGGATTGTGATCCCTGCCGGGCTGCGGGAATACGGCGGCCTGCAAAGGGAAGCGACTATTATCGGTGTTTCCACCCACTGTGAAATCTGGAGCACGGAAAACTGGCAGTCGGTTTGTGCCGGGCTGGATTCCTCCGCGATTGCACAGGAGATGGACGAGCTGGGCCTTTAACCGATCCCTGCGGGAAGCAGCGGGATGGGAATGGAAATGAGAGGCCTTTTGCCAAGCGGCAGAGGGCGGAATGGGATAGGTTATGGAATTTCAACACTTCTCGGTGATGCTGGCTGAATGTATCGAGGGCCTGCGGGTCCGTCCGGATGGGATTTATCTGGATGGGACTGCGGGAGGGGCCGGCCATTCACAGGAGATTGCCCGCAGGCTGACCACCGGAAGGCTGATCGCACTGGATCAGGATCCGGATGCTGTCCAAACAGCCTCTGAACGGTTGAAGCCGTTCCCGCAGGCTGAGGTTGCAGCGGCCAACTTCCGGGAGATGCGCCGGGTATTGGCTAACCGGGGAATTGAGGGCCTGGACGGCGTATTGCTGGATCTGGGGGTGTCCTCCCACCAGCTGGACGAGGCGGAACGGGGATTCAGCTACCACACAGAGGCGCCGCTGGATATGCGGATGAGCCAGAGCGGGCTGAGTGCGAAGGACCTGGTCAATACCTGGCCGCCCGGGGAATTGGAGCGGGTGCTGCGGGAATATGGTGAGGAGCCGTTTGCCCGCCGGATCGCTCAGAAAATCGAACGGGCGCGGCAGGAACAGGAAATTTCCACAACCCTGGAGTTAGCCGAAATTATCAAAAGTGCGATCCCGGCGGCGCGGAAGCGGGAGAAGCACCCCTGCAAGCGGACATTCCAGGCAATCCGCATTGCAGTCAACAGCGAATTGGACAGCCTTTCCGAAGGGTTGGACGCCGCATTCGAAAGCTTGAACCCAGGAGGGCGTCTGGTTGTTTTGACCTTCCATTCCTTGGAGGATCGGATGGTGAAGCACCGTTTCCAGGAATGGTGCCGGGGCTGTACCTGTCCGCCGGATTTTCCGGTCTGTGTTTGCGGCAACCAGCCGAAAGCGGATTTGGTAAACCGGAAGCCGGTCACGGCCAGCGAGGAAGAGCTTGCCGTCAACCGGCGGAGCCGGAGCGCGAAACTGCGCATATTAGAGAAACGCTGAACATTTTCTGTCAGGCAGCCGGGGCCAAAGGCTGCGGAAAGTGTGGGAATAAAAAAGCCGTCTTTTATACGGCACATTGTAACGGTTAAGAAACACCGACCAAAGGGACATGGTGGGGAGAATTTTTTCCGTCGGCAGATGAATTACAGAGCAGCCAGGAAAGCAGGTGAAGCCCATGGACCAGCAAAGTAATCTCGCTTATGAGTATGAACGGTTTGAAGATCATGCTCCGCGCGGGATTCAGTCCCTGCAAGGGAAAAAGAAACAGGCGCAGAAGCGTAAAAGTATCGTAAAAAATGCCGGGTATGTCGTGATGGCGGTCGTTATGATCTCTATGCTGATCTATTCCCGGGTGGAACAGACCGAACTGAATATGGCCTATAACCAGACAGTTGCGGATATTGAAGCCAAAAAGGGGGAGAACGCCCGGCTGAAGGTAGAACTGGAGGAAAAGCTGTCGCTGAATAATATCGAGGAGTACGCGGAGAATAATCTGGAAATGACATCGCGCAGCCGCCAGCAGGAAACCTACATCAACTTCAATACGGAAAACAAGGTGGAAGTGGTGCAGAAACAAAGCTTCTTCGGTAATATTGCAAGCTGGTTCCGGAATCTCTTCAGTTGATCCTCTTTTGCGCATAACGTCAAAGGGGTGCGAATAAAATAGAGAAGAAGTAAGAGGGGAAAGCCAAAAAGCTGACCCCTCCTTTGCGTAAAATGGACGGAAGGAAGTTCCGAAAGACAAAATGAGGGTTTGAATCATGAGCAATATACCAACTTTAAGTATGAAACGCCGGCTGAAATATGTCGTCGTGGTAGCGGTAGTACTGGCTTTTTGTGTGCTGGTGGGCAGCTTGGTCAATATCAGTGTGCTGAATTATGACGTTTATACCGGCTATGCAAACCGGAACCAGCTTCGGCCCACCACCATCGCCCCAACACGCGGGACCATCTATGACCGGAATATGGGGATCCTGGCCCAGAGCGCGACGGTATGGGACGTCATCATGTCGCCGGTTTCAATCAACAGCGAGGAGAAAGACGGCGGCAAGCAGAAGCAGCTCCTGGTCCAGGGGCTGTCCGACCTGCTGGAGCTGGACCCGGAAGCGGTGATGGAGAAAGCAAACAAAAAAAACCAGTATCAGATCATCAAGTCTAAAATTGAGAAGGAGGATGCCGACCGCGTCCGGGAATTCCTGAACGAGAACAAGCTGAACGGGATTATCTCGCTGGTAGAAAGCACGAAGCGGTATTACCCGAATTCCACCATGGCGGCTTCCACGATCGGGTTTGTCGGGTCGGACTCCCAGGGCCTGTATGGGCTGGAGCTGAAGTATGACAAAGAGCTTTCCGGCACGCCGGGCTATGTCGTTTCCTTGAAAGACGGGCACAGCGGCAACGATATGCCGGATAAATCTGAAACCCGGTACGACCCGGTCAATGGGAATTCCCTGGTGCTGACCCTGGATGAAACCATCCAGCATTTTCTGGAAAAAGCACTGAACCGCGCCATCATCCAGCATAAACCGGACAAAGGAGTCTGCGGGATTGTGATGAACGTCAATACCGGGGAAGTCCTGGCGATGGCTAATCTTCCCAGCTTTGACCTGAACCAGCCGTATACGCTCTATGATGAGGCTGAAAAGGCGCGGATAGCCGAGCTCCCGGAGGAGGAACAAAAGGAAGCGACTTCGGCGGCCATTTTGAACCAGCGGATCAACAAGTCCATCTCCTATACTTATCAGCCTGGATCGACGTTTAAAACAATGGTGGCCTCCGCCGCTCTGGAAGAAGGGGTGTGCAATGAAAATTCAAGCTTCTTCTGTCCCGGCTATGTCCAGGTGGAAGACCGGAAAATGAAATGCCATATCGGGATCCCGGGGCATGGTACGCAGAATTTCCGGATGGCTTTGGTCAATTCCTGCAACCCGGCTTTTGTGGATATCGGCAAGCGGCTGGGACCGGATCTGTTTTTCAAATATTTCCAGGCGTTCGGCCTGACCCAGCGCACCGGGATTGACCTGCCGGGCGAGGGGGACAGTTCCTATTATAACGCGAGTCAGCTTGGCACGGTTTCCCTGGCGTCTTCTTCCTTCGGCCAGTCCAACGCGATCACCCCGATCCAGCTGGTTACAGCGGTTTCAGCGGTGGTCAACGGCGGCTATGTGGTAACGCCTCATCTGGTCAAGGATATCCTGGACGAAAACGGGAACGTCATCTATTCTACCCCGACAGAGGTGAAACGGCAGGCGATTTCGGAAGAAACCTCCGCCCTGATGCGGGACATGATGGAATCTGTTGTCACCGAAAAAACCGGCAGCAACGCCTATGTAAAGGGCTACCGTACCGGCGGGAAATCGGGGACCTCCCAGAAGCAGAATCCCGGTGATAAAGAAGGGGTCTATATCAGCTCCTATATCGGGGTAGCGCCGATCGATGACCCGGAAATTGCCGTTTACGTGATGATCGACGAGTCCACTTCGGGCGATATTTATGGTTCTGTTGTTGCTGCTCCGGTAGTTACCTCCGTTATGTCGGATGTCCTGCCCTATCTGGGCTTTACGCCGAAGTATACAGCGGAGGACCTGGAAACTATGAATACCACGACGCCCCTCCTGACGGGCCGCGGCGTTCTGGAGGCGGAAAGCAAGCTGAGCGCGGTCGGTTTAGGCAAGCCCAAGATCATCGGCGACGGGGCGACGGTTGTGAAGCAGGTCCCGAGCGTGGGTTCTCCCATCCCGAAGGATGGCATGGTAATCCTGTATACAGAAGATGCCGAAGAAGAAATGGTGACAATCCCGGACGTCATAGGGCTGAAGCCGGCATTGGCGCAGTCCCGGCTGGAAAAATTGAACCTGAATGTGGTCATCAATGGTTCAGACGACCCGGTCTATGCGAAGATTACCGAGCAGAATATTGCGAAAGATACACAGGTTCCGATCGGTACGGTCATTGAATTGACCAGCGTGCGGAGCGACACCGACTGACGGCCCGGGTGTAAAAGTGCCGGATGTTTGGCAAAACGGAAGTGAAACGGCGATCCATTAAGAAAGAAGGATGCAGGATGAAACTTTCGAATTTGCTGGCGGATATCCCGGTAACATCCATGGGGGATTCGGTTCCCCTTGAAATTGAGATTGAAACGGTTCGGAGCGATTCCCGTGAAAAGCTGGAGGGCAGCCTGTTTGCCTGTATCCCGGGGACCCGGCAGGACGGCCACGAATTTGCCAAAGAAGCTTCCGGCCGGGCGGCGGCGGTGCTGGTGGAGCGGGACGTCGGTTTGCCCAACCAGATCCTGACGCCGAATGTCCGGGAAGCCTATGCCCGGATCTGCGGGAATTTTTTCGGGAACCCGGGCCGGGAGCTGAGCCTGATCGCGGTGACCGGCACCAATGGCAAGACCTCGGTGGCAACGATTATCCACCGGCTGCTGAATCAGGCGGGGATCCGGGCGGGCCTGATTTCGACCATCCAGGCGGAGTATGGGGGAAAAGCTTTCCCAATGGAACGCACTACGCCGGACGCATTCCCCCTTCAGCGCCTGTTGGCGCAGATGAGGGATGCCGGTATGACGGCGGTTGCACTTGAGGCTTCCTCCCATGCGTTGGATCAGGAGCGTCTGGGCGGGCTGTGGTTCACGGTTGGGGTATTTACCAATCTGACCCAGGATCATTTGGACTATCACCGGACCATGGAAGCCTATTACCAAGCGAAAAAGAAGCTGTTTTCCAGGACGGCTTTCGGAGTATTGAACCTGGATGATCCCTTCGGCCGGCGGCTGGCGGAGGAAATTACGATCCCTTATGCAGGCTGTACGGTGGAGGGGGAAAAGGCGGAATACGCGGCAGAGGGGATTTCCTGCGGGATGCAGGGCGTTCGTTTTACGCTGGTGAACGGCCCGGTGCGCTGCCCGATGGAGTTTGGGATCCCGGGGGTTTATTCGGTTCAGAACGCGCTGGCCGCCATTGCGGTCTGCCGCCGGATGGGGCTTTCCTTCGGCCGGATCCGGGCCGGATTGCGGGAGGTCGGATCGATTCCGGGACGGAGCGAGCTGCTGGCCAGCGAGCGGGGGTTCCAGGTGCTCTGCGATTATGCGCATACTCCTGACGGGCTGGAAAACCTGCTGAAAAGCGTCCGGGCGGTGACTAATGGAAAGCTGACGCTGGTCTTTGGCTGCGGCGGGGATCGTGATGCCGGGAAACGCCCGCTGATGGGCCGGGCGGCGGCCTGCTATGCCGACCGGCTGATTTTGACGTCGGATAACCCGCGTACCGAGGATCCGATGGAGATCCTGCGGCAGATTGAGGCGGGGCTTCCGGAGGGGACGGATTACCGGGTGATCTGCGACCGCGCGGAAGCAATCCGTGCGGCAGTTTTACAGGCCGAGCCGGGAGAAACGGTCATCCTGGCCGGGAAAGGGCATGAACGGGTTCAGATTTTGGGGAACCGTCAAATTGCTTTTGACGAGCGGGCGCTGGTGCGGCAGATCCTGAGGGAAACTGCGCCCAGGGCTTAAAATAATACTATTTCTTGATAAAAAGAGTAAAATCTTTTT
The DNA here is from genome assembly GCA_947363605.1 of uncultured Clostridia bacterium. Taxonomy (GTDB): domain Bacteria; phylum Bacillota; class Clostridia; order Oscillospirales; family Ruminococcaceae; genus Paludihabitans. Next base: position 17,055 of record CANAQK010000010.1, on the reverse strand, counting down.
ATCGCGGCGCCGCCGGACCGCATTCTGCGGCTCAATAAAATGACTGCATCGTTTTATTGAGGAGTTCGTATAAAAGGAGAATGGAGAAAGATGATGGAACGTTTAAGCTTAACCCGTATTGCACAGGCGATTGGAGGCTCTTGCGGCAGCAGCCGGGAGATCGAAAATATTTGTATTGATACCCGAAAAATCGAGCCGGGCAGCCTTTATATTGCCATTCCGGGCGAACGCTTTGACGGGCATGATTTTATTGAGGAAGCCTACCGGAAGGGTGCGGTTGGGGTAATTACCGCACGGCCGGTAGAGGGGCATGAAGGTGTGATCCTTGTGCCGGATACCCGGCAGGCGCTGCTCGACCTGGCGGCCTATTATCGTCAGCTGTTCCGGGTGTTCCTGGTGGGAGTAACCGGGAGTGTCGGGAAGACCTCCACCAAGGAAATGATTGCCGCCATCCTGAGCATGAAAGGGAAGACCCTGAAAACCGAAGGGAATTTTAACAACGAAATCGGGATGCCGCTGACCATGTTCCGGCTGGAGTCCTCGATCCGGAATGCGGTGGTGGAAATGGGGATGAGCGGCTTTGGAGAAATCCGGGCGCTGACCCGGGTATGCCGCCCGAATGTGGGTATTCTAACGAATATCGGGTTTTCCCATCTGGAGGCGCTGGGCAGCCGGGAAAATATCTTGAAGGCCAAGCTGGAGATTGTAGAGGGTATGGCGCAGGACGCTCCCCTGATCCTCAACGGGGACGACGACCTGCTGCAAACCGTGATCCATACCCTGGACCGCCCGGTTCTGTATTATGCTGTCGATGGGGATGGGGATGTGACGGCTTCCGACCTGCATACCGCGCAGGGGGAAACCAGCTTTACCATCCATTATTATGGACAGAGCATCCAGGCCCGGATTCCGACAATCGGCAAGCACAATGTTTACAATGCGCTGGCGGGCTTCTGCACGGGGCTGATGGCGGATATGGATCCCGAGGAAATTGTCAAAGGGATGCGTCTGTATAAAAATGCCGGGATGCGGCAGAATACCACTCTGGATCATGGCGTAACGGTCATTTCGGACTGCTATAATGCCAGCCCGGCTTCGATGCGGGCGGCTATCGACGTCATCAACAGCCTGGAATGCGAGGGGAAACGCTACTGTGTATTCGGCGATATGCTGGAGCTGGGCGCGGTTTCCGAGGAAGCGCATATTGAAACAGGCAAAGCCGTGGCGCGCTCCCGCGTGGATGGCCTGGTGTGTTATGGGAAGCTGGCCCGCGAAATCAAGCGGGGCGCGGTGCTGGTCGGGATGCGGAACGTCATGTGCTTCCAGGACCGGGAGGAGGCCGCAGCTTATCTGGCAGGGCTGCTCCGGCCCGGTGATGCGGTGATTTACAAGGCCAGCCGGGGGGTCCGGATGGAGGAGGTCATTGAGCGAGTGCACACGCTTTGGGAGGAGGCCCGTTCCTGAAGGGGGCCCGCACAAACGGGACGGCCTGGCATAAAACGATAATAACCCCTCAGGGAACAGCAATCAAGAATGAGAAAGGGGCTGCCCGCTGGCAGCCAGGGTGAAGAAGATGACGAGTATCGGTACAATTGTGGCAGCGGCAGCCTCCTTTTTGCTGACGGTGATTTTTGGGAAAGTGATGATCCCGCTGCTCCGGCGGCTGAAATTCGGGCAGACCATCCGGGAAGACGGCCCTGTTTGGCATAAAAACAAAGAGGGGACGCCGACCATGGGCGGCCTGATTTTTATGATTTCCATTGGTGCGGCAGCAGTCGCCGGGTATCTGGCGCTGACCGCCTCCGGCTGGGATCAAGGGAATGTCCAAACCCTGGCAGGCCTGTTCGGCGGGCTGGTGATGGCCTACCTGTTCGGGCTGGTCGGGTTCATTGACGACTATATCAAAGTGGTGAAAAAGCGCAATCTGGGCCTGAATGCCAAACAGAAGCTGCTGTTCCAGGTGCTGATTACCGCCGGGTATCTGGCTGTCCTTTATGCGGTAGATCCGGGCTGTACCGCTGTGCAGATCCCGTTTTTCGGGCAATGGGATTTCGGCTGGCTGTATTTCCCCGTGATGGGCGTGCTGATTGTCGGGATCGTGAACTCTGTCAACCTGACGGACGGGATTGACGGCCTGCTGTCCAGCATCACCTTCTGGGTATCGGTCTTTTTCATGATCGCGACTTCCCTGCTGGGCTCCTGGTATCTGGATATGAACCTGTTGGCGGCGGCTGTAGCCGGGGGCTGCGTGGGTTTCCTGTTTTACAACGCGCATCCGGCCAAAGTATTCATGGGGGATACCGGCTCCATGTTCTTGGGCGGGCTGGTGGTCGCGCTGGCTTTCGGCATCGACCTGGAATTCATCCTGTTCCTGGCTGGGTTTATCTACTGTGCGGAGTCCCTTTCCGTGATCTTACAGGTGCTGAGCGTGAAGCTGCGGGGGAAGAGGCTGTTCCGGATGAGCCCAATCCACCATCATTTTGAGATGGGCGGCATGGGGGAAAACCGGATCGTGTTCCTGTTTTCCATCGTGACCATTGTGATGTGCGTGATTGCCCTCCTGGCGGTCCTTCCGCTGAGGGGGTAACAGGCAAGAAAAATAATTGAAACGGCAAAAAGGAGGTTTGGCGATGACCCGACAATTTCCCTCGCAGGGGGTGCGGCCCGGGCAGAATACGCGGCGGGCTCCGGCCCCGAAAGGCAAGGCCGGCCGTGCGCCGAAGAAAAAAAGCGGGGGCCTGTTCCGGCGGCTTTCCACGGCTATGGCGGAGAGCGGCAAGCTGGATTCCGCGCTGGTAATCATCATTTTGACCCTGCTGACCTATGGGCTGATTATGATTTTTTCTGCAAGCTACCCAACCGCGCTGGACGAGGGCAAAAGCAGTTTGAGCTACACCCTCAAGCAGGGCGGGTTTGCGCTGGTCGGCGTAGCGGCCATGTTCCTGGCTTCATTGGTCGATTACCATGTTTACCGCCGGCTGGTTTTCCCTTTATATATTGCCAGTACGATCCTGCTGATCCTGGTGCTGATCCCCGGCATCGGGAGCAAGATGGGCACCTTTGCCCGGCGGTGGATCGTGCTGGGCCCGGTGAATTTCCAGCCCTCCGAAGTCATGAAATTTGCCATTATCGTGATGTTTGCGCATCTGGTTTCGGTACACTACAAGCGGATGAACACCTTCCGGTACGGTGTGCTCCCTTTTGCGCTCTGCCTGGGCTCCACCGCTGTTTTGATGATGAAGGAGCCGCACACCTCGGGTACGGTGCTGATTGTCGGCATCGGCTTTATTATGATGTTCGTAGGCGGGACCAAGCTGCGCTGGTTTGCGGCGGTTGGCGGTGCCGGCGTGCTGGGGATCGCCGGGATTATCATGATGGGGAAGCTCGACTATATCCTGAGCCGGCTGGGCAGCTGGCTGGATCCTTTTGCAGAGGAGCTTTACCTGAACGACGGCTGGCAGACCGCACAGTCCCTGATCGCGATCGGGTCCGGCGGAATCATGGGCCGTGGGATTGGGAACAGCCATCAGAAATACTACTATGTATCGGAGCCGCATAACGACTTTATCTTTTCGATTATCTGCGAAGAGCTGGGGCTGGTTGGCGCGCTGATTGTCATCCTTCTTTTTATATTGTTTGCACTCCGCGGCTTTTCTATTGCCGCCAAAGCTCCGGATAAATTCGGGTATATGCTGGCGGTTGGGCTGACGGCCCAGATCTGTCTTCAGGCGGTTTTGAATATCGCCGTGGTCACCAACACCATCCCAAATACCGGGATCAGCCTTCCCTTTTTCAGCTACGGGGGGACGGCGCTGCTGATGCAGCTGGGACAGATGGGGATCCTGCTGAATATATCCCGACATTCCACCGTAGATAAAACCTGATTTTTAAGCAGAAAGGCAGAGAAACTCCACTCATGAAACTTTTAGTCACAGGCGGCGGCACCGGGGGGCATATTAACCCCGCGATTGCGATCGCACAATATTTCAAAGCCGAGCAGCCAGATATTCAGATCCTGTATGCCGGCACGCCCAACGGGATGGAAGCCCGGCTGGTTCAAAAGGCGGGCTTCGATTTCGCCCCGATCAAGGTGAAGGGCTTTTCCCGCAGTTTTGCCCCGCAGGATATCCTCCACAATATCAGCGCGGTGGAAACGGCTCTCCTTTCCAAGCGGCGGGCCCGCGCCATCCTGCGGGAGTTTGAGCCGGATATTGTCATTGGTACGGGGGGATATGTCTGCGGCCCTGTGGTCGCGGAAGCGGCACGGATGGGGATCCTGACCGCCGTGCATGAGCAGAACGCTTTTCCCGGCGTAACCAACCGGCTGCTTTCCCACCGGGTGGACCGGGTTTTTCTTGCCGTGGAAGAAGCGCGCAGGAACCTGGATCCAAAGGCGGTCTGCGAAGTGGTGGGCAATCCGGTCCGGGAGAGTGTCGTTTTCAAGTCCAAAGCGGAGGCACGGAAGGAACTAGGGCTGGATGACCGGCTGTGTATCCTTTCCTTCGGCGGGAGCCTTGGGGCGGATACCATCAACCGGGCGGGAGCCGACCTGATCCAATGGCATTACCGGCAGGGGCTGGTCAACCATATCCATGGCTACGGGAAGCTGGGCCGGGAGAAATTCCCCCGGATGCTGGCGGAGCGGGGGATTGACCTGGCCGGGAATCAGGATGTCCGGACGCTGGAATTCATCGACCAAATGGATACCTGTATGGCGGCGGCGGATTTGATTGTCTGCCGGGCAGGGGCGATCACGATCAGTGAAATTGAAGCCACCGGAAAACCGGCCCTGCTGATCCCGTCGCCCAATGTCACGGAAAACCATCAGTATCATAATGCGATGGTATTGGTCAACAAGGGTGCGGCCCTGATTTTGGAAGAAAAGGATTATTCGGCGGAGGCAGTTGTCTCCATCGTAAAAAAATTGTACGGCAACCGCTCCATGCTGGCAGACTTATCCCAGAATGCCTCCAAGCTGGCGATCCTGGACACCGCCAAACGGATTTACGACAGCATGACCGCGCTGCTTTCGGAACGGAAACGCTGATTCCGGCGCTCGGAACAGGCGGTGTTCTTCCTTTTCACCGATTCTCCCCTTTCTGCATAGGATGGGGAGCAAACGAATCTTGAGGAAAGGAAGGAAACGATATGCAGAAATTACTGATCCAGGGCGGCAGACGGCTTCAGGGCGAGGTCCGGGTACATGGCGCCAAGAACAGCTCGCTTCCGATTCTGGCGGCGGCACTGCTGGGCGGTGGGGAAACCGTGCTCCACAACTGCCCGGCGCTGTCGGATGTCGATGCGGCGCTGCGGATCCTGACTTATCTGGGCTGTGAAGTCCGGCGGGAGGGGGATACTGTCCGGATTGAGAGCAGCAGCGTTACCCAGAATGAAATCCCGGATGACCTGATGCATGAGATGCGTTCCAGCATTGTCTTTTTGGGTGCGATCCTTTCCCGAATGGGCCGTGCAAAGCTTTCATTTCCAGGCGGGTGTGAATTAGGCCCCCGCCCCATCGATCTACATATCCAGGCGTTGGAACGGCTTGGCGCGCAGATTGCAGAGGAATACGGTTATTTGGACTGCCGGGCGGAACAGGGCCTGACTGGGACTAAAATTACGCTGGCTTTCCCGAGTGTTGGGGCCACGGAGAATATCCTGCTGGCGTCCGTGCTGGCCAAGGGGGAAACGGTGATCCACAACGCGGCGCAGGAGCCGGAAATTGTGGATCTGGCCAATTATCTGATCAGCCGGGGAGCCCGTATCCGGGACGCGGGCCGGAGTACGATCCTGATTGAAGGGGTCGACCGGCTTTCTTCCACGGAATATACGGTGATGCCGGACCGGATTGTGGCGGCGACCTATCTGAGCGGCGCGGCGATTACCGGGGGGGATGTCCTGGTAACCGGGGTCAATCCCAATGACCTGGAAAGCGTACTGCCAGTTTTTGAGCAGGCAGGCTGCCGGATGAAGGTGGAACCGGACCGGATTTTTCTTTCAGGGCCGGGGATGCTCCGCCCGGTCAGCGGGCCGATCCGGACGATGCCTTATCCCGGGTTCCCAACAGACGCCCAAGCCCCGTTGATGGCGACGCTGACGCTGGCGGATGGAACCAGTATGTTCGTGGAAAATATCTTCGAGAGCCGGTATAAACACGCGGCAGAACTGGCCCGGATGGGTGCGGATATCAAGGTTGAGGGCCGTACGGCGGTGGTGCGCGGGGTAGAAAAGCTGTATGGTGTTCCCGTGGAGGCGACCGATCTCCGGGGCGGGGCAGCTCTGGTAGTAGCGGCGCTGGCGGCAGTCGGGGAAACCCGGATCAGCCGGATAGAGCATATCGACCGAGGTTATGAGTCGGTCGAAACGGCCTTTTCCAGCCTGGGGGCCAAGATCCGCCGGGAGTAGAGGGCCGGACAGGTTTCTTTGCCCCGCAAAGAAAGTCCCCATGGGATCCCATGGGGAAAACCCTTATAGCCAACGCGCTTGAAAAGAAGCATTGGCTTCTTTTCAACACTGCGGCATATCATGCGCGAACAGGCAAAGCCTGATCCTCAAATCGGGTATCGATTTGAGGTATATATGGAAAGAAACGAATGAAGAAAGGACGGAAAAGCGAATGGGCCAGAAACGCCGGAACAATCGAATACCTGCTTCCAGGCAGCCGGCGCGTCCCGGCCGGCCCGCTGCCGGCAGGCAGGCAGGTGCTCCGCGGCCTTCTTCCTCCTCCCGGATGCCCAGCGGCCCCCGTCAGGGGAACGTGGACTTGCCCCGGTTTATCCAAGAGCAGCCCTCCCGCCGTGCGGCCCAGCAAAGAAGCCGGATCCCGCCTTCTGCCCGCCGCAAAAAGAAACGCCGGCGCGGGAAACGGAATTATACCCTGCATTATATCCTGCTGGGCTTTATTTTTTCGGTCACTGGGGTGGTCCTCTCGCTGACGGTCTTTTTTAAGATCGACACCTTCAAGGTGGAAGGGAACGGTGGGATCGGAACTGATCAGCTGATTGCTGATACGGGAATCAACAAAGGGGACAACCTCTTCTTGGCCAATATCAAACGGGCAAAAGAGAATATCATCAGCGGGAATATCCGGATTGATGGGGCAACCGTTTCCCGCCAGCTTCCTTCGACTATCCGGATCCGGGTGACATTGGCCAAGGCAGAATATGTGCTCTATTGGAACAAGCAGTATTACAGCTTGAGCGGGGCTGGACGGATCATTGCGGTGGATGAAAAAAACCCGGCCCCGGATGCTGTTTTTGTGGCGGGCTGTGATATGAGCGGCGTCAATGAAGGGCAGTATCTTACCACTACGGAGCAAAACCGGCTGGCTACCCTGAACGCGGTAGTGAAAGCGGTGAAGGCCTGCGGGATGGAGCAGGTCAGCCATCTGGACCTGACGGATATCGCTGCAATCCGGATGATTTATGACAACCGGATTGAAATTAGAATCGGGAGCGTGGCGGATATTGAGCACGAGCTGGCCCGTGTCAAGCAGCTGATCGACAGCAATATCGAAGAAGATGAGGTGCTGACGATCGACGCTACCCTGCGTACCGGGGAATATTTCGTCCGCCCGGTGGAATCGCTGAGCCTGCCCGAGGGGGCGCTGCCGGACTCCGCATTGCCGGAAAGCCCGGTCCTTCCTGATGAGGACGGCACTTCCTCGGACTCCCTTCTCAGTTCGGATCCGGAGGATGGGACGCTGCCCTCTGATCAGACCTCTTCTGAAGCGGATGATCCCTCCGGAGCGGGCGCTTCCGGGCCGGGGCCGGCGTCCAGTGATGAAGACCCTTACGCCGGAAGGGTTGGCGGCGATCTCCCTGGATAATTCGAGCCGCTTCGAACCCTGTCCCGATAATCCGACAGGGAGCAGGTAAAATTTAGAAATTAAACCGGTCCGGCAGGAAAAAGTTTTTGGAAAAGATATTGACTATCCTGCTTGCAGAAGGTAGAATATATACTAAGACTAATTGTCAATTTCAAGCGGCAGGCTTTTTAACAGGATATAGATGAAGAGATAGGATCACCACACCAGGAGGACAAGCTGTTATGAATTTCACACTGGATAATAACGATAACGAAACCATTGTCAATATAAAGGTCGTCGGGGTTGGTGGCGGCGGCGGGAACGCGGTAGACCGCATGATTCAAAGCGGGATGAAAAGCGTGGAGTTCGTCACAATAAATACGGACCAGCAGGTTCTGCGTACCTCTAAAGCAACGTATAAAATCCAGATCGGTACCAAGCTGACCAAGGGCCGGGGTGCGGGCGGGCAGCCGGAGCAGGGCGCTATGGCGGCGGAGGAAAGCCGCGAGGAAATTGCTTCGGTGCTCAAAGGCTCCCAGATGATCTTTATCACGGCGGGTATGGGCGGCGGCACCGGTACCGGCGCGGCCCCGATCATCGCGGAAATCGCCCGCGAAATGAATATTCTGACCATCGGCGTGGTAACCAAGCCGTTTGCCTTTGAGGGCCGACGCCGCTGCGATAATGCCGAAAAGGGTGTGGAGGAGCTGTCCCGGCACGTGGATTCGCTGGTGGTAATCCCCAACGAACGGCTCAAGCTGATGTCGGATACCAAGCTGACCTTGGTAAACGCATTCAAAGCGGCGGACGAGGTACTGAAGCAGGGCGTCCAGTCCATTGCGGACCTGATCAATGTATCCGGCTTAGTAAACCTGGACTTTGCGGATGTCAGCGCGGTGATGCGGGATGCCGGCTTTGCCCATATGGGCGTGGGCCGTGCTTCGGGTAAGGATAAGGCGGAGCAGGCGGCATTGGCAGCGATCTCCAGCCCCTTGCTGGAAACGTCGATCGACGGCGCGCGCGGGATCATCATCAATATCACTGCTTCGCCGGATATCGACTTGGACGACGCGTCTTACGCTTCCAGCATGATTTCGGACGCGGCACATCCGGATGCGAATATTTTCTGGGGCGTTGCATTTGACGAAAGCTTTGAGGATGAAATGCAGATCACGGTAATTGCAACCGGCTTTGATGCGGTCAAAAAGGAAGCGCCGGCCTCTTCTCTGGCAGAAACGCTGCTTGGCGGCGGTGGAAAGAAGCAGGCTGTGGAGGAAGACGACGATAAGGAAATCAATTTTGACGATATCCTGGGCTTGTTCAAAAAATAAGTTTTGCTTCTGGAGAAAGGCATTGTCCCCGCTTTTTTAATATAAAGCGGGGTATCTTGTCGGAAGGTATTATTTCCGAATTAAAAATTCGGAAATAATACAGTTGATTTGAGCCGTTTTGCTCGCCGCCGTAACCGGCGGCAACCGCAAAACATGGCAGATATTACTTCCGGCCTTTCAGTTCGGAAGTAATATTTTATAGTCAACGCACTTGAAAAGAAGCATTGGCTTCTTTTCACCACTGCGGCATGATATGCCGCAGTGGGGCGCGAAGCGGCCATGCGGTAGGGCTTCATAGACGGCGCACAGCGCATTTTATGCGCGAACAGGCAAAGCCTGACCCTCAAATCAGGCATCGGTTTGAGGGTGTGCCGACTATACCGGAATCCGGAAAAAGGGGAGGAAAATGCTGGGTTTTTATAAAAGCGAAGGCAGCGTGATTGTCCGTGCCGACCAACTGACAGAAGGGTGCTGGGTCAACGCCGTCAGCCCCAATGCCGAAGAAATCCGTTTTTTGATCGATCAGATGGGGATTGACTCCGGGTTTATCAGTGCGGCATTGGATGAGGAGGAATCCTCGCGTATTGAAACAGAGGACGATCAAACCCTGATTATTATCGACACGCCGGTGGCTATTACCGAGGGGGATTCCCTGGCTTATACCACCATGCCGATTGGGATTATTGTAACCAAGACCAATGTGGTGACAATCTGCCTGAATGAAACTTCCCCGGTGACGGATATCACGAACGGCTTTACGAAAAACCTTCAAACCGCGATGAAAACCCGTTTTTTGCTTTCGCTGCTGCTGCGGGTGGCTCAAAGTTTCCTGATCCGGCTGAAGCATATCAATAAAATGACGACCCAGGTGGAAAATGAGCTTCAGCGCTCCATGCGGAACAAAGAGCTTCTCCAGCTGGCGGGACTTCAAAAATCATTGGTCTATTTTTCCACTTCCCTGAAGGCGGACGAGGTGACGCTGGAAAAGATCCTCCGCGGCCGGGTTATCAAGCTGTATGAGGAAGATCAGGACCTGTTGGAGGATGTGCTGATTGAATTCAAGCAGGCGGTGGATATGTCCAACATCTATTCCACGATTTTGGCCAATACCATGGAGGCCTGCTCTTCCCTGATCAACAACAATATGAACAACATCATGAAGGTGTTGACCATCATTACGGTGCTGATGGAAATCCCGAATATTATTTTCAGTTTTTATGGGATGAATACGTTGGATTTAGAGGTATTTGTTCCCTATACCTGGTTTGCCGTGCTGTCTTCTTTGGTTTTGCTGGGGGTGGTTGGATTTTTTTTCTGGAAAAAGAAATTTTAACAGGATCTGAATAGAATTGCAGGGAAATACGAACGCGGGCGTATAGCGTCCGGGAATTTTCGTATACTAAAGTACGTGTGAAAGCTGGAATCAGGCGGATTGTCTGCTTCCGGTTTTCAAACGTACTTTAGCCTGTACGGCGTCTGTTCTGCGGGCGGCGTTGGGCATAGACGGAAGAATTTTGCCCGCGGATATGCGGGTGGGAAACAAAGGAGAATGAAAATGAAATTGAAAGCGATATTTGCATTGACGCTTGCTGCATTGATGACAGCATCCGCTTTTGCAGGCTGTACTCAAAAAGAGGACTCCAACGGGAACTCCAGCAGCGGTTCCAGCAATCCGGCTTCGGACCTGGTTTCGGATGTGGCATCTGGTGCAGATAAGCTCAAAACCGGCCTTTTAAGCAGCGTCCACACCGCGCTGAAGGAGCTGTATGGGGAAGCCTATGTGGCGAATATGGCGGTGGAAAAAGACCAGATCGAAAATGTATTCGGCGTCCCGTCAGACCTGGTTCGGGATGTCATTGCGGAAACCCCGCTGATGAACGTCCATGTCGATACCTTCGTCGGGATTGAGGCCGTAGAGGGCAAAGGCGAAGAGGTCGAAAAGCTGATGAATGCTTATCGGGACAAGCTGGTTAAAGAGAAGGAAGAATTCCCCTATCTGCCGGTGCATCTGCCGAAAACCCGGGCTTCCCAGGTCGTTCGGGTAGACGATTACGTCTTTTTTGTGATGCTGGGTGATATTCCGGATGATCTGGAAGAGGATCAGATGGAAGCGAAAACGAAAGAAGAAGTCCAGCGCGGCGTGGATAAAATCCATGAGGTGCTGGGAAAATAGTTGCTGGGATAAATAGGTCCCCGCAGCGAAGCTGCAAATGGATTAGAAGGGGGCGTTTTTAAACGCCTCCTTTGGCCTGTTTGAGGTTACTGGATTACTTTACAAGGAAAAGAAGCCTTTCGTCAGAATCATTGACAAAAGCTTGGGAGGATGCCATGGTTTTTTCGAGCCTGCTGTTTTTGTTTTTATTTTTGCCAGTGGTGCTCCTGCTTTATTTTGCAGTGCCCCGCTCCTGGCGCAACGGGATTTTGTTTTTTGTCAGCCTGATTTTTTATGCCTGGGGGGAACCGGTTTATGTGGTGCTGATGCTGTTTTCCACCCTGGTGGATTACACGCACGGGCTATGGGTAGAAAAATTTAAGGAGAGAGGGAATATCCGGGCGGCTAAAGGGATGGTCCTTTCTTCGATGATCATCAATCTGGCGCTGCTGGGATTTTTCAAGTATGCCGATTTCCTGATTGGGAATGTCAACGGCTTGTTCGGCCTGAACATCCCGCTGCTGCATCTGGCGCTGCCGATCGGGATTTCCTTTTATACCTTTCAAACCATGTCTTATACCATCGACGTTTACCGGGGCGAAGCCCGGGCGCAGCGGAATATTATTTCCTTTGGGGCGTATGTCGCTTTGTTCCCGCAGCTGATTGCGGGGCCGATTGTCCAGTACAAAACCATTGCAGAGCAACTGAATCATCGCCAGGAGGACGCCTCCCAATTTTCGGAAGGGGTGTCCCGGTTTATGACCGGGCTGGGGAAAAAGGTATTGCTGGCCAATAATATCGGCATGGTGTGGGACAGCATCAGCAGGATGGATCACGGCTCCCTGCCGGTGCTGACGGCCTGGATCGGGATCCTGGCCTATGCGTTCCAGATCTATTTTGATTTTTCCGGCTATTCGGATATGGCGATTGGCCTGGGGCATATGTTTGGATTCCGTTTTCTGGAGAACTTCAATTACCCTTATCTTTCCAAAAGCATTACGGAATTCTGGCGGCGGTGGCACATCAGCCTGGGCACCTGGTTCCGGGAAAACGTCTACATCCCGTTAGGCGGGAACCGGGTCAGCATAGCGAAGCAGGTGCGGAATCTGGCTGTCGTCTGGATGCTGACCGGCATCTGGCATGGGGCCAGCTGGAATTTCCTGCTCTGGGGGGTCTATTTCGGTGTACTGCTTATCCTGGAAAAATTCTTCCTGCTGAAATTCCTGCAAAAGGCGCCCGGCTGGGTGGGCCATGTGTACACCCTGTTCCTGGTGCTGGTCAGTTGGGTGATTTTTGCGTTTGACGACCTCTCGCGGGGAATGACGTATTTCCAGGCTATGTTCGGCCTGAATGGGGCGGGATTCCTGAACGGGGAATCGGTTTACTACCTCTACACCAACCTGCTGCTCTTCCTCATTTTGGGAATAGCCGCGACCAGCCTCGGAAAGAACCTGGCCGGGAAGCTGCTGGAACGGATGAAAAGCCCGGTTGCCGGAAAAGTCCTGCAAAACGCTTTCTTTATTGGGGTTTTCTTCCTTTCGGTGTCCTACCTGGTCGATGCAAGCTATAACCCCTTCCTGTATTTCCGGTTTTAGAGAGGAGTGTGCCGTATGAAACAGAAAATTGTCAAATGGATTACGCCGGTGGTTTTTCTGGTGTTGATTTTTGGGATGGCCGTGGCGAACCTGCTCTCGCCGACCCGTGCTGTTTCAGAGAGTGAAAACCGCCACCTCAAAATGATGCCGAAGTTCAGCTGGAAAGCCCTGGTGGACGGTACCTTTACCGCTGAATTTGAGGAATTCCTGACCGACCAGTTCATCGGGCGGGACGGCTTCATCGGGGTCAAAACGGAAAGCGAATATCTGCTGGGAAAACGGGATACGAACAGCGTCTATTTCGGAAAGAAAGGCTATCTTCTGGAGAAAAAGACTTCCCATGATTTGGATGAGCAGCTGGAAAAAAATCTGGGTTATCTGGAGGAATTTACTGAACGGGCAGCGGCTGAACTGGGGGCGGGCCATGTCCGGGTACTGATGGCGCCTACTGCGTCACTGTTGGAGGCGGATAAACTGCCGGCTTATGCACCGATCTATGATCAGCAGGCTGTCCTGGATGAATTAGAGTCCCGGCTGCCTGAGGGCGTTTACGTGGACGCAGCGGGCGTTTTACAAGCCCACGCCGGGGAGGAGCTGTATTACCGTACCGACCATCATTGGACGACCCTGGGGGCATTTTACGGCTATCAGGCGTATAAGCAGAGCCTGGGGCTGCCGGTAAAACAGCCGTCGGATTTTACCACCGAGGTAGTGAGCGAGAGCTTTTATGGAACCCACTACAGCAAAGCGCGGCTGGTTACGACCCGCCCGGACCGGATTATCCGTTGGCTGCCCAAAACGCCGCAGGGAGGCTTCCAGGTGGATTACAATGGCGGCCAGAAGCAGAGCGACTCCCTTTATGACGAAAGCTTCCTTTCCAAGCGGGACAAATACTCGTATTTCCTGGGAGGGAATAATGCGCTGGTGACTATCCGCAGCAGCAATCCGAACGGCAAGCATCTATTGCTGGTCAAGGATTCCTACGCGCATTCGATGGTGCCTTTTTTTGCGGATGAGTATGAATCCATCCATATGGTGGACCTCCGGTATTACAATGGCAAACTGTCGGAGTATATCCCGCAGGAGGGCATTACGGACGTCCTGGTATTGTATAATACAACGACGTTTACCAGTGATATCGGCGTACCCAAGATGGCGCTGTAGCTTCTTTTGAAACAATGAGCCGCCGGGAATTTCCCGGCGGCTCTGGCTATATACCTGGGTAAAAAAACAGGGCGGGAATTTTCCCGCCCCATTGGATGCCGTTTGGATTTAAGAGAATTTCAGCACGCTGTCCGGCAGTTCGTTCTGATCCGCCGAAATGGTGAAGAACAGGGTGATATCGTTCGGGATCTGTTTGTACAGTTTTTCAAGCAGATTGCCCAGGCCCTCGAAGTCTTTTTTGCCGTCGGCCGACCCGATCCGCAGGATACCGTCGATAAAAATCTCTTTGATATCATAGTTGCCGGCCAGAACGCCGTTTACAAAACCATAGAACGCGTCATAGTTGTTGATTTTGTATTCTTCTGCATCAATCAGGCGGACCTTGTGGCTGATCTCAAAGGTCAGCTGCATCCCCTGCTCAATGCAGACAACGTTGCCATTGGTCGTTTCTGCTGCTGCGTTGACTCTATCAATGAGGAGCTTGGTTTTTCCGCTGCCTTTTTTCCCGATAATCAACTTAATCATAAATTTAACCTCCAAATGTTTGGTCTGTGTATATTATTCCGAATTAAAAATTCGGAAATAATACATTTGATTTGAGCCGTTTTGCGGTCGCCGCCGTAACCGGCGGCAACCGCAAAACATGGCAGATATTACTTCCGGCCTTTCAGTTCGGAAGTAATATCACAAGACGGGAAGCCCGCCTTCGACATCCTTTAGTGGCTGAGCTTTGCCTCCAGCGCTGCTTTTTCTGCTTCATACCCCGGTTTATTCAGCAGGGCGAACATATTTTTCTTGTAGCTTTCTACACCCGGCTGGTTGAAGGGGTTGACGCCCATCACGTAGCCGGAGAGGGCGCAGGCTTTCTCGAAGAAATAGATCAGATAGCCCAGCTCGTGCTCATTGATTTCCGGCATCTCCAGGACCAGGTTGGGGACGCCGCCCTCGGTATGTGCCAGGATGGTGCCCTGCATGGCCTTATTGTTGACGATGGACATATTCTGGTTGGACAGGAAATTCAGCCCGTCGAAATTATCCGGGTCGTTTTCAATGAAGAAATCCTGCTTGGGTTTTTGGACATCCACTACGGTTTCGAACATAATGCGGGTGCCGTCCTGGATGAACTGCCCCAGGGAGTGCAGGTCGGTGGAGAAAGTAGCGGAAGCCGGGAAAATGCCCTTGTTGTCCTTGCCCTCGCTTTCGCCGAAAAGCTGTTTGAACCATTCCGCCATCATGGTGAAGGCCGGCTCATAGCTGACCAGCATCTCCACAGACTTGCCCTTGCGGTAGAGCGCGTTGCGGTAAGCCACGTATCTGTAACAGTCATTTTTACCGATGCAGGGCTCAGCCAGAGCGGTACGGGCGTCTGCTGCGCCGGCCATCAGGGCGTCAATGTCTACACCGGCTACGGCAATCGGCAGCAGGCCGACAGCAGTCAGCACCGAGTAGCGGCCGCCGACGTCGTCCGGGACAACGAAGGTTTCATAGCCTTCCTTGTCGGACAGCTCCTTGAGGGTGCCGCGCGCCTTGTCCGTTGTGGAGAAGATACGGTTTTTTGCTTCCTCTTTGCCGTATTTTTTGATCAGCAGGTCACGGAAAACCCGGAATGCCAGCGCCGGCTCGGTGGTGGTGCCGGATTTGGAAATGATGTTGACCGAAATTTCTTTTCCTTCACAGATGGAGAGGATTTCGTTCAGGTAGGTGGGGTTGATGTTGTTGCCGACAAAATAAATGTCCGGCGTGTCCTTTTTCAGGTTGTTGTAGAAGGGGGAGCGGAGCAGCTCGATTGCGGCGCGTGCGCCCAGATAAGAACCGCCGATCCCAATGACGATCAGGACGTCGGAATGGCCTTTGATCCGCTCCGCCGCCGCTTTGATGCGGGCAAATTCTTCTTTGTCATAGTCCGCGGGGAGATCCACCCAGCCCAGGAAATCGTTTCCCAGCCCGGATTTTTCACGGATCATCGTTTCTGCTGCTGTAATCTGAGGAGCCAGCCCGGTCAGCTCATCTTCTGAAACAAAATTTTTCACATAGGTATCGTTGAGTTTCAAAGCCATAATTCACATCGCTCCATTCTTTTATACTGCTCCGGAGACCGCTGCTCCGGACAAATCAGATTTGTTGTATACTAATTTTACAATACTCTGGGCCATTATTCAAGCCTTTTTGTTCATATGGATTGAAAATATTTCTTGTTGTTTTTTGGAGCTTGGATAAAACCCCTGTTTGCGGGCTTTGAGATCAGATCCGGCCGGAAAAGTTTTTCTTTCCAGCCACTTTTGCCGCCAAGGCGAACAAGCTTCCGGCGGCGAACATCAGCAGGGTGACGCTGCGGGGGTTCCTGAAAAAGAGGAAAACCCCCGCCGCACTGAGGAGCACCAGGCAGGCCAGATCCAGCACAGAACAGATCAGGTAGGCTGTGCGTTCCGGGAAAAAACGCCCGAAGAACAGGGCGGCCAGCTTTCCGCCGTCCAGTCCCCGCAGGGGGAGCAGGTTGAAGATCCCCAGCACCAGATGGGTCACGGCGAAAATACTCCACCCGGAGATCTGGCCGATGCTTCCGATTAACAGGAAGAAAACAGAAAAATTGGCAGCGCTCCCTGCAAACTGGACCAGCACCTCCCGCCAGGGGCTCAGCTCCTGCTCCGGCTTTTGCAGCCGGATACCTCCCAGCTCAAAGGTCAGGGACTGCGGGACATAGCCTGCCAGCAGGAAGACGATCAGATGCCCGGTTTCATGGATCAGGCAGGCCAGCAGGGCGATTACGGAAATACCGCTGGAATCCGTCAGCAGGAAAAAAGTCACCAGCGCAACAAAGAAAAAATCAATCCCAACCTCCAGCCTGCCCAGTTTAAAACGCAGCATACAGCTTCTCCGGAAAAAGATAGGCCGGATTGAAATAGAGCCCTTGAAGCTGTGCGGCGAAATGCAGATGGCTGCCGGTGGAATCACCGGTAGAGCCGACACGGGCGATAACGTCCCCTTCCCGGACGCGGGTTCCCGGCT
>CANAQK010000009.1 GCA_947363605.1 uncultured Clostridia bacterium | reverse complement strand
GCAAAACGGCTCAAATTAAATGTATTATTTCCGAATTTTTAATTTGGAAATAATACTATAGTCAACGCACTTGAAAAGAAGCATTGGCTTCTTTTTAACACTGCGGCATCCTGCCGTCAGCGGAGCGGCCATGCGGTAGGGCTTCCTAAACGGCGCGCAGCGCATTTTATGCCAGGCAAAGCCTGACCCTCAAATCGGGCGCCGATTTGAGGGTGTGCCGACTATAGTATAAAAGAATCAAACTTTGAAGAGGAGCAGCCCCTGAGCCGCGTTCCTCCGGTATCGGACCGGGGCGGCTCGACAGCAGGGGAGAGCATTCCCACTGTCCACCATGTGGGGGTGGGGGCCCGCCCTGGGCAGTTTTCTTTTCCCCTCTTTCCTTTGAACGGTCAAAGAAAAGAGGGGGGTGCGGGACGCGGAGTCCCGCATTCGAACTGCGGCCTGCAGAGCACGGCATCTCTCCCCATAAAGCCTTTATGTTGGACACTTCCCCAAATTCCCGCAAACGATCCGGACCCCCGGCTGGATTTCCTTATAAAAGCAGACAGAGCGCCGATACAGCCGCCCCGATCCCAGCACCCAGCAGCACCCAGAGAAAAGCCCGGAACCGGGCGCGGGGCCGCGCTTTCCCCGCTGTTGCAAGCACCCCCTGCATATAGTGGCCCGCTTTTTCCCGCGCAACCTGTTCCGACATCCCGCTGTTCTCCGGATTTAAAATCAAAATTGCCCGTTCAATAAAATCATCCCTGGTATAATTGATCTCCACGATCCGCTTATTGACACCTTTCAGCAGAAGGATCCCTCCCCACCCTGTTTTTCACACATCCTGTTCAAAGTCCAGTGGAAAACGCTCGATTATATGTCCGGCTTTTTTGGCAAATTGCGTATTTTCACACCAAAACCATCAAATCTCTGCTCATTATGAACAAGAAAGCTGTAATCTATACATCTTGTTTACAAATCTGCCTTATTTGAGGATATTTTTCCCCCAAAACGCTCCCCTATTTCCAACACTGGTGGAAAACTCAGTGGAAAAGGTGGAAAACTGCCCATTTCCCCAGCAGCCGCTTTCGCGCTTTCCTGTGGAAATCTGTCGGAAAAGACATAACATTACGTATATTTTTCAGGATCCGCTTTCTTTCGCAGGCATTTTCAGACCCTATTTTCCACACGGGTTTCCACAAACTTTTCCCGATGTTGTGGAAAGCCCTGAAAAGAAAAAAACCGCTGGAGGAATCCTCCAGCGGGTTTTCCGATCAAATTTTATGCGAAAATACTCAGCAGGACACCTGCCGCAACCGCAGAACCGATAACACCGGCAACATTCGGGCCCATGGCGTGCATAAGCAGGAAGTTGGTCGGGTTTTCCTCGGCGCCGACTTTTTGAGCTACACGGGCCGCCATCGGGACCGCCGATACCCCGGCCGAGCCGATCAGCGGGTTGACCTTGCCCTTGGTAGCAATGTACATAATCTTACCAAACAGGACGCCGCAGGCTGTACCCATACAGAATGCGATCAGGCCCAAAACGATAATCTTGATGGTTTCCCAAGTCAGGAAGTAGTTGGCCGTCGCAGTTGCACCAACCGAAACACCCAGGAAAATCGTGACGATATTCATCAATTCATTCTGCGCGGTTTTTACCAGACGGTCTACCATGCCGCTTTCCTTCATCAGATTGCCCAGCATGAGCATACCCAGCAGCGGGGTAGCCGACGGAACCAGCAGTGAAATAATCAGGGTAACAAAAATCGGGAATAGGATTTTCTCGGTTTTGGTTACCGGACGGAGCTGCTGCATCACAACCGCACGTTCCTTCTTGGTGGTCAGGGCTTTCATGATCGGCGGCTGGATCATCGGGACCAGCGCCATATAAGAATAAGCCGCAATTGCAATCGAACCCAGCAGGGTCGGTGCAAGGGTTTTTGCTACGTAAATCGCCGTCGGGCCGTCTGCGCCGCCGATAATCCCGATCGCCGCAGCAATATCATAACCAAAGCCCAATGCAATTGCGCCCAGGAAGGTCAGGAAAATACCCGCCTGTGCAGCCGCACCCAGCAGGAAGGATTTCGGGTTTGCAATCAGCGGGCCGAAGTCCGTCATTGCACCGATTCCAAGGAAAATCAGGGACGGATAAATCCCCAGCTTGACGCCGATATACAAAAAGTCCAGCAAGCCGCCGTCATGGAGCAGCTCCCCCCACGGGATATTGCCCTTGGGGTCGGTGAAAAACTCCATATGGAACATTTCCGCCATCGGCAGGTTGGTCAAAAACATACCAAACGCGATCGGCAGAAGCAGCAGCGGCTCAAAGCCTTTGACAACAGCCAGGTACATCAGCACAAAAGAAATAGCGATCATCAGTATCGCCTGCCAGTCGATCGTTTCAACCAGCACGCGAAGCCCGGAAGACCCCCAAATGCCCTGGATCGTTTCGATAAATACTTCAAACATATTAAATCTGTACTCTCCTTATTAGAATGTCAGGTTGCCGCGGTGTAAAAGAGGCGCTTATTTAAAAAGGATGTGTATTTTCCGCAATCCCCGCCGCATTCCATGCCGGACGTCCGCCCTTTGCACGGCTGATTTTACGGACTGCAAACGCCTGGTTCGAACCCATCATACAGGCAACCGCCGCAGAAATAGCCGCGACGACCTCGCCCGGGATCCCAGCCTCCACCACCGGCGCCGCTGCTTTCATCGGAGCCGCAGTTCTGGAAATCTCTGCTTTCTTTTCTGGCTTCGGAGCTTCCGGCTTGCTGTCTTTTTTACTGTTCATCGATTTGAAAACGGAGCCCATTATGCTGCACAACAGCACCAGAATGACCAGCACTGCAAATACGACGACCAGACCTGTAATGACAACGGCCAGTGAAAATCCCCAATCAATCATATCCGTCTCTCCTTCTTGTTGGTTTTTCGACATAAAAATATCAAAGTCATATTCATTATACTATAGTGTTAAATTATTTTCAATGTAAAATGAGCAATTTAAGAAATATTTTTTACAAATTTAAAACCCCATCCGGCTCCTTCAAAATCACACGGGCAAAGTTCCCCGCCAAGATCGCCTCCTGCGCCTCTTTGCCCAGCGGGAGCGCCTCAAACCGCGCCAGCTCCTCCTCGTGTTTCCACATGGGGAAGTCCGTGCCCCAGAAGAAATGATCCCAGCCGAATTTTTCGAAAAACCGGAGCGCTTCCTCCTCGGTCAGCCGGAACAGCGCGCTGGAAGTGTCCATATAAATCCGGGGGCTTTCGTAGCAGTCGTAGGCTTCCTGCCAACGCTGGTAACCCCCGAAATGCGCCGCAATACAGAACAGGCCGGGGAATTTTTCCGTCACGGCCGCCAGCTTCCGCGGGCTGGAAAATTCATACCGCGCGTCCCCGGTATGGAATAGGATAAAAAGCCCCGTTTCCGCCGCCATCCGGTAAATCGGAAAGGCCTGCTCGTCGTCGATAGCAAACCGCTGGAAATCCGGATGCAGCTTGATCCCGGCATAGCCCCGTTCCAAAATCCGTTCGAATTCCTCCTCCAGCCCCTCCATCTCCGGATGGAGGGTAGCAAACCCCACAAATTCGGGATGCTTCCGGGTTTCCTCCAGGATAAAGTCATTGATGCTCTGTACCTGTCCGGGACGGGTCGCGGTGGAGCAAACCAGATACCGCTCCGTCCCGATTTTTCCGCCGCTTTCCAGCAAAGCCTCGCTGGTGCCGCGGCCGGCGCGCATTTCCAGATCATAAAAGCCGCCGATGGAAGCCACCGCCTTCTCGGCAATTTTTTGAGGGAAAATATGGGCATGCCCGTCGATGATCCTTTTTCTCATGGTCAAACCTTCTTTTTTTCATTGAATTTTTATAGTCAACGCACTTGAAAAGAAGCATTGGCTTCTTTTCAACACTGCGGTAGGGCTTCATAGACGGCGCACAGCGCATTTTATGCGCAAACAGGCAAAATCGGGTAGCGATTTGAGGGTGTGCCGACTATACACAACAGCAGCCGGACAGGAACCCCCATCCGGCTGCTGACGATTAGTTGTATGCCTGGTAGTAGTTGACTACCCCGCGCGCAATGGCCTCCGCCATGGAATACTGATGGGATTCATCCATGGCCAGCGCCTCATCGCCCGGGTTGGAGAGGAACCCGCACTCGATCAGGATCGAGGGGAACTGTTTCTCCCGCGCCACATGGAAATTATAGTATTTCCAGGCGTTCCATCCGCCTGGATGTACCCCTTCCAGTTCGCTTTGGACATACTGAGCCAGCGGCTGGGAAAATGGGGTATTATAATAGGTCTGGACGCCGTTCGGCGTGGAATCCGCGCCGGCTGAATTGTGATGGACCGAAATATAGAGGTCTGCCCCCGCCTGCTGCGCCAGCTGGGGACGCACCTTGACGTCAATGGTTTCATCCGAATCCCGGAGCAGGAACACATCCGCCCCGCGTTCCCGAAGGGCCTGCGCTACTTTGATCGCCTGGGAAAGGTTGACTTCCTTTTCCAGCACATCCGCCCCGGCCATCGTCCCGACATCAGAGCCGCCATGCCCCGGGTCCACACAGATCTTCAGCCCGGAAAGATCCCCGCCCTGCGGCGGATGGGTAAACTTCAATACCAGCATATCCCCTTCCCAGGAAGCGTAGCAGCCGTAATACCGCCCAGGCCGGTTCAGCGGAAGCACCATCTTATACTGATAGATACCCAATTCCTCATTCCGGATACGCTCCAGCGAAGGCGTGCCCGAAAAAATCGGGCTGCCATCCAGCGAGCCGGATACGGCCCCTTCGCCCAAGGTGGTCGCATAGTCAAACAGCAGCGTCACCGTGTCCGCGTTGAACTGATAGCCGCTCCCCAGCCCGCCCGTACTGCTCGGGTAAGGGGAAAGGCTGAGCGAGAAGGGCGCTTTCCAAGCCATGGACAGCCGGATTACCGTATTGTTGTTTTCAACGGCATAATCCACCTGGGTTATCCGGTTATTGCCCGGGAACTCGATCTCTTCCGTACGGACCTTATCCGTCCGCACGGTTTTCCCTGAACGCAGGTTGAGATAGTTGCCGGTTTGGCTCACCACAATATCCTGCGTCCCTTCTGGGAGCTGATAAAGCAGGCCGTCCGGATACTCCGGCGAGGATTTATAGGGATAGGTATCCGCATAAATCGAAGTGACAACCGCATGGGTCAGCACCTGCCCGGTCGCCTCATCGGGATCCACTTCGTCCGGCAGCTTGTCAATCGTGATATTGGCGCCGGCAGCCCCCTGGGTATGCCCCTGATAGGTACCTGAAAAAGTAATCCGGCCGATATCCTGTTCCTTGTTCGTTGCCTTGGGAACCACGTATTCCCCGGTATAGTTGACATAGTTGGAGTCCAGGGGATTGTCGTCGCCGCCGCCCTCCTTCATGGAGATGGTCTGCCCGTTGATGCTGGCCGTCAGTACGGAATCCTTATACGCCACCGCGTTCAGGCCGATGATCGAACCGCCGGCAACCTTCATATCCTGGGTCGGGCTGACCGACTGGAAGATGATGATCTTCCGCTCGACCGTATAGGTTTTGGTCTTGCCCTTATGCTCCAGCACAATGGTATTGGAGCCGATCTGAAGCGGAACCCAGATCGAAAAGCCGCCCCGCTCCGAGGGGGTGATCTTTTCGCCGTTGAGGTAGACCTCCTGGTTCGGGTCAAAGCTGCCGCGGAACTGGACGTTTTCCTCATAGGTGACAAAGCTGGTCTGGGTGGGCGCCGAAACCGTCAGGTTTTGGAACAATTCGTTCTCATCATATTCGTTGGCATAATATTTCAGCAGGGTTTGGGTACTCCCTTTTTTTTCGGACGCCATCGCAGAAATCCCGGTGAACACGCTGCCCCGGTAGCCGCCTGCTTTCTGTGAAAGCGCAACCTGGCGGGCCAGTTCATCAATCCCGGCCCAGCCGGCCAGATCGGCACGGTTGGCGTTCTCCCCGCTGTGCGTCACATAGAGGGGCAGGCCGCTGGATTTGCAGACCGTACCCCACCACTGCACCGCCTTTTCAAAGGAAACCGATGGGTTTTCAATGGCAGAGGGGATGTCCACATTGATGAAATCCACCATTTTGTTTTCCGCCATCGCCTTGGTATCTGCGTGCCCGTCCAGCAACGCCTCATGGCTGCTGGAGGTTTCGGACCCGCCTTTGACCCCTTCCGGCTCCGGCGTTCCTTCCTCATCGGCTGTCCCGGCTTCGTCCCCTTCTTCCGGGCCGGATCCCTCCTCCCCTTCCTCCGGGGCAGGATCCTCTTCTTCCGGCACCTCCGAGCTGGCATTCGCCCAGACGCTGGACACCTTCAGTCCCACCGGAAGCTCCGGGCGCTGGGTTTTGACCGCCTCCGTCAATCCGGAAACCGTAGCGGAAACGGCCTCCCGAAGCCATTCCGTATAGCTGTCCGCCGAGCCGCTGGCCTGATACTGCTTATAGGAAAGCCCGCCGTCCGGCGTTTCATAACCGTCAATCAAAATCGCGCTGACCGGGTAAGTGGTCAGCTCAGACACAGCGGCCTCCATCCGGACGCGGCCCTCCGCATCCACCGCTGAACGGGTATCCTCCGGATCCGCTTCCCCGGCTGCCAGGACCCCCTGCGCGTGGAAAATCAATTGGAGCTCCAGTTCAGCCGCCCGCGCTTTTTCACAGGCCAGCTTGAGCACATCCACATCCGTAGAGCGCAATACCTGGGATGGATAAACCACCAACCCCTCATCCTCGGAAGCATCCGATGGGCGGCGGGTGTCCAGCTGGATGGTTTTCATGCCCAGCTGCTCCATCTTCTCCAGCAGGGCATCCAGCTCTGCGGAAACCGTTTCTTTATCCGCGCCGATATCCGTATAAAAATCCACGCCGGGAACCAGCTTCCCGCCCCGGATATTTTCGGATACATGGACTTCCGGCTTGGCTTTGGGGGTAAAGTGCCCTTCCGGCACCACGATCCGCGGGGTAGCCAATTCCAATGCCAGTGCTTCAAAAGCCTTTTTTTCTTCATACCACTGCCAGCCGAACCACCCAAGAAGCCCCAAAAGGAGCAGCGAAGTGACTACAATGGATAAAATCAAAAACAGTTTGATCCGGCCGGAAGCCCTGCGTTTTTTTACTTTTGCTTTATAAGGCATGATGTTTCCTTCCTTTTTCCCAATCCATCCGTTTATTCCAGCGATAAGCCCCCGATATGGTCATACCGGAACAGGCAGTAGCCGGAAACAGAGGCGTTGGCCGCAATATCCTCCACCTGTGCTTCGATCTCGCCAGCCGAAAGCTTATAAGGCGCCAGCCCAATATAAAGCTGTACCCCTGGGGCGGTGACCAGCTCACTCCACTTTGTCATGGTAGAAAGGAAGGGCTGCGTCGCATGGTTATATTCCCAATAGATCTGGGGCATGACATAGTCCAAATACCCCGGCTCCGAGCACCACCTGGCCAGATCAGTGGAGAGGTATCCCTGGTCCGATGACGGAAGGCCGTTTTTCGCGATCCCTCCCGCCGGGCTGATCCCGAACTGCACCCGGCTGTTGACCGATTTGATCCCGCTGTACAGCCCGCGCACCAGTGCGCTGGTGTTTTCCTTGGCCTGGGCAGGACTGTCGCCATAGGCGCTGACCTGTGTCCCATAAAAATAATCATCGAGGTGGATGCCGTCCACCGAATAATTCTTTGCAATTTCCACTGCGCCGTTGATAATCAGCTGCTGAACCTCCGGGTTCCCGGGCTGGAGCCACCAGCGGCTGTCCGTCCCAACCTTTACCATATAGTCCTCCCGGTTCGGCGCTTCATACCATTCTTTTACCGGATAAGAGGAATCCACCGTCGCGAATTCTTCGTCGGTCATCGTCCGGTAAGGGTTGATCCAGGCATGGATCTGGAGCCCCCGGCGATGGGCGGCTTCCACCATCATTTCCAGCGGGTCGTAATCGACCGCCGCCCCCATTGTCCCACTGATACATTTGGACCAGGGATAATAAGCCGACGGATAAAAAGAATCCCCATGCGGACGGACCTGGACAATTACCGTATTCAAGCCCTTGGCCTGGATCGTATCGAAAATCGTGTCGATTTTCGATTGGAAGCCCGATTCGCTGGAGCCCTTGAAGGCCTGGAATTCCAGGAAGGACAGCCAGACCGCCTTCATCTCATGGGCATCCGGCTCCGGCAGCTCTTCCGGCTCGGAGGGTTCAGAAGAAACCTCACTGGAAACCTCCGGTTCCGAGGAAGACGGAGGCGGCAATTCTTCCGAAGAAGCCGGTGCGGAAGAAGTTTCAGAGGAACTTTCCTGTGAAGAAGCTGGCGCAGAGGCTGGCTCGGAGGAGCTTGCCTCCGAGGAGGCTTCTTTGCTGGACTGGTTGGTTTCCTGAATGCTGCTGACCAATTCCTCCAGCTTACTGGAGGGGGCGGTGTCCAGTTCTTCTTCTGACGAAGGATATTCCGGCAGCGGCTCGCTGGAAACCGGACGGCTGGAAGAAGCGCTGGAAGCCGGTTCCGAAGCCGAAACCGGCGAAAGATCCGGCTCCCCGCAGCCCGCAAGGGAGAGCAGGAGCACGCAACTCATCATAAAAACGGCCGTCCGCTGAATCAATGGTTTCATCTGTTATTCCCCAGCTTTTCCGCAAAAGGGAGAAAGCGTCCTTTCTAAAAATCAAAATCTGTCCGGGCAGAACCACCGCGGGTTTCAGAAAACCAGCCGGATGCTCCCAAAATCCCGGAGCAGCAACGTTTTTATTGTAACTTTTTTGTCGGTAGGGGTCAAGCCCTGCCGAACAGAATCTTTTGTAAAATCTTTCCACGCCCTCATTCTATGAAACCATCCCTTGGAATATGTCCCGCTTCAGGGCTGTCTAGGGCTCCTCCACCACATTCTGATTATGATAGAGCTTTTCCTCCGCAGCTGGATTCTGTTCTTCCGGCGGAAGCTTTTGCTCCAACGGCTCCCGGGCAAACGAAGAGGAAAACAGCGCGTTCGTTTTCCGTATTTCCGCCACAATGCGATCCGGGTCAAAATCGGACGACGCCGGACGAACGGCTGCCCAAGAATCTGTCGAAAGCGCCAAGCTGGTCCGCTCAACCGGAGAAATCAGCTCTGGCCCGGGACCCTCCTGTGATAAAAGCGCCGCCGGCTTTTCCGGGGTATTCAGGGTTTCCCGCAGCTCCTGAAGGCTGTTTTGAACGATGGGCTTATTCAGATAGGGCGGAGAGAAGCGCAAGGGTGGCTCCTTTTTCTCCTGCGGGTAAATCTTCAGCACCTCTTCCTCGTCGGGCAGCAGGGCTTCCGCCGGAGGGAATGGGATTTCGATTTTCAACGGAGGATCTTTCACGGCCGAGGCCGTTGACGCAGGCTTTCCTGTTTGCTCCGGCGAAGGGGATGGCTCGTCCGGACAGGGCTTCTCAAAAGCAAGCTGGGGCGGCGTCCTGGAAACCGGCAGGGCCGGGAGGGTTTCAAACAGGTTAAAGCGCTCCTGCACAGCCGGAGCCGGTTCCTCCAGCAGGTCTGGACGGCCGCCCCAGCTGAGCATCAAAATCACCATCAGGATGGTCAAAATCAGGGGGACTACAATGTAAAGCTGAATCCCTGTCCAGCCCCTCATACTATCTGCCAATGCCCCCATCACCGGAATAACGGCCGTTACCCGGCCAATGATGTCGGCAGCGGGCAGGGCAACGGAACCGGCATCTTCAGCGCTTCCCGCCCAATAGCCTTTTGCCTGATCTTCCCCGGCTTGGGTCAGGGTGACCAGGGAAAATTTCCATTGCAGCATCTGCTCCACATTGGCGGATAAGGGGCTGAACACGATCACATCACTGCCAGCCTCATAGGTTCCGCCCGGTTCAATAACCAGCAGAACCCCCTTGGGATAGCGCGCTCCCAAACCGTCCCGATCCACCGGACAGTAAAGCTTCCCGTTCAAAGCGGGCAGGGTATCCCCCTTTTCCGCCATCATCCATTGCAGATTCACAAACGTCGCGCTGAAGCTGCCGGCCAGCAGCAAAAACAGCAGGAACCCCAAGACCCACTTGCTCCACATCGGTATTTTTTTCTTTCTTCCGGAATTTGAACCCTCCACAAACGTTCCTCCCCTGGCTGGAAGCGGAAAACCTGTTCCCTCTCCCCTTATAAAAACCATCCGGTTCTTTCGATTGGATGTCTTCGTATAAATTCCTTTTTATCATAACAAAATCCGCCTTTTTTTTCAAGTGCCAAAGATTCCCGGAACAGAACTATCTTGGAAAAAGGACCTGGTTTTCAAGAGAAGCTGCTGTCGGGATGTTCCTCCGGCGTCAGGCTGGGGCGGCCCGACAGCAGGGAAACCTCCCTTCTGTATGAAGCGGGGGGCTGGGGGCGGCCCCCCTGGCGGTTTTCCTTTCCCTCCTTTTCTTTGAGCAGTCAAAGGAAAGGCGTCTGCCCGGCGCGAGGCGGCATGAGCCCCGCATTCAGATCGCGGCCGGCAGAACGGCACGGCAACCCTTGAGCATCTCATGATACTGCTTTTTTGTGAAACAGGCGTGATCCCCGGGATGAAATCCGAGCGTTTTTCTGCTATACTGGAGAAAACCCGCAGGGACAAAGGATGTCCCTTTCCCCAAATCCGAAACGCCGCTCGGCAGGTGTCCTGTACATCCGGACAGAAGAGTGGTATCCTGATCCTTGAAAGGAGGGCAAAACCTTGAATCCAATCAAAACCGGAAGCTTTATCAAAGAGCTCCGCAAAGAAAAAGGCCTGACGCAGGAACAGCTGGCAGAAAAATTCAATGTGTCCCGCAGGACGGTTTCACGATGGGAAACGGGCAGGAACCTGCCTGATCTGGACATCCTGATTGAAATAGCAGATGATTTCAGCGTCGGTCTTCGGGAATTATTAGACGGTGAAAGGAGAAGCGAAAAAATGAATAAAGAATTAGAAGAAACCGTATTAAAAGCAGCCGATTACAGCAACGAAGAGAAAAAGAAATTCAACCGGCGAATGCACAGGCTGTTTATCGCAGGCCTTTGCGCATCCGCACTGTATCTCCTGCTGCTCTTTACCGGCCATGCGGACAATTTCCTCGGCGGTTTCTGCCAGGGGATCCTGTTGGGGATGATGATTGTCGGCATCATTATCACCAGCAAGCACACCGCAAAAATACGCGCGTTCAAATACAGGCTTCTGCAGCGAATAAAGGTCCCTCAGCAGCCCACCGACTAGATCCCCGCCCGGGGAAACGATCAGCCGGGAGAAGAATTCTTCTCCCGGCTGATTTTGCTCCCTGTTCAATAATGGGAATCCGTTAATACAATATGCCGACATTGCCATACATCAGGATTCGGATGATCCCAACCAGAACCAGATGCGCCGGGTAGTAAAGGTAGAAAAACCATTTTAGCCAGGCGGCTTTCCCTTTCTGGCCATTGTACTGTTTCATCAGAGGATAGGCTAGGATCACAAACACTTCAATGATCCCATAAATTTTACTGACAAAGAAAAAGGACACGACCGCATAGAGCAAAACCCAGATCATCATGACAAAGGTCTGTTTTTTCAGGTTCCCACGGTTCCTGTGAATCCCCATTACTGCCAATACCGCAATACAGCTCCAATCTCCTGGAAATGCGCTCCAGACTAAAGCAAAGATCAGGAGCTCCTTTACCCCCTTGCGGAGCTTTTTGAATTCCGTATCCTGAAGCCATAAAGCCAATACCGACACAAACAAAGGGTACATCACGCTTGTCTGATTAAATACGCCGGTTTTGAACGGGATAAAATCCAGCCCAAAGGCAAAACAATAAGCAAAGTGAGAGATAACTGCAAACAGGCCTAATCGAAGCAGATACTTTTTTACGCTGCGCGTATAATAGTACCCTTCTGCAATAAAGAACCACATAATGGGAGCCGTTAGTCTTCCAATAATATGCAAAGCGACCGGTATAAGCTGCGCAGGGAAAGAAGGATAAAGCAAATCCGCAGCATGGTCGATCGTCATTGCCAGAATAGCGATTATTTTCAGGTGGTTCGCATTTAATTTCCGTTCCATAGTCCTCTCCGCTGCTGCCTGAATATTTCAGCCTGTCCCATTTTCCCGCAGGCCCCGGGTATAGGGCCGATACCCGGGGGAGAACTGCACCCGGCTGGTTTTCTGATACACCGTGAATAGGCGGATCAGGAAAGCAGTTGGTTCAGACGGCCTTTCCCAGTCCGTTTTACCGGCTGGATCTCGTCCGTCCGCACCAGGATTGTATCCTCCCCAATGACCTCAATCTCTTTCCAGGGAATCACCAGGTCATCCTCCCGGCCAAACAGCCCGAAAAAACGCAGCCGCCCAAATACCACGATTGACTCTACTTCCGCGCTCTGGGTGTGGAAACGGATATCGTCCACATAGCCGATCTTCATCCCGTTCTTGACACTGATGACCTCTTTCCTCCGGAAATCCAGAAACGTTGTAACCATCCTGCGCGCCTCCTCTCCCTTTATAGTCGGCACACTTGAAAATCGGCACCCAATTTTCAAGTCAGGCTTTGCCTGTTCGCGCATAAAATGCGCTGTGCGCTGTCTATGAAGCTCTACCGCATGGCCGCTTCGCGGCCCACTGCGGCATGATATGCCGCAGTGTTGAAAAGAAGCCAATGCTTCTTTTCAAGTGCGTTGACTATAGGCTATGCGGCGCAAGGAATGTCCTATGCCCAAAACGCCCCCGGAAGCAAGCGGTTTTAGATTACTCCCAGTATAAATCCGTGTATTGATTCTCGCTGTTATCCTCCCATTCAGCACGGTATTCCAGCATCCGCGCTTTCAGCCGTGCCCGGATCCCCTGATAGTCCGGATGGTTCGCCAAATTATTCAGCTCCAGCGGGTCCTGTTCCAGATCAAAGAGCTGGGTTTCCTCCGGATGCAGCTTGTATTCCAGCAGCTTATACCGCCGGTCCTTCACCGCACGGATCAAATGAGTATACGCAAAGTAGAGATCTTCTCGATTATTACATTTTTCGCCTTTTAACGCCGGCAGGAAGGACTTCCCTTCGACGCTTTCCGGGATCCGGATCCCGCACATTTCGCAAAGGGTGGGGTAAATATCCAGCAGGTACACATAATCGCTGGTACGGGCATTTTCCTTTACACCTTTGCCCGCGATCATCAGCGGCACCCGGACACTATGATCGTACAGGCTTTGCTTGCCCATCAGCCCGTGCTGCCCGACAGCCAGCCCGTTATCCCCGGTATAAACAATGATCGTGTTCTCCAACTGCCCGTTTTTCTCCAGGGCCTCCAGCAGCTTCCCGATGTTGTAGTCAATATGGGAGATCATGCCGTAATAATCCGCGATATGGCGGCGGATTTCGGACTCGGTACGGGGATAAGCCGCCAGGTTTTCGTCCCGGTCCTCCCCGATTTTCGGGTTGATCCCGATATCGAAGGGATGGTTGTCCCGGAAATTCTCCGGCAGGCGGATCTGATCCGGGTCGTACATCTTCCGGAAGCGCTCCGGCATGGTACGGGGGTCATGCGGGGCCAGCAGCGCCATATACAGGAAGAAGGGCTGCTCCTCCCCTTTCCGGCGGTTCAGGAAGTCCACCGCGCAGTCCGTAAA
This sequence comes from uncultured Clostridia bacterium, assembly GCA_947363605.1. Lineage (GTDB taxonomy): Bacteria > Bacillota > Clostridia > Oscillospirales > Ruminococcaceae > Paludihabitans. Next base: position 31,623 of record CANAQK010000009.1, on the reverse strand, counting down.
GAGGTCTGTGGAATGCACCCCGGCGGAAATCCGTTCCGCGATCATATCCATCGGGTGGTTGCAGTGCTGGAAGTCCGGGACATAGTTGATATGGTTTTCATACTTCCCATCCGGATGGTAGGAGTTGACCGGGACGTTCCAGTGATCCCACATCCCGCCGAAGAAGATATTGTCCCCATCCGAGAAACTGCGGGCAAAGGATTCCACCCCGTTGTGCCATTTCCCGATGCCAATGGTATGGTAGCCGTTTTTCCGGAAGCACTCCCCCATCGTCACATGGCTCTGCGGGATCTGTTCCCCGGCCCCATAAAGGTGGAAAAGGGTCTTGCCTGAATTGATCATCGCGCGGGAGGGCATACAGACGGCGCCGGAAGTGCCTCCCGGGATATGGGCATGGGTAAAGGAAGTCCCCATCGCGGCCAGGCGGTCAAGGTTCGGGGTTTGGATCTGGTCGTTTCCAAGCGCATGAATGGTATCGAAACGCTCGTCATCCGCCAGAATGAATAAAACATTTGGTTTGGACATAGGACATTCTCCTTCACTGTTTAATGATTCTTCCAGTGTTGATTGCTGAAGCCGTCCGGCATTTAATCTACGAAATAGTATTCTTCTTCCCGGATCTTGGCGGCCGCCGTCTTCATCACGGCTTCAGCGTCCAGCAGCCAAGCATCGCCGTTAAGCACATCCCCTTTTGCCAGATCCGGAAAGGAAAGCAGGTACAGCAAGCGGTCATACCGCTGCTTCAGCTTCCCAAAGGAATGGGGGTAGTAGGCCTTTTCAACCGTTTCCCCCTCTTTATTGGTCAGGCGATAGGTCACCCGCTCCTTCGCCAGCGGGTAAGAGGCACGCGCCGCTTCCTCCACACCGTGCATAAAGGTGTTGGGCTTCAGCCCGCAGCCCAGCATCAGGATCTTACCTCCCAGCAGGGGGAGCTGCCGGAAGGGCGAATGCTCCCCAACCGGCGTTTGATCCTGCTGATGCCAGGCCGTCAGCGCATAAGCCAGCTTCCCCCGGGCACAGACCGAATGGGTGGGATGCAGGCTCCGATACTGCGCATATTGCTTGCGGAAGCACTCCGGCAAGGCGCCGATACAGCTGGGTGTTTCCCGTACATCAAAAACCGGGTTTTCCGGTGTAACATCCCGGTAGCTCAGCGCAGGGACCAGCAGGGTGCCCTCCTCCCCCAGCGCCTCCAGCAGGCATTCGATCACCTCCTCCGCCCGAAGCCCAAGCGTGTTCAGCCCTTTCATCGAGGTATGGACCAGCAGCACATCCCCCGCCGCAACACCCAAGCGTCTCAGATCAATCGCCAGTTTTTCCCGATTCCCCATATCAAGCCCTTCTTTTCTGAATATAGTCGAAACACTTCAAAAGAATCATTTTGATTCTTTTGAAGTCTGCGGCGGTTCTCCGCCGCAAAAGGCCGCTTATACGGCCTTGGTTCGGACTTCATAGTCAACACTGATGTGCGGAGCATACAGCCGGCGGGCTATGACCGCTGGCTGAAAAAAACGCAAATTGCGTTTTTTTCAAGTGTGTTGACTATATCGTTTGTAAACCCGCCGCAGGCCGGCTTGTCCCAAGAAATACCGATCAAGCTTTTTCCGCAAACCGAACCCGTTCGAAGCCCTTTTTTTCAATAGAACTTTATTTTTATTTTACCGGAAAGTCTCTTGAAAATCAAGTTGTCAAATCCGGGATTTTATGATATAAACAATAGGAACGGAGCATCTGTTAATACTATTTCTTGATAAAAACCTTTTTATGGCAGCGTGAAACGCCGCCGCGCCCGACGCACCAAGAAAAGTATCGACAACATTCTTGGCGGCTGCGCCGCCGGGCCGCAGAATGCGGCTTCATAAAACGATTGCATCGTTTTATGAAGGATTAGTATAAGGGGGAATTATCAATGCCAGATATGTTGGTCAAACTCTATAACCTGCCCGAAACATCGGAGCTGTTTAAAAAGCTGGATCAGGAGGGGTACAAAATCAAACGGGCGCTTTCTGCCGACCTCTTCCTCATCCGGGATTACATTGCCAAAGAATTCAACGAAAGCTGGGCCGGAGAGGCCTTCAAGGCGATCTGCGCTCAGCCCTCCGGCTGCTTTATTGCAACCAAGGGCGGCGAGCTGGTCGGGTTTGCTTGCTATGATACCACGGCCAAAGGCTTCTTCGGCCCAACCGGTGTAAGTAAGGCCTTCCAGGGGAAAGGGATCGGGAAAGCCCTGTATCTCCGCACCCTGGCTGCCATGGGAGAGGCCGGCTATGCCTATGCGATTGTCGGATCGGCCGGCCCGGCAGATTTTTATGCCAAAACCAGCGGGGCAATCCCGATTCCGGATTGCTGGCCAGGGGAATACCGCAACCTGGTACGGATTGAACAATAGGATCGCTCCATTTAAAAGGCGTAAAAGGAAAATTACGAATTTATTTGGAATTATGCTCAAATCAGGCTTGTGTTTTTTCTGAAAAAAGCTTACAATGAAATTAATCCCTGTTACCCTATTCCAAAAGGAGGTTTTTGCATTGACAAACGATCAAAATCTTCAAGAAGAGGACTTTTCCCCGGATACGCTTAAGAAGAAATCAGTTTTCAGCAAAATTATTGATGAAATTGACCATAATATTTATATTACCAACGCGGAAACCGACGAAATCCTCTTTATGAACCAGAAAATGAAGGACACGTTCGGAGTGGAAAACCCGGAGGGAAAACGCTGTTGGGAAGTCCTGCAGCACAACATGACAGGCCGGTGCGAATTCTGCCCGCTTCAGATCCTTGAAGCGGATCATCCCGAAAACAGTTCCTGTGTCTGGGAGGAAACAAACACCCTGACCCAGAAGATATTCGAACATCATGACAGCCTGATGCGCTGGTTTGACGGCCGTCTGGTTCACTTTCAATATTCAATTGATATCACTGAAAATAAAACCCTGTCCAAGGCAGCTTATATCGACGAACTCACCGGTATCCTGAACGACCGCGCCGGAAAGCAAAAGCTGGAAGGGATCATTGAGCTTTGCTATCACGACCATATCCGTGCGTCGATCTGTATGCTCGACATCAATGATCTGAAGTGGATCAGCGATACCCTCAGCCGCAGCGAGGGGGAGCATCTGGTCCTTAAAATCACCCAGGCCATCCAGGAGCTCCTCGGGATGGACGACTGCTTCTTCCGTTTGAATGACAGTGAATTCGTCATTATTTTCCTGAACCATACCCCGGAACAGGCCACGGAAAAAATGGAACAGATCCTGCAAACGCTCCGTCAGAAGAACCTGTTCCCTGACCTGCACCGCAAAACTGAGTTCTGTTATGGGATTGTGGAAATCAGCGATAAACTGAAACTGCCGGTTGACCAGGTCCTGCGCCAGGCAACGGAGGTCCTGTACCGGCGCAAACGCGCTGTACATATCGCGCAGTCTTTCGATAAGCTGGAGGAAGGCGTCATCCCTCTGGAAAGCGATTTCAAATATGAGGCTGAGTACCTTTATGAAGCGCTGGCAAACAGTACGGATGATTACATTTTTATCAACAATATGAAAACAGGCGTCTTCCGCTATTCCCAGCGGATGGTGGAGGAGTTTGCGCTTCCCGGCCCAGTTATTAAAAATGCGGCGGCTGTTTTGGAATCCCTCGTCCATGAAAATGACAAGCGGGTTTTTATGGAATCCAACCAGGATATTATCGAGGGCCGCACCACCCACCATACCGTGGAATACCGCGCCCGCAACCGTAAAGGGGAATGGGTCTGGCTCCGCTGCTGCGGGCATGTTGCCCGGGATGAGCATGGCGAACCCAGTATCTTTGCCGGATTCATCACCAATCTCGGTAAGAAAAACCGGGTTGATTCCATCACGGGGCTGTTTAACAAGCTGGAATTTACAAACGAACTGAAACGACAGCTGGAAACCCCGTTTAATCACCAGCCGGCTGTCATGCTGTTCGGGATTGACAACTTTAAGCGGATCAACATCCTGTACAACCACGCCTTCGGCGACGAGGTCATCCGGCTGGTATCCCAAAAAATCAGCTCCATGATGCCGCAGGACGCGGCGATTTTCCGGATGGACAGCGACCAGTTCGGGCTGATTATCCGCGATGGCAAACAGGACTTCCTGCAGGGGTTCTTTGAGGAGATCCAGCGGGAATTCAGTTCCCAGCAGGCTCTTGATGATAAAAACTTTTTCTGCACCCTGTCCTGCGGCTGTGTCATCACGCAAAATGAAGATACGGATTATCTGTCCGTGCTCAGAAAAGTCAGCTATGCGCTGGATTATGCCAAGATGAAGGGCAAAAACCAGATCGTTTTCTACTCCGAAGAGCTGATGCCGGATATTTTCCAGTCCCTTTCCATAGTTGACCTTCTCCGGGAAAGCATTGACCATGATTTCCAATACTTTGATATTGATTACCAACCCATTTTCTCCTCGGAACGCAAAATCCAGGGTGCAGAAGCGCTCTGCCGGTGGAAAAACGACACGCACGGCCCGATCCGGCCTGAAATCTTTATCGGCCTGTTGGAGAAAAACGGGATGATCCTGCAAGCTGGACGGTGGATTTTCATCCAATCGGTCCGTTTTGCACAAGCCTGCTTGAAGCGCAAGCCGGATTTCGATCTGCAAATCAACCTGTCCTATCTCCAGCTGGAAGACCCTCTTTTCTTCCAGTTTGTTCAAGACACGCTGCGCGAATACAATGTCCCGCCGGAACGCATTATCCTGGAACTGGCGGAAAGCTATCTGGCAGAAAACATCAACCGCTCCAAGCAGCTGCTGGAAAAATTCCGGAGCATTGGCGTCCGGATTGCCATGGATGATTTCGGTACGGGGTATTCTTCGCTGAGCGTACTGAAAAATGTCCCGCTGGATATCGTCAAAATCGACTGCTGCTTCGCGCAGAATGTCCTAGGCAACGAATATGACCGCTCCTTTATCCAGCTGGTAACCAAGCTCTGCCATACCGCAGGCCTTCTTGTCTGCCAGGAAGGGATCGAAACAGAAGAACAGTACCAGATCATCGAACCGATGGAAGTCGATTCATTCCAGGGCTTCTGGATGGGCCGTCCGGTCCCACAGGAGGAATTCCTCTCTGCATTTTTACCGGAAAACCGTTCCTGAACATAAAAAAGCAGGCTTTCGTTGTTCGAAAGCCTGCTTTTTGTTCCTGTGAGAATGATACCAATTCCCAATAAAACGACGAAGCCGTTTATTGGGCCGCAGAATGCAGGCCGGCGGCATATCACGCCGCAATAAAAAGATTTTAATCTTTTTATTTTATCAAGAAATAGTATTATTCCCGGCCTTCCCGGCGGTTTTTGACCTGTACCTGGAAAACATACCGGCGGACCGAATCCTGATGCGATTCCGCCAGACCAACAAAACGGCATCCATAGCCATAGGGCGGCTTCTCCCCGGTTTTCCGCAAGATTTCAATTTTAAGAGGGATCCGCATCTTTTCCTGCGAAAAAATATAATCCACTTTTTTCCCAACCGGATAATCTTCCTCCGCCTCAAAATAAAGGCCGGACGCACTGAGATTCAAAATCTTGATCGGAACCCGCCTGCCCGCATCCAGGATAACATCTTCAATGCGGGTACGCACCTTTACCTCCCGACGGCGCTGTACAGCCTCCAGCACCCGGTCAATCCGGAAAAGGTGAACATCCAAGTAGCCAATCCCTTCAATATATTCCCGTTTGGAATTCAAGAATGCCCCTTCATGGTACACCAGCCCGCGTACTGAATGATATTGGATCAGCTTCACTAATGAACCGGGCGCTAAATGAAGGTCCTCCTCATTTTTGCGCAATGCCCATTGTTTGTTCACCTCGCGTACCAGTTCCCCCGACCAAATCCGTTTATTATCCAAAGAACAGACATCTACCTTCATAATCCAAATCCTTTCTGATACTGACTGCCGATTAAAACCGGCAATGCGCAACATCGGTATTGCCGCGCACTGCCCTGATTGATCCTCAAATGAAAATTCAAAAGCTGCTGGTTTTCTCTATAGTCAACACTGCGGTAGGGCTTCATAGACGGCGCACAGCGCATTTTATGCGCGAACAGGCAAAGCCTGACCCTCTAATCGGGTATCGATTTGGGGTGTGCCGACTCTATCTAACCGGATGCAGAAGCAAGTCTCTTCCATTTGGGAGGGTTCCGCTCAAGCGCCCTCCTTTTTTCCATCCGGGATCCGCGAAATACTCTTTCCCATCGCCGCAAGCGCAATGGAAACCAACGGGTTGATCCAGCCAAAAAAGGTAAACGGCCCATACTGCCAGGCAGAAACGCCCAGTGCATTTTCCGTAAAGCCGGCGCCCGTACTGTAGGGGACAATCCCGCCGAATACCGTCCCGGCATCCTCAAGAGCCCGGCTCAGGTTACAGGGAAGCAAGCCGCGCTCCCGGTAAACCGATTGGAATAACCGGCCGGTCATAATAATGGCAACATACTGCTGCCCTGTACCCAGCAGGATCATCCAGGAGGTCAGCACCGTCGCAATGACCAGGCCGCGATCCCCCCGCACCCGGGACAGGATCTTCCGCACCAGGGCTTCCGCCATGCCGGTCCGCTCAAAAATCCCGGCAAACCCCAGCGAAATTAAAATCAGCGCAACGGTTTTCATCATGCCCATTAAGCCGCCCCGGTTCAGCAGCGTGTCAACCGTTTCACTTCCGGTCGACCCTGCATAGCCGTTCATCAGGATCTGGAACATCCCAGCCAGGGTGTTCCCCTCCTGGAAGAGCAGGGCGCAAACCATCCCCAATCCGGCGGCAAACAACAGCCCCGGCAAAGCCGGGATGCGGAACACCACCATCAGGATGACGGCCAGCGGCGGAAGCAATAAAAGCGGGCTGATCCGGAAATTCTCCCGGAGGACCGCCATAATCTCTGCAATCCCCGTGCCGGCTTCACCGCCGGAGGTAAAACAGAAGCCCAGGATGCCGAACAGCAGCAGGGAAATCAAATAAGAGGGCAGGGTTGTAACCATCATATGCCGGATATGATCGAACAAGTCCGCACCGGATACAGACGGCGCTAAATTCGTCGTATCCGACAGCGGGGACATCTTATCGCCAAAATACGCACCCGAAACAATCGCGCCCGCTGTCATGGCCGGCGGCACACCCAAAGCAGAACCGATTCCGAACAGGGCGACCCCAACTGTCCCGATTGTTGAAAGCGAGCTTCCCACCGCCAGCGATACCACCGAACAAAGCAGCAGCGCTGTAACCAGGAAAAACCGCGGGGAGATAATCTGGAGCCCGTAATAAATCATAGAAGGGATGATCCCTCCCGCCATCCAGGCCCCGATCAGCAGGCCAATGGTCATGATAATCAAAACCGCCGGGATAGCCGGCCGGGTGGTGTCCAGAATGCCCTCCTGCATTTCGCTCCAGCGGAAATGGCAGGCAGCGCCTACTCCCGCCGCGGCAACGGCACTGATCAGGAGCGGGATATGCGGCGGCGTTTTCAGGCCCACCGTCATAAAGGTCACACAGGCGATCAAGAATAAAAAGGTTATTGCAGCAGCCCAGGCCGGTACAGCTTTTAATTTTTCTTTCATGAGAAACGCCTCCCTTGCTCTCCCGCCGTCAGCATCCGGATCAGCCGTTCAGGCTGAAGCTCCTCGTTTTCCGCCAGCCATTCCCCCAACTGCTCCCTATTTTCCAGGCTGTATTCGATCTCGCGGGAATAGCTTTTCGCCGATTCAATCCGGTCTTCCAGCGAAACCGCCCCTTTTTTCAGCTTTGTCCCAGCATCCAGCAGGCTTAACAGCAGGACACTCAGGGCACAAAAAGCGACCGCTCCCATCGGGTCATCCCAATACCAGCAGGAATCCAGGAAATACCGGTCGAAGAAATAAACAGCCAGCTGTTCATAGACGGTTCCGGAACCCTCCCGGCGGATTTCCTCCCAGGAACCCGCCAACAGGGCTTGCTTGGAACGGAGCCCTTCCAGCCGCTCCAGCCATACGGGACGGTTCGGCTCCAGTGTTGAAAAGAAAGTTAAAATCCGGCCGATCATCCGCTGTCGGTCCTGCAAATCAGAATCTGAAACGATCTGCCCGGCCATTTCAAGCAATCCATCCTGGCGGTCCGGCGAGGCGTATTCCCTCACCAGCCTCTCTGCCTCCGCATAGAGCTTGGCGCAGTCCTGCCCGGCTTCACTTTCCACCACGGGAAGAAAGCCCTCCAGCATTCTGCCGAATCTCAGCAGCATGGCCAACCGTTCCCAAACCGGATGACGACGGTTCTGCAAGATCCGCAGCCCTGTTGACCGCGCCTCCCAGAGCAGGCGGGCGCGCTCGGGAGAAAATTCCAGCGGTTCCCCCTCTCCCTCTGGATCCGGTTCTTCTGTCAGGATAAATTCCAGCGGTTTCTCCTGGGAAAGCAGCAGGCGGGCTGCTTCCTCACAGCAAAGCCCCAGCCCGTCCTCCCGGAACCCGGGATACCATTGATGGAAGCGGGGATGCTCCCGGCAAATTTCACCGAGGGAATCCTCCCCCAGCTGGCAGATCAAATCACAAAGGCCGTCTGAATTCAAAAAGGGGCAGCGTTGACCCGGCCCCAGCTGAAACAGGGTTTCGTTTTCTTCTGTCACCTGCATGGCCTGTCGGAGCCGTTCCCCCAGGGGCCCTTCCACCCCGCGGTAGCGGTTTGCCGTTTCGCTGTCCAATGAAATTTCCCACCCGATACAACAGCTGTCCCGGCAGCTTCCCGCACTGCATCGGAAGCTTGGATAATAAGAAGGCTGCTTGACCTTCATTTCTTCTCTCCCTCCCCTCCCATACCTATGCACATATTACCATCGATTAACAAGGGGAAACACGCCTTCCAGCGTCCTAAATCGGCGCTGGGCTGCGTTCTCGGATTTGGCGTGCGCCAGCACGCCTACATCCTGCGGCCTTGCCAGCCCCAATTTATGCTTGCTGGCAGGTCCCAAGGAGTTTTTCGGGAGAGAAAATTGTTGCTGACAAGGCGGACGAGGCAGCTGGGCTGACGCCCAGCAACGAGGATAACGATGTCAGCGGCAATTTTAGCCTCGAAAAACCGTATTGCCCCTTGTCAATCGATGGTATCCTTATTCTAATACGAACCGCCAGGATTGTCAAACTTCTTGACGAAAAAAGTAGAGTTTTTCACAGGGAGTTGGATTTTTCACAAAAACCTGTTGTTTTCCGCCCGTAAAAAGAGGGCCTTTCCCATGAAAAAGCCCTCTTGAAAACAGTCTATTCATACCGCAGCGCTTCGATCGGATCCATACGCGCCGCCTTGTTGGCCGGATAATAGCCGAAAAACACCCCTATCAGCATGGAAAACGTCACGGCGATCAGGATAATCCCGACGCCCGGGAAAGCCGGATAGCCCAATATACTTGAGCCGAACACCCCGCACAAAATCCCCAGGATGATGCCGATAATCCCGCCAATCAGGCAGATAATCACCGCTTCCACCACAAATTGAATCCGGATGTTCCCGTTGGTTGCCCCAAGCGCTTTCCGGGTGCCGATTTCGCGGGTCCGCTCGGTAATGGAAACCAGCATGATATTCATGACGCCGATCCCGCCGACCAGCAGCGAAATCCCGGCAATAACCGCAATCGCGACCGAAACCGTCCCCATGATGTCATCCATCTGCTCAATAATAGTATCCATGCTGGTAGCAGAACAACGATAGTTGACATTATCCCGGTAATAAATGTCAAAGAAGCTTTCCACCTTGTCCGCCAATTCGGAAGGCTGGATATTCTGCTTCGCCATCAGGGTAAAGCTCTTGCACCCATCCGGCGCGCCGGTTTGCTTCCGGGCGGTGCTCAGCGGGATATAGAACGCCGTACGGACATCCTCCTCCGCCACCTGTGTGGTCATTGGCATGACCAGCTCTTCGTATTCATAAATCCCGACCACGGTATAGGTCTGGATTTCAGTATCCATATGGACTTTGATTTCCTGTGCTAAGGCCTTATCGGCCTGCCCAAAAATCGCTTTCGCCGTTTTGTCCGAAATCACCGCTACATTTACGGCACGATCAATATCCCGGTCGTTGATAAACCGCCCTTCCAGCAAGGTCAGGGATTCCGACTTTTCATAATCCCCATTCACTCCCGAAACCGACAGATTGGAATAAGCCCGCCCGTCCTGCGCCTTGCCGTTCCCGACCTGCTCAATCATACTCAGCGCCTGGATTTCATCGCCATACCGATCCCATAACTGGCCGATCATCTCGTCCGAGATCAGGTCGCTTTCCGCCATATTCCCCATGATGTCGAAGCCCATGCTGACCCCCAGCGTCTGGCTCATCCCAGGCAGGACGACTTCCGGATTCTTCTCCTCCAGCAGGACGGTGATGTTTTTCCCGCCCATCTCCTCCATGGTGCTGGATACCGTACTGGTAATAGCGTCGCCCAGGGTCACAATCGTAATGACAGCAGCAATCCCGATGATAATCCCCAGCATGGTCAGCAGGGCGCGCATTTTATTAGACAACAGGCCGGTAACAGCCAGCCGGATGTTTTCGATAAAATCCATCAGACCTGCCCCCCTTTTTCATCACTGATAAAATTCCCGTCCCGCAGAGTCAGGATCCGTTCGGTTTCCAGCGCCAGCTCCTGGTTATGGGTAATCAGGACGATGGTCTTCCCCTGTTCGCGGTGCAGCTTGTGGAACAGATCCATTACCAGCCTCCCGGTTTCGGAATCCAACGCGCCAGTGGGTTCATCCGCCAGAATAATGGCCGGGTCGTTCGCCATGGCGCGGGCAATCGCCACCCGCTGTTTCTGGCCGCCCGACAGCTCACTGGGCTGATGGCTCATCCGTTCCCCCATTTCCACAATTTCCAGCAGCTCCTTGGCCCGTGCTGTCCGCAAGGTTTTGGAGGTGCCGGAATACAGCATTGGAAGCTCCACGTTTTTCAGCGCGGAGGTCCGGGGGATCAGATTGAAGGTTTGGAATACAAACCCGATCTTCCGGTTCCGGATGCCGGAAAGCTCGCCGTCCCCTGCTTTGGAAATATCCACCCCATCCAGGATATACTCCCCCGAGGTCGGACGGTCCAGCGCGCCAATAATATTCATCAGGGTAGACTTCCCGGAGCCGGACGCGCCGACGATCGACACGAACTCCCCCTTCCGGACCGAAAGGCCAATCCCATGCAGGATTTCCAGCTCATGCGGCTGTCCAATGTAAAAGGATTTCCGGATCCCTTTCATCTGGATGATGACCTGTTTCGTTTCACTCATACCCTGTCCCTGGCCATCCCGACCCGTGCTCCTGCCTGCACGCCTTCTGCGTTGGAGAGCACCTCCATTCCATCGGCAAGCTCCCCGCCCGAAATTTCTATGTAAAAATCGGTTTCAATCCCGGTTTCCACGGGCACTTCGCGGGCGATCTGCTCTCCCTTTTCATTCGTTTCCACCACAAAAATAAAGCTTTGCCCATCCCGCTCAGAAACCGCGTCATAAGGGACGCCGTAAACGCCCTGCTTCTCCTCCAGGATGATCTGGAGCCGAGTATTCATCCCAACCCGCAGCCCGGTATCCTTCTCCGTGACGTTGACCTTGGCCTGGAATTCCACATTCGTGCTGGAAATAGTCGAACCATCCGCCGCTTTCAGCGCTGTCGGCGCGATCTCGTCCAGCACGCCGGCGAACTCGCTGTCCCCGGTTGCGTCGGATTTAATCACCACCGGCATTCCCGGCTGAGTATGGGTCACATCATATTCCTTGATCGTTGTGGTAATCCGGAGTTCGTCGGTATTTTCAATGACAAACAGCAGCCCGCTGCCCGGCATCCCTTCTTTGGCATAGACCGCCGTTATGGTGCCGGAAGCCGGCGCCTTGACGCTGGCGTCCTTCAGCTGGCTTTTAAGCTGCTGGAGGGCAATCCGGCTGGCCTCCTGATTGGAGGAAATCTTGGCGGTTTCCACATTATCCGCATAATTGTCAATTTGCTGGTCCACCGACAGCTCCGCCACTTCCAGCTGCTTTTTGGCACTTTCGTAATTGGCGCGGGCGTTTTCCACCGCAGTTTCAGCCTGGGTATACTGCTGGTCCACCGCACGGTACATCTGCCGGTAGCTTTCATACTGCATTTTCAATGCCTCTTCAGTTTGAAGCGCTGTCTGATAGGCCGCTTCGATTTCTTTATACCGATCAGCCGGCATATTTTCATTTTTCTCCGCATTTTTCAGTGTTTCCCAAGCCAGGGCAGTCATTTCCTTGGATTCCTTCCAATCGTTGCGGGCTTCTACATAATCCTTTTCCGAATCGGAAACGCTGTCGTCCAGATTTTTCAGGGTATCTTCCGCACTCCGCAGGGAATTCTGCGCTGTCGCCAGCGCAGTCTGCGCCTGGACAATGCTGGAATTCGTCCCATTCTGGTAGTTCTCTTTTGCGGTATCATACGCCTTCTGGCTGAGGTCAATCTGCTGTTGTGAAGCGTTGGCCGCGGCGCCCAATGCCGCTTCCTGCTGGGAAATCTGGAATTGAAGGTTTTCGGTATCCAGCACGCAGAGCAGATCACCCTCGTTCACCCGATCCCCAACCTCCACATGAATCTGTTCTACCAAAGTCCCCAATGTGGAATACACGTTCGATATTTGGCTGCTTTCGACAATCCCGGTAGCGCTGACCGTATTTTGCAGCGTCATCGGAGCCAAAACGTCCGTTTTTGCGCTGGCCTGTACGGTTTTCCGGCTGAAAGCACTGACGGTTACAATCACAATCCCTGCTGCGGCAGCCAGCGCCGCAGCCCCGATCCAAATGCGTTTTGCTTTTTTCTCCATTCTTTTTACTCCATTTCCAGTTATGATCCTATCCCAAAGTATAGGCGCGTTGGAGCCAAAAGTGGTGAAGAAATTGTAAATTGATTGCTACCTATTTTTTCCCGGAAAAGCCTGCTAAAAACGCTGGATTTATGGGGAATAAAGGCCATTTTCTGCCTTCCGCCCGCAGGGGGAAAATCCCCCTGTTACAGAGCGTAACAGATCGCGCCGAGATCCGCCTTGGGCATCAGCGCGCCGTTGATCGCCAGCGCCAAAATCCGGCCGGCCGCTTCCATTTCAGCGGTCAGATTGGACGGGACCATGGAACCGCGTTTGGTCAGGAAGGTTAGGGGCACATCCATATAGATGATATGCGTCATTGGGTTCACCCGGATCAGGGCTTCGGATATTAACGCCCAAAGGCCGTAATCTTTCCCGTTTTGGTGGGAGGAAACACGGATTTCGCGGCACAGTACCTCCGGCTTTTCGGCGAGGATGCCCCGCACGCAAAGCGCCTGATCGGGGGCGAACTCTGAAAAATAAGCGGAAAGCTTCATGAAATCCGGACAGCTGCCGCCCATTCCCGGGGTTAATACCACCGATTTGAACCGGTCGGTATTCTGGGGATAAAACAGGCGGGAAAGCACCCCTTTCCCGAACCAGTCCGCCGCATGGCTGGCGTTTTCCACCAGGGCCAGAAGCAGGGTTTTCCGGTTTGGGGGAAGATTGGGGATCAGCCAGCTCCGGATGTCATAGGCGATGGAAAGATCCTTGGGGTCCAGTGTGGAAAACCGGTCCATAGTGAAAATTTTGGGATGAGTGCCCAGTGCGTTGGAGCCCAACAGATCGAAATCCTCTTCCTTGTTGTTTAGCATAATAGTACCTCCTTATAGGCTATTTATAGACTGAATAGTATCATATATAGCCTACAAAATCAAGCTGATTTCGTTATTCTGAAATAAAACTGCCAAATTCAGAAAGGAGCGAAATGATGAACTTACAAACCGCAATCAGATACCGGCTCCTTTCTCTTTGCGGTGAACGCTCTATTTCAATTCAGCAATTGGCTCTCCTTTCTGGGATTTCAAAATCAACGGTCAAAAATATTTTTTATAAAGCTACTGCAAACCCAACCATACGCACAATAAAAATACTTTGTGACGGATTAGAAATTACTTTAGACGAATTCTTTTCTTCTCCAGAATTCAAAAGTTTAGAACAAGAAATAAAATAAAATGGTGGCATATATAGCCTATAATATTCTGTCATTTGGGATAACCTTGGAATAGAAAGCTAATTTGAAAGGATTATCCAAATGAAAACCATCGAAGCAGTCCGCCATCGAATTCTTGCACTCTGCACGGAAAGGCAGATATCCCTCAATAAATTAGCTAATTTATCTGGCCTGTCTCCTTCCTCTCTTAAAAATATCTTGTATGGAAAAAGCCAAAATCCTACGATTCGTACTGTAAAAATAATTTGCGACGGCCTCGGCATAACATTAGGAGATTTTTTCTCTACAGCAGAATTTGATAGCTTAGAACAAGAAATCAAATAAAAATCGCAAATATTGGATCGATCTTCAGGTTGACCTGTCCTGTCAGGTATAGTATAATAGATTCAGCTTAAACTAAAAGAAAGGAGATTCCCCATGGATCGCGAATTGCTTCAGGCAATCTCCCAAATAATGGACGAAAAATTGGTTGCTTCCGAAAATCGTATCCTGCACCGCATGGATGAGAAGCTGGCCGCCACTGAAGAAAAGCTCATCCAGCGTATGGACGTTCAGAAAGAGGAGCTCATCCAGCGCATGGACGCTCAGAAAGAGGAGCTCATCCAGCGCATGGACGAGAAGCTGGCCGCTACCGAAGAAAAACTCATCCAGCGCATGGACGCTCAGAAGGAAGAGCTCCGTGCCGAGATTTCCAGTACGGAAAGCCGCATCATGACCTATATCGAAAACCGTGTTGAGTCGAAAATCCGGGTTCTGGCGGACGGCTATCAGGCATTGTCCGAGAAATTGTCCCGCATTGACGACATGGCCCAGGATATTGATGAAATCAAAGGCTCCATGGCTGCATTGGAAGCGGCCATCATCATGAATCGGAACAACATCATCAGTTTGCAGCAGGCACAAGGCTGAGGTTCCATTTTTAAACCCGCCAAGCCTTGACAAAACGTCCGGTTTTCTTTATAATGAAAAAAACCTTTTTCACCGCGATAGAAAGGCCCCTGAAGGGGAAATGGTATCCACTATGAAACTTGATTCAACCTGTAAACCCAAAACGCCGGCTTCCTCCATCCTTCTGCTGCTGACCATCGCGGTGGTGGCGCTGACCTCCGCCTGCATGATTTTCAAGTACAGCAGCAACCGCTCTTACCATAAAAAATGGAAGGATTACGATGACTGCGGCCTAGCTTAATTTAGGCAGTTTGATTGCTCCGCTTGTCCGGGGCTTTCTTCTTTTTGACTGATCTTCTGAAAACAAAATTATTTCAAACGTATTCCTTGACGGATTTTTCGCTTTATGTTATCATGAGTAGCCTACACAATACGGACGATTTTCAATAACCTGGAAAGAAAACGAGGAGTGATTCCTCGTTTTTTCATTGCCCGGATGAACATCCGAACCGTTACGAAAAAAGCCCTATTCTAGAAAAATGATCCCTATTCGCTTTTGTGTTCCTGGCATAAAACGATTTCCCTGCTTTAAAATTCTGTATCGTTCCTATAAGATTGGAAGAATCATGACTTAGTGAATTCACTATCTTAATTATAACAGGTGAATTCACCGGTGTCAATATGAATCTTGATATTTTTTTGATTTCATTTTATGATTGCAGTGAAATCATTAAGAAATCGGAGGAACTATTTGTGGCAACCGATAAACGGCAATTTACTTTGCGTATTCAGGACGATACTTACGAAAAAATGCGATTCCTTGCTTATGTTGAACGCCGCTCCATCGCTATGGAAATCGAAACGGCCATGCTTGCTTATATCGCAAACTATGAAAACCGGCACGGGCCTATTCAGCTTCCAGAGGCTTCCGAAGGATAACTGCCGCGCCGGGGAACAAACCACGACTCCCTTTTATCTGCCAGGCAGAATCATTCAGCAGATTCAACCGGGAACACGAAATCGAATCGGGACAAAAAAATAAAGGAAGATAATCGCTTATGAATGAAACCAAATTCTCTGAACTGAACCTCCGTCCCGAAATCCAGCAGGCGGTCGAAGCGCTCGGCTTCGAAACCGCTACCCCAATCCAGGCGCAGAGCATCCCGCTGATCCGCTCCGGCCAGGACGTCATCGGGCGTTCCCAAACCGGTACCGGGAAAACCCTGGCTTTCGGTATCCCTGCATTGGAATCCATCAACCCTGCCCTGCCCAAGGGCTCCCCACAAGCCCTGATCCTCTGCCCAACCCGCGAGCTGGCCCAGCAGGCCTGCGAGGAACTGAAAAAGCTTTCCCGTTTCCTTCACGGGGTCCGCACCGCCGAAATCTATGGCGGCGCCTCCATGGACCGCCAGATTGTCCGGCTCAAAAATGCAAACATTGTTGTCGGCACGCCGGGGCGGATCATGGATCATATGCGCCGTAAAACCCTGAAGCTGCATCAGATCCGGATGGTCGTCCTGGATGAGGCGGATGAAATGTTGTCCATGGGGTTTAAGGAAGACATTGAAACCATCCTGACGGATACCCCGGAAGATCGCCAAACCATCCTCTTTTCCGCGACCATGCCCCCGGCTATCATGAAGCTGACCCGGGAGTTTCAAAAAGACCCTGCCCTGATCGAAATCAACCGGCAGAATATCACGCTTGAGCAGATTTCGCAATATTTTATCGACGCGCCGATGGGCCGTAAAATGGATGCTTTGAACCTTCTCCTGCATTTCCATCAGCCTAATTTGGCTATGGTTTTCTGCAACACCAAAAAAATGGTCGATGAGGTGACGGAATACCTGCTGGAGCATGGCTTTTCGGCCGCCGGGCTTCACGGGGATATGAACCAGTCCCAGCGTACTAAAACGCTGGAGGGATTTAAATCCGGCCGATCGACCCTCCTGGTCGCTACCGATGTCGCTGCACGCGGGATCGACGTCAGCGGGATTGACTATGTCATCAATTACGACATTCCCCAAAATACCGAATACTATGTCCACCGGATCGGGCGGACCGGCCGTGCGGGAAAACCCGGTTCCGCCATCACGATCTGCAGCGGCCGCCGGCAGGTTTATACCCTGCGGGACATTGCCCGTGCGGTAAAGTCGGATATCCGGCCGATCGACATCCCCACCCTGGACAGCATCCGCCAAAAGAGCGCCGCTTTGAATCAGGAACGTGTTTCATCCCTGATCCGGGAAGGGGTTTCCCTCCATTATCAGGAAATGGTCAACAGCCTGCTGGCCGAGGGACATCCACTTCCGACCATTGCAGCAGCCGCTTTGGAGCTTTGCTTTGGCAAACCCGAAAAGGAGATCGTCGAAATCAAAGCTGCAAAACGCAGTACTGTCGGTGGAAGTAACGGCAGTTACCGCAAAATCGTCCTTTCTGCCGGACGCAGCCAGCGGATTGCTCCTAACCATATCGTTGGGGCCATCGCCGAACGTACCGGGATTTCGGGCGGGGAAATCGGGAAAATCGAAATTTATGATGACCGCTCCCTGGTTGGGATCCCTTCCGACCAGGCAGAAGAAGTGCTCCGGGCCATGCAGGGCTGCAAAATCTGCGGCAAGCCCGTTTCCGCCTTTTTGCTTGAGGAACGCTCACGGCCTTCCCAACGCAAAGAAAACGGCCGCGCCAAGCCGGATTCCCGGAAGTATTATGACCGCCGGAACAGTTCAAAATCCCGGCGCAGCAAATAGCGCTTTGCTATCTATCCATCAAAACCAAAAACAGCGTCCCTGAAAAGGGACGCTGTTTTTATTTCTGCTTCCAATTAAAATTTTTCCATCAGTGATGCTTCCGGTTATTCGACCGCAGGAAAACCACCACAGCGGCAATGACCGCAATCACGGCCAGCCCGATGATCACCCACAAAAGCGGGAAGGAGGTTGCTTCTTCCTCCGGCTGGCTGGGCGGCGTTTCGCCATTGGTCGGCTGATCCTCTTCCTCTGCACTGGAAGGCTCTGAAGGCTCGGAAGAACTCTCCACGGAGGAATCCTCCTCTTTAGAAGAAACCTCCTGGGATACCGTTGTGTTCCCCTGTCCGGCATTGCTGGAAGCTGGAAGAGAGGCCTTGCTGCTGACTGCCTCGGAGCTGGGGGCCTCCTCCTTAGAGGAAACCGGAACCGGCTTGGAGGATACCTCTTCCCTGGAAGAAGAGCTGTCCCCGCCGCCATAACTGCCGCCATAACTGCCGCCATAGCTGCCGCTGGGGCGGTTAGAGCCGCCGCTCGGCCTGGATGGGGCTGAGCTGCTTCCGTCGGGTTTGGTCGGGCTGTCTCCCACTTGAATCTTAACCTCTTCTTTATCCAGTACAGTACCTAAATTCGAAAGGCTCCCGGAAGCCCCTTTGAAGGATCCCGGTATCAATTCCAGCGTATAGGACTGGTTCTTAGGCAGTGAAATCTGGCCTAAATCCAAGGTAGCCTTGCCTTCCCCGCCATAGGTCCTTTCATCATCCGCCACAATAACCTGGAGAATCCCATTTGCATAATTGCCCCGCAGGACATCGGCTTTCAGGTCATCGCCGGAGCTCCATTCCACATTAGCCGGAGGGTTCCCGGAAGAATCCGTTACACTGAACGAAATCTGATAGCCCTGGACGGCTTCCGGCATATTATCCAGCTCCACACGGAGCGCTGCTCCCTCTTTATTCTTTTCGGTTTTCACCGAATCGGCAGAGGCTGCCCCTCCTGCCAGGAGGAGGAGGCCTGCGCTCAGAGCAAGAGCGGAAAAAAGCCGCCGTTTTGTTTGATAAAATTTCATGCTGTTTCCTTTTCTGCTCCTATCTCTATTTTTGGATGGTAAGCTGCGGCAAAGCCGTTGGGACAGTTACCCGGAAGGTATCGCTGACCAGCCGTTCGCCTTCGTTTGTCAGCGCATCATCCACCCGGTACAGCTCGGCATAAACTTCCTTCGGAAGCGCAGCCGGGATCTGATCCGGTTCGATATAGTAGACCCAGGTCCCGGCAGAAACACTGCTCAGCGGGCCGTCCTTCGGGACCTCGGCGAAGATCATCTGATGCCCTTCCCCGTTTTTCCCGACGACATAATTCCCTTCGCCGTCCAGCAGCTTCACCACGTTATACGCCGGATGGCCGCTGTAGGTACCAGTAAAGACCAGGCTTCCTTTCGGAATGGTCACATTGCCGTCCGCCTGATAATCTGCCGACAGCAGGCCGATGCCGCTCTGTTCCAGCTCAATATTGTCATTCGCCTTGCCGACCAGCCCGATCTCGGAGAAGGAAAGCTCCTGGCTGCCCGGGAACTGGATCAGCACATAATGCGCATCATACAGGTTCAGCAGGCTGGAGCCTTTTTCAGCGAAGTAAACAACTTCCCCGTTTTTCGCGGTTTCCAGCTTGGAATCCAAGACTTTTGTCCAGCTTGAACCGCCAACCGCCGGGGCCGTTTGATCGCTGCTGACATAGACCTGATACCCTGCGTTATTGGTTGTGGTCGTATAGCGCCATGCGCTCAGCTGGTTGCTTTCCTTCAAGTCAATCAGGATATACGGGTCACCCGAGGAAGCCTGCCCGGTATAGACGGTAGCTTCATCGTTATCCGCCGCCTTGAAGATAGCAGAAGTTTTCCCTGTACCGTCCGGATTATTTTCATCCACCGAATCCGGAACATCATCAGCGGAAGTCATGTTGGTGCTCAGCTCCCAATTATCCTTGGCAAGGATGCCGCTGCTCTTGACCTTCACCGGAGCCAGTTTGGCCTCAGCCGTTTCGTTCAGATACTTATCGTAGCCGATCACGCTGTAGGTCAGTACCCGGTTGCTCAGGCTGCCAACGGAATCGACGAAGGTGGTCGTACCCTCTTCAACAAAGCCGACCGGCACGCCATTGCGAAGGATTTCATAGCCCAGCATTGCGTTGCCGCCGGCGCTGCTGAAGGCCAGTGTAACCGTACCGTCCGCATCAGAAACCGTCTGGCTGGCCGTAACCGACGTACCGGCAGGCATCTGTGCGCCTTTCTTCAGCTGATATTCCCGCGCCCCGTCATTCAGGTACCAAATGGCACGGGTTTCCTTCGGGAACTGGCCCGCATAAGCCAGGGTGTCCGCATCCGGTGTCTGGCCCCAGCGGATAAAGTATTCTGTAAGGTCTTTCCCGGCCGCCGCACAAGCCAGCCGCATGGTATCCTGCGCGTTATCCTTGGCCAACGTCAGCCCGTTCGGCGCGCTGGAAGGATCCCGCAGGTAGGTATAGAACCGCGCAAAGAAATTGTTTTGAAGCATCGCTTCATGGCTGTCATAGGGTTTATAGAGATAATCGGGGTCATAGGCCAGATGAAGCTGCCAATACATCCCAAGGGTAGTAAATACGTTCGTGGCAAACCCTTTGGACTGCGAGGTTACTTTCTCATAAACCTTCACATAAGGGATCCGAGAGGTATCTGCCGTATCCCGGCTCTTGGCAAACTGTGCAAAGATGTTGTTGGTAATCTCCGCATAAGCCAGCTGGTCGATCACATGGCCGATTTCGTGCGCAATCCCCCAGCCAAAATTCTGGCCGACGGGGTTGGACCCATCCTCCGAATTAAAGGTGATCGGCACACCGCCCATCATACCTCTGCTCTCCGGATATTCAATACCAATATGCTCGCCGCCCGCATACATAAACGCACCGGCAAACATGGTCGCATAACGGATGTTCAACCGTTTATCCGGGTAACGGTGCAGGCTGGAGGCATCCGCCTCAGGATCCAGCCCCTTCTGCTGATAAAACAGCGCGATCATCTGCTCCATCGCGTCAATGCTGTTTTTCAGTTTAGCACTGTCCGCAGTCTTGCCAAGCCCTTCCCAGGCAGCCTTCGCCGGGATCGAGAAGAGCATATTCTGCATCCCGATTTCGGTCAGGTTGAGGATGCAGGACGCATCTTTATAAGTATGGTTATAGCCGTCCACCTGGTGCTCTTTGGCATGGGTGCTCTCCAGGCTTTCCACATGGGTTTTCAGGTCTGCCAGATATTCCGTGATCCGCTTGTTGATCTCGGCTTCATCGGTTACACCCCGCAGCTCCAGGGTTGGGATCGGAGAACCGCCGCTGACACGCACGCTGATCGGCGCCGCAGCGGCCGAAACCGCACCGGTAAATTGCAAGTAAAGGGATCCGCCCTGTTCCTCGGCAACGCTGGCCACAGCGGGGATGGTGATCTCGTTTTTACCGACAACCAGCCCGTTCTTGACTGACTTTTTCCAGGTGGAGGATTCGCCATGGATCTGGGTCGCGATAATATTGATCGGCAGGGAATCCCCGACATTCGCGCCCTCACGGCCTGCGAAAATGGTAAGCGTTTCGCCGGCCTTCACCGTAACGCCCAACGGCTGGAAGGTACTGAGGGTAAAGCTGAAGCCGGCCTGGTTTCCCCGGGTGCTCAGGGTCTGGTCAACCGAGATGACCTCTGCCGCCTGGCCGTCCAGCAGGCTTTCCGCATAATCCAGTTCGCGCACCAGCTGTGCGTAATTCGGATGCTTCTCCCCGCTGACCGGGTCCGGTGTTTCCAGCCGGTCCCGCAGGGCCTGGAGCTTCGCCTTGTCAACGGTATCCGCCAGGACCAGATGAAGCGCATCGGTATAAAGCCCGTCGATATCATCCTCCAGGCTGTCATAGTAATAGAAATGCAGCTCGCTCATGCTGACATAGTTTGTGTAATAGCTGCTGAAGCTTACCTGAAGCTTCTTCACCTTCGTTTTCGGGAAACGGATCCAGCTGGAACGGCTTCCCGCCGAAGAAAGGGCCAGCCGGGGGTCGGTATTTACCGAGTTATACTTATGCTCCGTCCCGCTTTCATCCCAAATCGTGAGATGGCATTTCGCAACCGAGCCAATCACACCCTGCGTGCCGTCCGGCAGGATGAAACCATCCTCCAAACGGGTGCTCAGGATCATCCGATCCATCTCATAGGCCTGGTCGAACTCCACGGTTACTGCGCCGCCCTGTTCCCTCATGCTGGAGGTCCAATGCGTGCTGTAATCGCCGTCCACCAGCCAAGCCGGATTGAATTCAGCCGGATATTCAGAAGGCACATAGCCGGTTGTCGTTACATTGACGATATGTTCCGAATACTCGCCGGACGCCTTGGGAAGGTTGATCTTCTTGTAATTCGGGAGAGTAGGCCGCGCATCCTGGGTCTTCCCAACATGGAGCTTGGAGGCAGGACTTTCGCCTTTCTCATTATGCCCGGTCAGATAGAGCTCATATTCGCGCTCATGCTCCAGGTCGATCAGGGCATATGAGTTTTTCTCGATCTTCTCGACCTTCTGGAACTCGGTTTCACCTTTCAGCCGGTAATAGAGGGTATAGAAATCGGTATCCTCCATCTTTTTCCAGCTTATGCTCAGCTTGCGGTAGCCGCCGGCCACCACGATATTTTCCGGAGCGTCCGGAGCCTTGGACACCACCGGCGACCCGCTCACTTCATCCGAGAAGGGGCTGAACCATTCGCCGTTTACTGAACGGACCCGCAGGAAATAGGTTTCGCCGTTGGTCATCTTTTTGCTGCCGTACTGGCTGATGATGATCGAATTGGTATACGTCGTTTGGAGTTCCGGCTCCCCATCCTTCGTACGGACTTCCACCTCATAGAAAATGACGTTCGGTTCCTTGGACCAGGAAACCTGAAGCTGTTTATTTTCCGGAACCACCTGGATATTCTTAGGAATATTCAGCTCGGGCGGAGGGATCAGTTTTTCGGTATCATTCAAAAACTCTACCGTGCTGATTTCAGCCAGCTTGGCATTTTTATCCGTCGTTGCCGTAATCCTGAACGTTACTTTTTTAATGGCAAGCTGGTTTCCCAAGCGAAGGACGATCGAGCCGTCTGCCCGGACCTCAACCGGGTCAGCCGAACGCATCATCCGGACTTCCTGCCCAAAGGAGAAGGAAACCTCTTTGCCGTCTTTATCCGTCAGGATAATTTCACCAGCGGCAGGCGCGTTTTCTTTACCCGGGGTCAGCAGGATCCCTTCGATCCCTACCTCGGTTGGCAGCTCCATGCTGAACTCCACGGGAGCCTGCTTACTGATCGCTTCCCCGCTCTTCCGGGAAAACGCGACGGTATCCCGGCTGTTGACATCCAGCAAGGTCGAGAAATCCCCCTCCATCTGGGTGCCCATTTCCGGCTTTGCCGCAATCAGTTCCGGCTGGAGGGATTCCAGCTGGGAAGCCATTGTCTGCTGCTTCTCCAAATTGATGCAGAACAGAGTCAAATCCAGCAGGTCGGTTTTTCCGTCCCGGTTCAGGTCTGTTTCCTGAACCGCCTGATCCAGATTCCGGATCAGGATATCCGCGTCCTCCTGCCCGACGTTTCCGCTGCCGTCAAAATCGCCGTAGACAAAAATCCCGCGGCCTTGGACACCGGTGTCAATATGGCTGTTATGGTAACTCAGACGGGTATTCATCCCTGGGAAAATCTGGATTTCCTGCTCATAGCGGACAAAATTTGCCCCGCTCAGGACCAGCCGGTAGTTTCCGGCCTTCAGATTGTTCTTATTACGGAACCGCAGCACATACGGCGATTCTTCTTCCGTTTCCATACGTTCCAGCGCAACGCCGATCGATTTCCGGTCTACCGGTTCCAGTGCTGCAACCACCTTTTCCAATTTTGCAGCCGGAAAATCCAGGTAAACGTTGATCAAAACGCCGCCCGCCTGTTCCAGCAGCTTCACGCCTGCCGGAGAAGAGGTCTGCGCTTTCTGATCCGGCGTGCTTCCCGATGACGCCGGAGATTCTTCCGGTTTGCTTTCTGCTGAAGAAACCGAGGCCTTGGACGGAGCCGACGACGGCTCCGATGATCCCTCCGGCGCGCTTTCCGATGAGGAAGCAGAAATCCCGGACGAAACCGCCGGATGATCCTGTCCCTCTGCCATCGCGGAAACCGGGGCCCCAGCCAGCATACTGAGAGCCAGCAGAGCCGCGATCCATTTTTTCATAAAACCATCTGCCTTTCTTCCATAGTTATTTTTATCAAACGGAAGGCTTACCCGTTTGATAAAATGAAAAGAGCAATACCAATATTGCAGAATTTTCCCCGCCGGATGGATGGGGCTGCACCGGCGGGAATGGGGGTTGGGAAACTTATTTTATTTGCTTCTTATTCATTTTAAGAATACCAAGCCCTGATAACTTTGTCAACAAAAAAGGAACAAAAACCCTTTTTAGAAATCCACCTTCATCCATACAAATTTTTGTCAAAATACCCAGATAAAAATCCTGGGAACCCTCTTGACAATTCTGCGGCCATACGCTATAATACAATCAATGCGAATATAGTTTAGTGGTAAAACATCAGCTTCCCAAGCTGAGGTCACGAGTTCGACTCTCGCTATTCGCTCCAGAACACAACAAAAACACCGCACTTTGTGCGGTGTTTTTGTATCAGAAGGTGGGAACCATGGGGCTGGCTTATTTTTTCCTGTTTTTTATGCTGCTGGGGTCGGCGGGCCTTGCCGCTGTATTGCTGACAGCTGCGTGGAAAATGCGCCGGAACGCTCATTGGGCTGCTTTGATGGTCCTTTGGTTTTTAGGAGGGCTTTTCGCCGCGGCCGCACTTTATTTACTGGCAATCCTTTGGCGCGAACCCCCTTGGCGGTTCCATTTTTAAGAACCTGTATGTACAATCAGAGGATGCCGTATGGCAAGGAAAATGAACGCAGTCTGCCTGAAAAAGCACCCGGCAGATCGTGTTCGATAGTTGTGCATACAGGTTCTAATACTATAGTCAACGCACTTGAAAAGAAGCATTAGCTTCTTTTCAACACTGCGGCAGGGCTTCATAGACGGCGCGCAGCGCATTTTATGCCAGGCAAAGCCTGACTTGAAAATCAGGCTCCGATTTGAGGGTGTGCCGACTATATTGGGAAGAAAAACTTAAAAAGTTTTTTATTGCGGCGCTGCACGCCGCCCTCTTTGAATCAGCGAAAAAAGCTTCCTGACCATCAGGAAGCTTTTTGATTTCCTATTCCCTAAACCAGGACGTTACATCAGTCACCGCCGCATTTCCCAACAGGTCGGGCCGGCGGTAGTTGAAGAGCAGGACGGCCCGGCCAGATCCTTCCGGCTTCCGAGGGTCAAACGGGAAAAACTCCAGATGCGCCATCTTCGCCACTTGCTTATACTCCAGCCCTGCATATTCCGGAAGTAAGGCCCCCCTGGAAAGTGCCGCCTGATAGAAATCGAAAACCTGGTTCCGGCGCGCCGAGGTTTCGTCCTCTGTCAGCCATTCCGGCAGCTTACGCGCCTTTTCATGAGAATAGAGGTCGAATTTCATCCGCCAGCGCAGTTCCAACGGGTTACAGCCCGGAAGGGAACAACCATAATGGTACAGCAAACTGTACTGCTCCAATTTACCCGGCGTTTGAAGATGCGCCCCCTGTTCCCTCCGGAACCAGGCAAATCCCTCAAAAAAACGGAAGGGTGATTCCACACGGGAGTTCAGGTACTCCAAGCTTTGCCGGAACCGTCCGGAGTTATAGTAAAGCTCGGTCAGATCCTCGATTTCTTTCAGCTGTAACAATTCTTCAAAGGAAAGCCCGTCGGTGAACAGCACCTCATAGGGAGCGGTCTCCCGGGCGGCGATCCCGAACCGTTCCTGATCCCTCCGCAGCCCGGAGCCCTTGAGAAGCTTCAGGAAGCCCAGCTGGAACCGATCCGGGCGGAGGGAATACACCTCGTCAAAAGACTGCCCAAACCGGGTATACCCTTCATAGGGCAGCCCGGCAATCAAATCCAGATGCAGGTGGATATTCCCCGCCTGCTGAATCCGCCGGACTGTCCGGCAGACCTCCGCAAAGGGCGTCCTCCGGTCAATTGCCTGGAGGGTCGGCTCATAGGTGGACTGGACGCCGATCTCAAATTGGAACAGCCCCGGCCGCACTAAAGAGAAAAACTCCAGCATTTCTTCAGTGATGCAGTCTGCCGCCAGCTCAAAATGGAAATTGGTCACCCCGTTATCGTTCTCCTGCAAAAACCGCCAGATCGCCAATGCAAAGCGAGGATTGGCGTTGAAGGTCCGGTCGACGAACTTCACCTGAGGCACCCGGTGCTCCAGGAAAAAACGCAGCTCCCGGCATACCTTGTCCAAAGGCTGGAACCGCACCCCTTTTTCGGCGGAGGAAAGACAGTACTGGCAGTTAAATGGGCAGCCCCGCTGCGCCTCATAATACAAAATGCGGTTCTCATAGAAGGACAAATCCTCATAGACAAAGGGCAGCTTTGCCAGATCCAGCGGGGGAGCCGGAGACGTTTGATGGATTTCCTCCCCCTGACGGTAGGTCAGTGACGGCACCTCGCTCAGCGGGCGGCTTTCCAGCAACGCCCGGCAAAGCTGGGCAAAGGGCTCCTCCCCTTCACCGGAAAGGACAAAGTCTGCCCCCGTCTGCGCTAAGACAGCAGAGCTGTCGAACCCGACCTCCGGCCCGCCTAATAAAATCCGGGTTTCCGGCAAAACCCGGCGGAGAATCCGCACCAGCCGCTGCACCAGCTCATAATTCCAGATATAACAGGAAAACCCGATCAGATCCGGTTTTTTCCGGCAGATTTCACCCAGGATCAAGTCCTCGCTCTGGTTGATGGTATATTCCACCGTTTCGCAGCAAATCCCGTACTCCTGCCGGGCGTATGCCGCCAGCAGATGCACAGCCAAGCAGGAATGGATATATTTCGCGTTGATCCCAATCAGTAAGATGTTCATAATAACCCCTTTCGATTAAAGTCAAGCCCCAGCCAAGCGAAGGAAAAGCTCATGCTGTAAACGGAGGGCCTCCTTGGCTTCCGGAACCTGTTCCGCCCCGAAGCCGGGCAGAGGGATCATGTCATATCCGCACCGGAAGCCCTTTGTACCATCCGGCAGGATGCAGGATAGCCCAGCGGCTTCCCTTTACACCCGCCGCAGCCAAAGCATTTTGCCGAGTAGCCCAGCCGTTCCCATTGAGCGAGCCGCAGGCTGACAGCATCCTGAAAAATACCGTGATACGCTGGGAGAGCATTGGATCGGCGCTGATTTTGAGCAGCTCCCGTTTCAGCTTGGAGGAAACGAAGTCCACATAATCCTTATGGCACCCCTCAGCACAGGCTTGCAGCCCAATGAGTCACATAGCCGGCGATCTCCCGATAACACTCTCCCGGTACTCCTCCGGCAAGAACGGAAGGACAGTATCCAGGGCCTGCTGCTGTTTTTCAGTCATCCTGACTCCTCCTTTCCTATCGACTATCGCGGAAAATCAGAATTGGGGCGGCAGAACCCATCTGCCGCCCCAATCCTTCCCCTTGCTTTGAACCGCAAGCAAAAGATGGCTCTTTATAAGCAGGTATTTTTACAGCCTGCCTAACATTGAAACCAGCGGTTTCAATGCGCTCCCCTTCGCGGCTCCATCGCATGAGGGCAAGGGGAGGGAATACCTCCATAAGCCTTCCTTATCGTACTCTCTTAAACACAGGGATTTTATCGATCGGTGCATCGACCTCATAGGTATTCCCGCCCGCATAACGCTGGCCGGTTTCGTAATCCTCCCACTGGCTTCCCGCAGGAAGGTACACGGCCCGGCTCCGCTGCCCGGCCTCCATCACCGGAGCTACCAGCAGATCCGGACCATAGCAATACTCTGTTTCCTCTTCCCAACAGTGCGGATCCTCTGGAAATTCGTAGAATAACGTGCGCATCACCGGCGTCCCCTTCTCATGCGCCTCCTTCATCAGCCGCGCCGTATAGGGCCGGAGTTCCTCCCGGATCCCAATATATTTCCGGCAGATCTCATAGACCCCTTCACCATAGGACCAGATCTCGTTCGGTGCGCCCGAGCAGCAGTCTGCCCCTCCGGTCGTCCCAACCTTCGGCTGCCTGGGTTCCCGATCCCCATGCAGGCGCATTACCGGGCAGAACGCCCCCCATTCGAACCAGCGCACCAACAACTCCCGGAACTCCTCCTTCCGAGGATCCCCGCCATGGAATCCGCCGATATCCGTCGTCCACCACGGGATCCCGGCGATCCCCATATTCAGCCCTGCGGCAAGCTGATTCCTCATACTTTCAAAGCTGGAGGCAATATCCCCCGACCAAACCAGCGCCCCATATTTTTGGCTGCCTGCCCAAGCGCATCTCAACAGGTTCAGGATTTCCTGCTGGCCGTTCGACTTCAGCCCATCAAAGAAGGTCTTGGCATACATCAAGGGGTAGAGGTTCCCTACCTGTAAATCGCTCCCCAGATGATAACGGTAATTGTCGTAATCGTAGGCCGAGTATTCCGGTTCCGCTACATCCAGCCAATAGGTACGGATCCCCTTATTGTAATAGTTCTGCTCTACCTTGCTCCAGACATATTTCCGCGCCTCCGGGTTCGTCGCGTCATAGAAGGCAGTATTCCCAAAGAAGTCCATGGAGATCTGAGGTCCTCGGTCGCTGCGGATCAAATACCCCTTTTGACGCATTTCCGCATAATTTTCACTCTGCCTGTCCACCGTTGGCCAGATGGATACCATCAGCTCGATTCCCATTTCCTTCAGCTCCCGGACCATCCCATCCGGATCCGGCCAATAGGTTTCATCAAACTTCCAATCCCCCTGCTTCGGCCAATGGAAAAAGTCGATCACGATGACATCCAATGGAATCCCCCGGCGCTTATACTCCCGTGCGACCCCGAGCAGTTCCTCCTGGGTCTGATACCGAAGCTTACACTGCCAGAAGCCCATCCCATAGTCCGGCATTATGGGGGCTTTCCCGGTCACCGCCGCATAGGCTTCCTCGATCTCGGCGGGCGTATCCCCAGCAGTCACCCAATAATCCAGGCATTTTGTCGAGAGGGCCTTCCATTCGGTCAGATTCTTCCCGAAAAAGACATTCCCGATCGCCGGGTTATTCCATAAAAACCCATAACCCTGATCCGACAGCAAAAACGGCACGCTGGCCTGCGAATTCCGCTGCGCCAGCTCCAGCGTACACCCCTTGAGGTTCAGGAAAGGCTGCTGATACTGCCCCATGCCGTAAAGCTTTTCATCCGGATCCGATTCAAACCGGGCCGTCAGCACATAGGATTCCGTCCCAGGGATTGGCCGCATTTCACGGCCCTCAATCTCCAACGCGGAACAATCTTTGGAAAACACGTTCTTCCGGTTCCGTGCAAATTCCTCCAGCAGCAGCTTCCTATCTTGGTTATAGAAGATCATCTTCCCGCTTTCGGTGATCTCCCCGCGGATTTTCCCGTTCCGGATCGAGGCCCGGCCATTGCCCAGCTCGATCTCTGCCTGCTCGGTATGGGGCTCGGACAGGGCCCAATCCTGTTCCAGGAGGTTCTGGCCCATTCTCGCCGCCCGAATCCGGAGGGCATTCGGACCCCAAGCCTCTACATACATCGTTTCACTGTCACAGCGGTATATGAGCCGATTTCCTTCTGCTTCGAAAAAGTGATCCATGGTTTACACTTCCGTCCTAAAGATTTTCAATAAACCAAAAAAGCTGTATTCAATCTGTAAAAAACAGAAATACAGCTTTTTGTTTGTTTGGCGGAGAAGGAGAGACTCGAACTCTCGCGCCGGTTTCCCGACCTACGCCCTTAGCAGGGGCGCCTCGTCACCAACTTGAGTACTTCTCCGTGTGACGTTATTATTTATATTTAACCGCTGCATCGGCAGATGATCCAATTGGCGGAGAAGGTGGGATTCGAACCCACGGTCCCTGACGGGATCACTGGTTTTCAAGACCAGCTCCATAAACCACTCGGACACCTCTCCAAAGTCAATCAGCTTTGTGATGCTTGTTTATTATAGCATTGGTTTTTCCATTTGTCAACTATTTTCATCGAAAAACCACTGAAAGCATTTTTAATGGCAAAGCCTCCTTTTCAAACCCAGCCGGGGCAGACTGGGCCAAGAGGGCGCACGCTGCCAGAGTCAGTTTCCGTACCGAAGCCGGCGGGTCTCACGCCGCTGTTTCCCAGCTTCCCATTCCGCCTTTTCCTCCTCGGTTTCGCAGATCAGCCCGGGGACCTGGGTCGGCCGGTCATTTTCATCCAACGCTACCATAATCAGGTAGGCACGGTTGATCTGGCGCTGTTCCCCATTCAAGGATTCTACGAAGGTATCCACCCGGACTTCCATCGACGTTTTTCCTACATAAGTGACCCGTCCTTTGAGCACAATCGTGCTGTTCACATAGGCCGCTGACTGGAATACCAGATGATCCACAGCCGCCGTCGTCACGTTGCACTGAGCGTGCCTCCGCGCGCAAACCGCCGCTACAACATCAATCCATTCCATCAGCTTCCCGCCGAACAGCCGCTTATACCCGTTGATATGCTCCGGCATCAGGATCTGGATCTGCTCAGTGCAGGATTCCGAGGCCGGCCTCGCTTTCAATTTTTCTCCCATATAATCTCCCTTTTTTATTATTTCCGAATTAAAAATTCGGAAATAATACAGTTGATTTGAGCCGTTTTGCTCGCCGCCGTAACCGGCGGCAACCGCAAAACATGGCAGATATTACTTCCGACCTTTCAGTTCGGAAGTAATATTATTTTCGTGTTCCGGATTGCTTAGATGAGCCAAACAACGCCGCTACAATCCCGCCGCGGCTGGCATACATACTCGAGATCCCCGACATTTCCGCAATTCGCACCTCGGGGAAGCCGCCTTTTCTACGCAGGATTTCCGCCAGTTCTTCCGCCGCCCGGGGATTCTCACAGTGGGAAAGCACCACTCTTCCCCGCGCTGGACCTGCCGCTTGGATCAGCCGCTCCACCAGCAGCCCCATCCCCCGTTCGCTCCCCCTGGCGCGGCCAAATTGGGCAATATTCCCATCCCCATCCGAGCCGAGCACCGGCTTTACCTGGAGCGCCCCTGCCAGCTTTCCGGCAATCCGGCCAATCCGCCCGGATTTCACCAGCTGATCCAGTGTTTCCAGCAGGAAGAAGGTACGCTGCATCGGCAAAACCCGCTGGATCCGTTCCACCGCTGTCTCAAATTTCCGGCATTGCCCCGCAATCTCCAAAATACGCAAAGCCAGCAGGCTTTCTCCGGCTGAAGCCGTTTTGCTGTCGAAGGCAGCCGTCTGTGGATTGGAAGAAAGCTCGCAGGCTATCCGCGCGGAAGAATAAGAGCCGGATAACTGAGAGGACAATGTCAGCAGAATCGTGGGCTTGTCCGGGGAAATCGCCTCCAGCCAGGCCTGCGGTGACGGGCAGGCCGACATGGGACGTCCCGGATACCGCTCCATTTTCCGTAGGAAACGGCGGCGGTTCAAATTCCCATCATCCAGGAATTCCTCCTCCCCCAAGGTCATCCGCAGCGGCACACGGACAACCTCCTGCCCGGCGCACCATTCCTCCGGCAGTTCGCAGCAGCTGTCTACGGCTAATCGGAAATCCATCCCTTTTCTCCTCCAGTCCAGGCCGCGGGCCAAAAGCACTGCGGCGGTATCATTACACAGGAGGGAATCCGGCATATCATCCGTACAGGTTCTTATTATATCACGTTTAAGCTGAATAAGAAAGCCCCGAACCGGGATTTCCCATCCCTTTTACTCCTGATACAGTCAGTATAGACAAGAAAGGCAGAAAAATTTGGGGAATCCTGCGAATATCGGTAAAAAAGAAAACTGCCCGGCGGCCAAACGCCCCCAGGCAGCTTATAGTCAACGCACTTGAAAAGAAGCATTGGCTTCTTTTCAACACTGCGGCATA
>CANAQK010000008.1 GCA_947363605.1 uncultured Clostridia bacterium | reverse complement strand
CGCGAAGCGGCCATGCGGTAGGGCTTCATAGACGGCGCACAGCGCATTTTATGCGTGAACAGGCAAAGCCTGACTTGAAAATCGGCGCCCGATTTTCAAGTGTGCCGACTATATCCGTTCAAAATCCGGCGGTAACCCCTCTCCGCCAGTCCTGTCAGCCAGTCCAGCGCCCCCAGAAAAGCCCCGGCCCCGGCTGGGGAAAGCTGTTCCACCTGTTTCAGCGGGAGATCCCACCCCTCCGCCTGTGTCAGGTCCCATTCATACTCTTGGTTAAAGGCGACCAGGTTCACCTGCTCCTCCCCGGCTGTCATCCGGAAGAGCACGTAGTCCTCCGGCGCAATGGTCGATTCCATCCGCACCAATGCCAACAGGCACCCCGATACCAGTAAGGACAGGAGCAGCGTCACCGCCATCCCGCCCAGAAAGGCCGGGTAACCCCGGCTGTTTTGTTTTTCCTGCATCTGTTTTCCATCCTTTTCCTGATTTGATCCACATTCCTCTTATAAGGAAGACAGAACCTTCGCCAGTGATTTCCCCACTAACTCGCCGCAGTAAACCGCCTCCTCCAGCGTATTGCCATGCCCGCCCATTTCCAATAAAATCGACCCGGTAGTAAGATCCTGATTGTATTTCCGGTAATCGAACAGAATCGGCCGGGCCAGCCCGGGGTAATCCTCGGCCATCTGACGCTGGAGCGACGCGCTGAATTTCAGGTTCTCCCGGTAATTCGGCATATTAAAGCTGCCGTTATCACAACCGGAAATAATCATCACCTGTGCGCTGGACTTCCCGTTAATTTCCGCAACCGGTGCAACCATCGTTTCCGCATCCGGCTGGATCGCATCCCGATGCACATCCAGAACTACTTTAATGCTCGGATACTGTTCCAAATAGCCTTTCACGGTTGCCGCACTGCGTTCATAAGCCCCATTATAAGAAGGGTAATCATGCAGGGTGCGGTCATGCAGCACCCCGATCCCAGCGGCAAGAAGCTGCTTCTCGATTTCATCTCCCACGCGGCAGGTATTCTGGCTGCAATCTGTGGTGCGGGAGGTGGAGGCGGGATCGAACCAATCCCGCGCCCTGCTCTGGTACCCTTCTGTCGCATGAGTGTGCATAATCAATACCTCCGGCGTATCCAAATCCTGCTGAATCTCAAACGCCGGCTTCTGGGCAATTACCTGCTGGATCTCCGCCGCGCTGAGAGAAGTGCAGTTTTTCAGCGAGCCTTTCCCCACCGGGATATAAATCCCGGTCGTCCCAGCCTGGTAGCTTTTCCGCAGGATCGTCCCGGCATTCGCCGGCTTTTCTTCCGGCGGGTCCGGGGGAAGGGCAGTTTCCCCCTCCTCCGGTTCCTTTGGGGAGGATTCTTTCAGCGGAAGCTCCTCGTATGGATCCTCGGGCAGGCTGTTCCAATCCCCTGCGTCATGCTGAGCAAGGAATTCTATACTGCTTTGGTTGACAGTCTGGGAACGGGCTTCTTCCTCCGGCAACTGCGTCTGAAAGCTGAGCCCTGCCGACCAGAGCGCCGCCCGTTCCAAAGCCGGCTGGAGATAGGGCAGCGTCCCCTTGGCCGTACCATACACCAGCGGCAGGATCAATAGCCCCGCCGCCACTGGTTTCCAGTCCATATTGGTTTTTTTCCGTTTTGCTTTTGCCATATTCCTGTGCTCCTCCCTGCGATAGGTCGTCCGCATACTGCAGGACGTTCACTACTTCCCATTCCTATGCAGAAAAAAGCCGGAATATGTGCGCTCAGCCGCCGACCAACGCCTGTAAGTCCGTCAGGCTCAAATCCGGCTGGAGGGCCCGGTTCAGCCCGAATGCCGTCAGCTTTGCGGCGTGTTCGACCGCCAGGTCAATTTCACGCGGGGTCACCATCATTCCCTGTCCCGCCTCGGATACCTTTTCTTCGGCCGCCTCATCCTGAAGCAAATCACAGGCGACAGTTGTCATATCCACCACCATCGGCACACCCATCGAAATCACCGGAACCCCCAGTGTGCGTTCGCTGAGCTCACGCCGGGTATTCTGCACCCCCGACCCGGGCGAAATCCCAGCCGTGCTGATCTGGAGGGTCCGGGCCAGCCGGTCCACACTCTTGGCAGCCAGCGCATCAATTACCACCACGGCGGAGGGGCGGAGCGTTCCGGCCAGCGCGGCGGCAATTTCAGCGGTTTCGATCCCGGTCTGCCCCAGCACACCCGGAGCCAGCAGGGATACCGGACGCAGCTTCCCCAGCCCGATTTCTTCAGCCAGCTCCGCACGGATATGCCGGGTGGCCAGCAGCAGCCGGACCGCTTTCGGGCCCAGAGCGTCCGGGGTGATTTCCTGATTTCCCAGCCCGATCACCAATACCGGCTGATCCTTCGGGGGCAGCAGCCTGGACAGGACGCGGGCGGCGGCCTCGACCTCCGCGGCAAAATCCGGGGGGACCGACTTAAAATCCGCCGTTTCCATGGTATAATAAGAGCCGACCGGCTTTCTCAAAATCCGGGCCGCTTCCTCTGTTTCCACCTGCACCCGGGTGACCTCGATCCCATTTTCTTGAAATTTTTCCTGCCGGACGCCTTGAGGCAAAAGCTCGCCTGCTGCTTCCAGCATTTCCAGGGCTAAATCGGTACGTATGGCCATCACCCTTCTCCTTTCCTGCCGTCCGGCCGAAAACGCTTCAAAATCTCACAAAGCTTGAAAAAAATACTTGCATTTTCGAGCGGATCGTGCTATCATAATTATTACTGTATAGTTCAAACGTGTGTCTCGTTATGCCCGGTTTTCCAGACCCCGTCATTAGGGCAAGGACTATCATCATTACACCAAAGCTAGTGTTCTCCAAAACGCAAGCTTTATGTGAAGGAGGTGCAAGGCGAATGCCGAATATTAAATCTGCTAAAAAGAGAGTCAAAGTAAACGCTACCAAGGCTGCTGCCAATAAAGCGGTGATCACCAACCTGAGAACGGCTATCAAGAAAGCAAACGCTGCAATCGAGTCCGACGCTGCCAACAAGCAGGATGCGGTAAAATGTGCAATCACCAAAATTGATAAAGCTTGTGCAAAAGGGCTGCTTCATAAAAATACTGCTGCCAGAAAAAAATCTCAGATTGCGCTCAAGCTGAATCGGGCTTAGTCTTGTCTTTATAAGAAAATGGAGAACGGTATTCTTACCGTTCTCTTTTTTATTTTTCAGAATAAAATTCATAGAAAAAGGAGGGCCGAAGCCCCCCTTTTTTCAAGAAATCGTATTATTGCTATTAAGACGCCTTATTCTTCAGGAATTCATCCACCTGTTTCTGCGCCTCATCCCGGATTTTATCCCAGCCGCAGGTTTTCAGCTCATTGAGGACATCTGCTACATAGCTGCTTGCGTCGGACATTGTGCCGCAGACCAATGTGGTTTTATGTTTGTTGATCACTGCCGAACAAGCCGCTACCTCATTGGTTACATTGCTCATATCGAATACAAAGCCGAGCAGATCGGTTTGAATGGCCTGATCCATTTCTGCTTTCATATCCGTATACATGGTTGCCGGAGCCGGAGCCACCGGTTTCAGGGTGAAGAAAGTAGCCTGTGAAAATAAACCCGGCTCCCAGTCCGAACCCAGCCGTGTGACAGTACCGTCACCGTTATCCTTCCAGTTGGTTCCCTCGATGCCATAACCCAGCATATTCCGGTAGGATTCGTTCAGGTTCATGTATTCGATGAATTTCAGCGCTTCATCCGGATGCTTGGAGTTCGCAAAAATCCCCTGCATTGAGCCGATTGCCGAGCTGGTCGAAGCGACAGGCTTTGTCCGCTGGCAGATCGCGACCGTATAATCCTTGTTCAGGCCCCATACGGCGACCTCGGCGCCTTTCCAGCCAGCCGCCTGGTTGACCACGCAGAATTCCGGCTCTTTTTCCAGCTGCGCGCAGTCCTGGTTGACATAACCGGCTTTATACCATTCAACCAAGGTTTGCAGGTCGGCGATATAGTTATCGGTGGAGTACATAAATTTTACTTCATGGGTATCGTCGCCCAGCTCTACCACCAGGCCTGCGTCCGCAAAGACATCCTCAAACCCGTTGGATACGGTACGCGGCCCTTGGTTATTATAGACATATGGGGCGGTCAGATCATGCGGGTAGGGGTTGCCCTGCTGCGCGTATTCATACAGCTTTTTCATCAGCGGGGTTTTTACTGCATTCCGCTCGCCCGGAGCCATAAATTCGGCTTCCGCACCAGCCTGGTCAAAAACATACTCTTTATTGCAGTACCAATAAGAAGCGGCCGCAACGTCTTTATAGGTCGGGACTGCATAAATACGGCCGTTGACCCTTGAGCCCTGCCAAACATAATCTGGTATATAATTCCACAGGTCCGGAGTCTGCTCAGGCAGCTTGTCGGTAATATCCAAAAGCTGGCCGCTCTGCGCGGTAGTCGGATAATAAGCAAACCAGGAACAGGTAAACGCAATATCATCCTCCGCACCGGTAGAAAGCGCTGTTTTCAGTTTGGTATCTTCCCCGGTAGCCCAAAGGAACCGGATGGTAACCCCGATATCCTCGGCGGATTTCTTGTTCAGCGCTTGGATAACAGCGTCTGGATTTTTGGGGGATTCACCCCAATGCCACCAGGTCAGCTCCACGGTTTCCTTTTGGCCGGAATTGCCGCTGGATGACGGCGTCCCGCCGCCGGAACTGGGCGAACCGGATGGGTTGGCTCCACAGCCGGCAAATGCCGCTGTGGTCATCGCGACCGCTGCGAGAAGTGATAACACCTTCATTTTCCTTTTCATTTTCTCAAATCTCCCTCTTGATAAAATGGTTTTTCCATTCACGCGTGTAAATGGATCCGCATAAACAGATTCCTTTTGTTAGGAAAGTTTTCTTTCTGTTTATAGGCATATTATACTCCAAGGTTAAACAAATTACAAGACCTTTTGCACAAAATATCTAATTCTTTTGTTTTCGGTCGAATTCGTTTTTCCTGTAAAGAATTTTATCCTTTTTGTCCCCGAAATAAAGACGTTTTGGCTGCACTATCCAAAGAGAACGAAAGACATGGTTTATTTACATTTCCAGGGTAAATTTGAAAGAAAAATGTGTTATACTAAACTGTTGAAAATACTGCCTTCCTGCCAAAGCGGAAGCCTGTTCAAACAGTCCAAAGGAGTCAGCACAAACCTGCGGCAAATACCACCGCAAAAGCAGCACTCAGGTGCCCTGCATATCCGTTTTGTAAAGATGTTGATCCTGTCTCCCAACCGTCCCTGTGTTCCTGTGTTCCTGCTGAAAGGAGGATGCTGATGCACCGCCAGGAGCCCCCCCTTCCCCAAGACAGCGTAACCTATGTTGCCGGACTAGGCTTTCTTTCCGTCTGCAGCACCCGGGTCACTTTATCCGCAATCCGGCGAAACGCCAACCTGATCTGCCTGTTTCTGACCCTTTACCTGCTCAGCAAAAACCTGCTGAGCTTGCCTCTCACCTACCTGGTATCCTATCTGGGACTGCCCGTCCAGATCAATCCCTACACCGGGATGATTTACACCACCATTTTTATCAAAGAGCTGATTGGCTCACTGAGCGCACTGTCCGCCTTGTTCATTACTACCCTGGCCTGCTGGCTTGCCAGCAGACGCGCCCTGCATGGCAAACGGGTTTTTTCAAAGCCTTACGCCGGCGTAACATCGCTGGCTGTCCCGGTGATCGTGGCTTCCAGCCTTCTGGGGGCGCTGCTGAGCGGAATTTTCCATGAGCTGACCTCCTTCTTCGGGATCATCCTCTACACCAATCCCGGATACCCGGAATTGCCGCTCCTCAGCTTTGGAAACTCCTTTTTCTATATCCTTCTCAGCGAGATTTTGTTCCGCGGCATCCTGCTGGCACGGCTGCGGCGGTTCGGGGACAGCTTCGCCGTCTTGGCTGTTTCGCTCATCTGTGCCTTCTTTTCCAGCGGCCCGGTGGAAGCGATCTCCGCCTTCCTGCTGGGGCTGAGCGCGGGCTATTTTACTATCCGGGCAGGGGGGAGCCTTTGGCCCTCTTTGATCGGACGGCTCCTGTCGCTGGTTTTGCTGTATGCTTTCCGCGTCGCCAACCATTATTTAGACCCCTCCCTTGTATGGGTCATCACCCTGCTGACCGGGCTGGTGGTTGTCGGAGCCGCCCTCATCGCCTATCTTCTTTTCCTTTACCGAGATCCCCAGGCATTCCGGATGTCACCTGCACCGGATGGGATCCCGACCAAAGTCAAATTGGGCTATTTCTGCTCCAGCTTCTTCTTTTTATTCCTGATCCTGCTGATGGTGCTGCGGGTTATTCAAATGATTCAAATTATAGGATGGTGAACCATGAAACTTCAGCACTCGGATTATATGGAACTGGCACTGAAGGAGGCCCGGCTGGCTTTGGAACTGGGGGAAATCCCAGTTGGATGCCTGATTGTACGGGACGGCGTGATCCTTGGACGGGGGCATAATACCCGGGAAACCGAACGGACAGCTTTAGGCCATGCCGAGCTCAACGCGATCCGTCAGGCCTGTGATGCCCTGCAAAGCTGGCGGCTGGAGGGATGCACTCTTTACGTCACGCTGGAGCCCTGCCCCATGTGTATGGGCGCCCTGATCAACGCCCGAGTCTGCCAGGTTGTCTTTGGCGCTTACGACCTCAAAGCCGGATGCTGCGGCTCGCTGGCGGATTTCAACCAGATGGGCTTTAACCATCGCCTTGAAATCCTGGGCGGAATCCGAGAACTGGAATGCAGCCAAATACTTTCCGGCTTTTTTGAAAGGCTTCGAAAAAAAGAGCAGGAATTTGCCGAAAAAGCTTGACAATTGCACCTTTTTCTGATCCTTCTTCCCCACTATTACAGGTTGTATTTCCACAATCCGGTGGAAAACTGTGTGGAAACTGGGGAGAACTTTTCCAAAAATCCGGGTAATGCCGTTAATATCCGGCTTTGATTGTGGAAAACACGGTGGAAAGTGTGGAGAATTCTCAGTGGAATCCAAAAAATCCCATTTTTCAAAATATTACGATTTGTAGACAAATTTCCCGTCGATTTGTCGAATTCTCCGCAAATTCCCCTGTATACGGGCGGGAAAATTTTCCTTGTAATTCACCGCTGGATGTTGTATCATAAAATCATTCTCTACGCAGAAAGGAAGCGTTTCCCATGAAGTCTGCCTCCCCTGTCCAACGAGCCGGCAAGCTGCTTTTCCTGGCCGGTATCCTGCTTCTCCTTTTGGGCCTAGGCCTTTTTTTATTCACCGACTGGTCTTCCTCCCTTTGGCTGATCCTGATCTCTGTTTTGGTGAATGCCGCCGGCCTCACCCTGATGGGGCACAAACCGGATGACCCGGACTAAGAAAGGAACTGCTATGCCGGATTTTTTAAAACGAACCTGGGCGGAAATCCATCTGGACCGCCTGGACCGCAACCTCGCCCAGCTTCGCAGGACTCTTCCCCCGCAGACCCGCCTGATGTCGGTCGTTAAAGCGGATGGATACGGCCACGGCGACCGAATGATCGCACGCCGGCTGGAACAGCAGGGCGTCCGCTTTTTTGCTGTTTCCAACCTGGAGGAAGCACTCTCCCTGCGTAAAGGCGGAATTACCAGCGATATTCTGGTTTTGGGATTCACTCCCACGGAATGCAGTGCAATCCTGCTGGAAAACCGGATTACTCAAACCGTATTTTCCCTGGATTACGCCCGGGAGCTGAACCGTTCCTGCCCTCCCGGCACCTTTTTGGACTGCCATCTGAAGCTGGATACCGGGATGACCCGCATCGGGATCCAGGAGGACGGCCGCCTATCCTCCCTGCCGGAACTGCGGGAAATCCTGAAGCTTCCCCGTCTGCGCTGTCTGGGCCTGTTCAGCCATTTTTCCAGTGCGGATGCATTAGATCCGGATTCCGCCGCCTATACGGCCATGCAGGAAGAACGTTACCGCCAAGTCGCCGCAGCATTGGAACAGGAAGGGGTTTCTTTTTGCCGGCATATCCAGAACAGCGCTGGGATTGCTTTTCTCTCCGAGCGGGCCTATGACTATGTACGGGCTGGGATTATCCAATACGGGGTTGCTCCCAGCACAGAACCGCTCCCTTTTCCATTGGAGCCGGTTATGGAGCTTAAAACGGTGGTTTCTATGGTCAAGGAAATCCCGGCAGATACGGCGGTTTCCTATGGCCGGACGTTCTATTCTTCCCATCCGATGAAGCTGGCGACCGTCCCGATCGGGTATGCGGACGGTTATCCCCGGCTGTTATCAAACCGTGCAGAAATGCTGATCCATGGCAAGCCCGCCCCTGTCTGCGGCAATATTTGCATGGATCAACTGATGCTGGACGTCACCGGTATTGAGGATGTCCATTCCGGCGACCTCGTCACGGTAGTCGGCCGGGATGGCAGCGCGGAGATTACCTTCGCTGACCTGGCCCGCCGGATCGGCACGATCAGTTACGAGCTGATGTGCCTGATTGGACGGCGGGTTCCCCGGGTTTATTTTGACCAGGACAAAATGGTCGGCATTGTGGATTACATCCAGCAGAACGGCTGACCGGGTTTCCGCACATACATAAAAGGCTGAGGGCAAAAGCCCCCAGCCTTTTTTCCGTTTATTCGCTTGGTTCTGTCTTTTCCAGCCGCCAGATATTTTTGTTTCTCCGGAAGCCCAAGCAGACCAGCACTCCCGCTGCCGCAATAATCAAAAATACCAGCGCTGCCCCGCTGCCCTTTCCGGAACCCAATAGCTGGGTTAGGAACGCCCCGTCCGGCAGATTGGCCATGAACGGCTCGCAAACCTGGTCAACCAGCCAGCCGCCCAGCAAATACCCCACCGGGATCGTGAAAAATTGCAGGGTATTCCGCGCGGCAAAAACCCGGCCCTGCATCTCCACCGGGATGTACAGGCGCAGTAAGGCGCCCAGGTTCGCATTCACAATAGGGATACACAGCCATCCCAGGATACTGCTGAAATACCAGATCCCGGCCTGGTGTCCCAAAGCCAGCAGCAGGTTCTGCGTAGACATGGAAAACAGCAGGCTGTTGAAAATCACCCGAACCCGGCTTTTGGGTGCGGGTAAAAGCGTAACCAGCAGGCTCCCTACCAGATTGGCCGCCCCGGTAAACACCTGCAAAATTCCCAATACGGTTTCCCCTCCGCCCGGGCGTGAAAGGATCATCGGCGCTAAAGCCGCATTAAAAATGCTGACAATCAGATTGATAACCGCCAGGAATAGGATCATATCCAAAATTCCGCGGTTTTTCAGCAGCCATTGCATCCCTTCCCAGGCCGAACGCAGCAGGTTCTTTTTTTCCTCAGGCGGCTTGCTTTCGGGAAAACGGATCAGGAAAATCACGCTTCCCACTGCTGCCGCACAGGTCAGCAGATCAAAGGCGATTACCGCCTCCAGCCCCAGCAGGGTGAGCATCGCTGTCGCCAAAGCGGGGGACAATAACGTCACCAACGAGCTGGAGAGGGATCGCAGTCCACCGACGCGCTGAACCTGTTCTTTCGGAGTCAGCAGAGTCACGGCCAATTCCGTAGCAGGCTGCTGGAGGGTATTCATCAAGCCGTTCAGGATATTGATCCCATAGAGATGCCAAATTTGAAGCTGTCCTGTTTTCAGCAGGATCAGCAGCGCCACGGTGCTCAACGCGGCGAACAGGTCGCACAGCACCAGGATTTTCCGTTTATCCCACCGATCCGCCAAGCTGCCGGCAAAAATGCTCAGCAGCACATACGGCGCATAGGAAAAAATACTCAGCCCTGCCGTAGTCAGAGCGGATCCCTGCTGTTGATAGGACCAGATCACCAGTGCAAAGCTGGTCATCGAGCTGCCCAAGGCCGAAAAGGCCTGGGTACCCCACAGGATAAAGAAATTCTTTAATCCTTTAAAATTCAATGTTTTACTTTTCATTACAGACTTTACCTCTTTTTACTTTTTATTCGTAAAAATGCAAAGCCTGTCCGAGCCCGATTTATTTTTTCAGCTTCATGCAATCCGGCCCGGATTACGCTTTGCATGAAGCACTGCCAATAGCAAGTTTCATTCATCTCACCTCTTTTTCTTTTCATCTATCTAAAAAACCAGGATTCCCAGTTTTTTTCAGCCGTAACATTTACCGTTTTATTTCTTTGCCGGTTTCTCAAATTGAACCGCGCTCCAAGGGATGTCAAAGAAATTGTTGTTATACATTGGGTTATCCATACCCTCTGTATAATAATCATGCGGATTCAATTTCGCGTCCCCTTTACAAGTCTGGTAAGTAATCACCTTGTCCAGCCAAGCCCCACCGATCGCCTGGATCGGCACCATCTCCTGTGCCATCTCCTGCGCCGCCTGAAGATCGTCCTCCGGCACACCGCTGATGCTGATATCCGGCCGGCCGAATTTCCGCATTCCGCGGGTATGCAGCCAAATCCCATCCTCCTGTTTGCCCATCATCGGGGAAATATGGGTAAACGGATTCGTGACCTTTTCAAAAACATCCTTATGCCACTCCTCCGGGGTATACCAGCGGCAGAGGTGCATATCCAGAACAGCAATCGCCCCCATGTCGCAGAGAGCCTCTACAATCCCAACGCTGCTGACCAGATAAGACAGGCTGCTGTCATCCTCTACCTCGCCCATAATCTGCATCGCTTTGCCATTCTCGCGTACTTTTTTAGCCAGCTCGGGGTCTTTATTCTCGAGTGCCTCGCCAAACGCGCCGCTCACATAGCCTTTAAAGTCCGCATGGATCATGTCCTTGGTGATGCCCAGCAGCTTGACCCCTTCCGGGATCCCGGTGACATGATGCTGCTCGGGA
The DNA here is from genome assembly GCA_947363605.1 of uncultured Clostridia bacterium. Classification (GTDB taxonomy): domain Bacteria; phylum Bacillota; class Clostridia; order Oscillospirales; family Ruminococcaceae; genus Paludihabitans. The sequence continues at coordinate 38,598 of CANAQK010000008.1, read as the reverse complement.
TAAACATCCACATTATCCGTGCAAAGCCCAAACGCAACATAATAAACAAATGAATTGTATCCCTTTTTTTCGTAAACTGGTCTTTCCAAACCCAAGACAAACAGCTCCTTTATCCGTTTTCGAGCGAATCTTCCCCAGCCGGGAACCTGTTCAAACAGTCTGTAATACTAATTCTCGATAAAAAGATTAAAATCGTTTTATCGAGAATTAGTATAAACCCCGTTGGTTCTTCGAATGATTATACTCTGGATTTATTATACACTATTTCCCCAGAAAAATAAATGATATTTTGTAAAAAAGAAAAGAGCCCCGAAGGACTCTTTTCAACCAAACACGGGATTATTCTCCAAGAAACGCATCCACTTGGGTCTGTGCTTCTTCAATAACTCTGCGGTAGCCAACTACTTCCAGCTCTTTGATCATCTCTGCGACAGAAGCGTCTACATCCGCAAACGAACCGGTCATGAAACTGCTCATGTATTTTTCAAAGACGGTGGTACAAGCCGCAACTTCGGTTTGGATACTATCCTGATTCAGGGTAAAGCCCAGCAAGTCAGAAAGCTCTGCCTTTTCCATCTCTGCTTTCATGGTAGTGTACATATCCGCCGCTGCCGGCGCAACCGGTTTCAGCAGGAAGAAGGTTGCCTGCGCGAACGCATACGGCTCATAGTCCGAATTCAGCTTGGTCACGGTGCCGTCGCCGTTGTCCTTCCAGTTTTCCCCTTCTACGCCGTAGGCCAGCATATTCCGGTACTCTGCATTCGTATTAATGTACTGCAAATATTGCAGCGATTCATCCGGATGCTTCGAGTTTGCGAAGATCCCGTTCATCGAGCCGGTGACAAAAGAAGTGGTTGCGTACGGGCCGCATCTTCTGTTGATCGCCACTTTATAGTTCTTGCCTGCTTCGAGGTTTGCCTCGCCGCCTTCCCAAACCTTACTGCTGCCGACAACCATAAACTCCGGTTCACGGTCAATCTGCATACAGTCGGCGTTGATATAGCCGGCCTTATGCCACTCGGAAAGGGTTTTCAGGTCCTCGATGTAGTCTGCATCGTCAAAGTAGCTGACAACCTTGTTGCTGCTGTCGCCCTGTTTGATGCCGATATGGAGCGAGTCCAAAACCGCATTGAACCACATATCTGCGCCAATGATGCCGCCCTTATTCATATAATAAGGAGCCGTCAGGTCGTTTGGATATTTGCCGCCCAGGTTGGTATCGGCGTAGTTTTTCAGCTTCTCGAGCAGCGGGGTAACCGTGGAGAATTTCATCCCGGTTGCCTTGAATTCCGCCTCAGCGTCTGCTGTGTCAAAAACAAAGTCCTTGTTGCAGGTCCAGAACTGGGAAGCCGCAACGTCTTTATAAGTTGGAACTGCGTAAATCCGGCCGTTGATCTCCGAACCTTTCCAAACGTAATCCGGGATATAATTCCAAAGCTCCGGAGTATCGTTTTGCACCTTGTCCGTAATATCATACAGCTGGCCTTGCTGTGCAGCCGTCGCATAGTTTACATACCATGCGCAGGTGAACAGGATATCGTCTGTTGCACCGGTCTGCATGGCAACCTTCTGCTGTGTACCGTCGCCGGCATAGTTGAAAGTGATGGTAATACCAATGTCTTTCGCCGATTTCTCGTTCAATGCCGCGATGGCTCTATCCAGGTTTTTGGGCTGTTCGCCATAATGCCACCAAACCAAATTCACAACATCGCCGTTGCCGTCCGGTTCTTGATTGTCGGTCTGCACTTTGCTGGAGTCCGATCCGCTGCTGTTGCTCGGCGTGCTGCTCCCGCCGCCGTTATCGCCGCAGGCAGCAAAAACCGAGGCGCTCATCGCAAGCGCCAATAAGAGAGAGTATTTTTGCTTTACCTTTCATCATGATTCCTCCAAAAATTTTATTTCATCCATAAGGCCTAACGATGAATCCTATGGATAAAGCCAAGAACAGTTCCAATCTTTGTGCTATTTAGGGATATCCCTAAATAAAAGGAACCCCTAAGGGTTCCTTTTATTTATAAGAGAAAAATTATTTGCCGAGGAACGCGTCAACCTGAGCCTGTGCAGTCTCAATGATCTTCCGGTAACCGGTAGCTTCGAGCTCTTTCATCATCTCAGCGATGGTAGCGTCAACATCCGCGTAGGTACCGCACTGCAGACCGTTGGTGTATTTCTCGAATACAGTAGAGGTTGCAGCAACTTCGGTCTGGATGTCATCCTGGTTCAGCAGGAAGCCCAGCAGCTCGGAGAGCTCAGCTTTGTCCATCTCAACCTGCATTGCAGTGTACATATCTGCCGGAGCCGGGGAAACCGGTTTCAGCAGGAAGAAGGTAGCCTGCGAGAATGCGCCAGGGCCGTAGTCGTCGTTCAGCTTGCTGATGGTGCCGTCGCCGTTATCTTTCCAGTTTACACCCTCAGCGCCGTAAGCCAGCATATTGCGGTATTCCGCATTGGTGTTCATGTATTCAATGTACTTCAGGGATTCTTTTACATGCTTAGAGTTTGCAAGGATACCCTGCATCGAACCGATAATGGTAGAGGTGTTTGCGTACGGACCGCATCTTCTGTTGATCGCAACTTTGTAGTCCTTGTTAACGCCCCAGTTGGAGTCCTCAACGCCTTCCCAGCCTTGGCCGGTACCAACAACGAGCCACTCCGGCTCTTTATCGAGCTGGCCGCAGTCCTGGTTTACCAGACCTTCTTTGTACCATTCAGCCAAAGTCTTGAGGTCTGCTACGTAGTCTGCATCCTCAAAGTAGCTGACAACTTTGTAATTGCTGTCATCGTTACGAACGCCGATTCTGTGTGTATCCAGGATCGGGTTGAACCATACGCCGTGGCCGTTCAGACCTGCTTTGTTGTAGTTGAACGGAGCGGTCATGTCATGCGGATAAGTACCGCCGTTTGCGTCTGCATAAGCTTTTACTTTCTGCAGCAGAGGAGTAACGGTAGCAACCTTCATGCCGGTTGCTTTGAACTCAGCTTCAGCGCCAGCAGCGTCGATAACGAAGTCTTTGTTACAGCTCCAGAACTGAGAAGCAGCAGAGTCTTTGTAGGTCGGAACTGCATAGATGCGGCCGTTGACCTCAGCACCCTTCCACATATATTCCGGCAGGAACTTCCACAGATCCGGGGTTTCGGTCGGCAGCATATCGGTGATATCATACAGCTGGCCCTGCTGAGCAACGGTCGGATAGTGCGCCCACCAAGAACAGGTGAACACGATATCGTCAGACGCGCCGGTAGACATCGCTGTTTTCTGTTTGGTATCGTCAGTACCGGAATAAAGGAATTTGATCTTAACCCCGATATCCTTTGCCGATTTCTCATTCAGAGCCGCGATAGCTGCATCCGGGTTTTTCGAAGCTTCGCCCCAGTGCCACCAGGTCAGTTCTACAACTTCTCCGCTGTTGTTTGGTTTGTCATCTCCAGTGTTGCTTACAGCGCCGCCATTGTTGGACGAGGGGCTGCCGCCGTTATCACCGCAGGCAGCAAAAACAGACGCTGTCATTGCGAGAGCCAACAGAAGAGATAAAACTTTTGCTTTACCTTTCATAACAAAAATCCTCCTAAAATGTCTATTTTATTCATGACGGGCGGAATTGCCCGCCATGATAAAATACCGAAAATTAACCTTTTACCGCACCGATCGTCAAACCGGATACGAAGTAACGCTGGAAGAACGGATACGAGCAGGCGATCGGGAGCACCGCGATAACAACGAGTGCCATCTTTACGCCGTCCTGCGGGATCTTCGCCGAGATTTCTACCGCAGACATACCCATGTAAGCTGCGTTCTTCGTGACGAAGTCGATACTCCGCTCAATGGAAATCAGCACATACTGCAGCGGATACAGATCCTGATTGTTGAGGTACATCAGCGCCTGCCACCAGTCGTTCCAGTACGCGAAAGAAAGGAAGAGACCGATGGTCGCCATTGCCGGCAAAGAGATCGGCAAAACGATCTGGAAGAAAATACGGAGCTGGCTCGCGCCGTCGATCTTCCCGGACTCGACCAAAGAATCGGGCACCGTCGTGGTAAAGAAGGTACGCATGATGATAATGTTGAAAGAAGATACCGCCAGCGGCAGGATCAGGGCCAGCAGGTTATCACGCAGGTGCAGCAGCTGAGTCATAATCAAGAAGCTGGAAACCATACCGCCGTTGAAAATCATCGGGATAAAGACGATGATCGTGTATAAGCCTTTGAATTTGAACGAGCTTCTGGACAAAACATAGCCCATCGACGCATTCAGGAAAAGGCCCAATACCGTACCAACTACGGTGATCAAAACCGAGATACCAAATGCACGGACAATCGATTCGCGGCTGTCCCACAGAGTGGAATAAGCCTGAAGCGACCATTGATCCGGGAAGAAGGTATACCCGTTGCGGGCAATCGAATCCTTATGTGTAAACGAAATGATAACAACGAAGATCAGCGGAATAACACAGCAGAGCGCGGCAAAAATGAAAACCACAGAAAACAAGATGTTCATTGGTTTGCTGACGCGGTTAAATTTCGCAAGACCTTCCAAGACCTTTTTCTCTTTAGCCATCTATTATTCCACCTCCTTAGAAGAATGCACTTTCACTATCAATCTTCGATACAACCCAGTTTGCAACACAGATGGTGATACATCCGCAGACAGACTGGAAGAGCGCTGCCGCCGAAGACATACCGAGGTTGTTCATCTTGGTCAGCGCGTTGTAAATAAAGACATCCATCGTCAGGGTCGCGTTGCTCAAAGGACCGGACGCTTTCGGTACCTGATAGAACAGACCGAAGTCCGCGTTGAAAATCCGGCCGATCGCCATGATCGTCATGATAACCATAATCTGCTTCAGCAGGGGGATGGTAATTTTGGTGGTTTGCTGCCATTTGGTTGCGCCATCGATTACCGCAGCTTCATAATATGTAGAATCGATACCAGTGATCGTAGCAAGATAAACGACCATGCCGTAGCCGGTACCCTTCCAAATATTCATCATAACCAGGAAAAATGGCCAATAATTCAGCGCCTCCGCACCGTACCAGTTCACTTTTGTACCGCCCATCGAAACGATGATGCTGTTTACCAGGCCTTTTTCGGAAGACAGGAACGCGAAGAGAAAGTAGCTGGCAACAACCCACGACATAAAGTGCGGGAGGAACATGGCGGTCTGGCAGACTTTTCCAAGCCGCTGACTGTACAGATTGCTGATCATAATTGCGAGCGATACAGGGATCACTACGCCCAAAATGATGAAAATAAGATTGTAACCGATCGTGTTGCGGAACATGACCCAGGTATCCGACGACGCGAATAAGAACTCAAAATTTTTGAATCCCGCCCACTTGCTCTTAAACAAGCTGTAAAGGAAGCCTTTTCCGGGCTGAAGCCGGTACGTCTTAAACGCGATGATGACGCCGAACATTGGCAGGTACGAGAAAATTGCGAACCAAACGACCGTCGGGAGAGACAACAGAATCAACTCGAGGTCGTCAAAAGTAAACTTTTTCCCTTTTACTTTTGCCTTTGCCATATCTTCACTCCTATTCTGAAATATTACTGAAAGCAGTTTCAAAACCGGCAAAATTCTTCCCTGCCTTTGTGATATCTGTGCTCATTTTGCAGGTTTCTGAACTCGCTTTCGTATCGTATGTATATATATTACTATACACTTCACGAATTTGCAAGAGTTTTTTTACAAAAACGCTAAATAAAGAATAGGATGGGTTATTATTATTCACTAAAATCCCGTAATGGCGGGATTTGTACGCTGTTAAAAGACAAAAAAGAAAAGCTGTTCTTCCTGTTTTTCAGCGCTATTGCTAATAAAAATTTCCATTTTCTGGTCAAAAAGCAAACTATTTCACAGTTCTTTTTGAAAAAAGCCAAAACGGTTCCAAACGGAGCCCGTTCCGGCAAGCTCAAAAAAGACAAGCCGTGTAATATGTTTCCAATTATACCACGTGTTTCTGTTTTGTCAAGTCTTTCATGAATTTATGCTATACTTTCCAAACTTCCTGTGCTATAATATGGGCGGTTCTTTTCGTAAGGAGGGGGGAGGCTTTTCCCGCCTTCTTTTCCCGGTATTTCAGGCCTTTCCCGGCCTTTTTATAAAAGGAGGAACGTTATGCTCAACACACCCCAAATCAACCGGATGCTCCAAAAGCTCAAACAGCTGGAGCTCACCATGGAAGCCTATGTTTTCCAAAAGCAGGATTCCCTGTCTGTCCGGAAGTACCCCACCCCGGAAGAGCTCTATGCCATCCCGGCGGACGAGCTATTCACCGAAGCGCGCCCCGGTGACCGCTGGGGCGGAGAGCGGACCTACTGCTGGTTCCGTGCGGATTACACCGTGCCGGAGCACTTAGCAGGCCAGCCCCTCTACGCCTACCCTCATTTCGGCGGCTATGAAGTCCTGCTGTGGGTAGACGGGATCCCTTTCGGCATCTTTGCCAACAAGATGGGGAATCACTACTGCGACCTGGTCAAACTGGAGCCCAAAGCGGGCGACAACGTTTCCCTGGCCTTCGAAGCCTATGCCGGCACCTACGTGCCAGGTACCCAGCCTTTTGAAGAACCGGACAACCCGCCCTTCTACTACACCTTTGAAAACGTAGACATCTGCACCAAGAACCAGGACATTGCCGACTTCCTGTTCGACCTGCGGGCGCTGAACCATCTGGTGGAAGCCATGGATCCCTCCTCTTTCCGCCGGGCGGATGTCATCAACTGCCTGACCGAAGTCCATAAAACCGTCTATTACTCCCCCGAACACGCAGAAGAATCAGCATGGCGCCCCGCATTGGCGAAAGCCCGCGAGATCATGCGCCCCTGCCTGGAAGCAAAAAACGCGGAATCCGCCCCCAAGGCCGGTATCGTCGGGCATTCGCATATGGATACGGCCTGGCTGTGGGATGTTTCCCAAACCATTAAAAAATGTGCCCGCACCTACGCCAACCAGATTTCCCTGATGGAGCAGTACCCGGAATACCGTTTTGTCCAGTCAAGCGCTTACCATCTGGAAATGATCCGCCGCCACTACCCCGACCTGTTTGAAAAAATCCGCGAAAAAATCAAGGAGGGCCGGTACGAGCCCAACGGCGGCGTTTGGGTGGAATGCGACTGTAACCTGACCTCGGGCGAATCCATGGTGCGGCAGTTCCTGTGGGGCCAGCGCTATACCCAAAAATATTTCGATTTCACCTCGGACTGCTTCTGGCTGCCGGATACCTTCGGCTATTCCGCTGCCATCCCCCAGATCATGGAGGGCTGCGGGATCCACTACTTCCTGACCACCAAGCTCTCCTGGGGGGATACCAACACCTTCCCCTATGAAACCTTTTACTGGGAGGGCATCGACGGCACCCGGGTGCTCACCCACTTCAACTGCATCCACCACTGGCCCGAGCCGGATGTCCTCATCAACCGCACCGAAGGCCATGGCAACACCAACCCCCTCCAGCAGAAGACCGTTTACGACGAGCGCTTGATGTCCTACGGGTACGGGGACGGCGGCGGCGGACCTCAGTTTGAGATGATTGAGATGGCGCGCCGCTGCGCCGACCTGGACGGCTGCCCCAAGGCCTACCATACCTCGGTTTCCGGTTTCATGCAGAAAATGGAAAAGAACGTTGTCAATCCCAACACCTTTGCCGGCGAGCTCTATCTGGAGCTGCACCGCGGCACCCTGACCAACCAGCATATGATCAAGTACAACAACCGCAAAGCCGAGATCGCGCTGCACAACGCCGAGCTTCTGACCGTTGCGGAAGCTGTGAAGAAGGGTATCCCCGCGTCGGACGAGGCGATTCGTCCCCTGCTGGAAAACCTGCTGGTCAACCAGTTCCACGACATCCTCCCGGGTACCTGCATCCAGTCCGCCCATGAGGTTTCGGTGCGGGAAACCACTGAAATCATCGAAAAAGCCCGGGAAATTGCTGCTTCCCTAACAGCAGAGGGCGACTGCTCCAAGGAAACCGTTATCAACCTGCTTCCTTTCGATATCTGTGATGTGCTCTATCTCGATGGGGAAAAGGGCTGTATCGCGGCGGATAACGCCGTCTGCCAACAGTTTATCCGGGACCTCGACGGCCAGAATAAGCTGGCGGTCACCGGCCTGAAGCTGCCTGCCCAGTCTTCGCTGACCCTGGAGCATGACGGCCGTCCGGCCTGCGGGAACACCAACTTTACCTTGGAAGGCCGCCGGGTCATCACCCCTTATGCGGAAATCGAATTTGACGAAAAAGGCTATATTTCCTCCTATATCGACAAAGCTAACGGCCGCCAGCTGGTCGGCGGGCTGCCCTTCAACACCTTCCTGATGGCGGAGGATGTCCCCAGCGCTTGGGATAACTGGGATATCGACAACGATCTGGAAATGAAATTCCAGGATACCGCCGAGCTGCTGAGCGAGGAACTGATCTCCAATGGCGCGGCCCAGCTCCGGATCCGCCGCTGCTATAAGCTGTCGGATAAATCCACCCTGCGGCAGGATATGGTTTTCCATGTCCATACCCCCCGGATCGACTTCGAAACCGAGATCGACTGGCAGGATAAACGCCGCTTCCTCAAGACAGCCTTTGATACCACCATCCTGACACGGCAGGCCAAACATGAAATCCAGTTCGGCTATGCCTGCAAACCCACGACCCGGAACAACACCATCGAACAAGCGATGTTCGAGGTCGTCAATCACAAATATACCGACATCAGCGAGCCGCGTTACGGCTGCGCCATCCTCAACGACTGCAAATACGGCATCTCGGTGGAGGGCGGGAATATGCGCCTGTCCCTTCACAAGGGCGGTATTCGTCCGGACACCCGGGGCGACGCCGGCAAGCACCGCATGACCTACAGCTTCCTGCCCCACGCGGAAGGATTCAGCGCAGAAAGCGTCATCAAACCGGCCTATATCCTCAACTACCCGCCTCTGGTCTCCGCCGGGGAATACCGGATGCCGCAGCTGCTGACAGCGGACGCGCCCAACATCATCCTGGAAACCGTCAAACCCTGCGAGGACAGCCAAAACGCCTTTATCGCCCGGCTGTATGAAGCAGAGGGCACCTATACGGCGACGTCAATCCGTCTGGGCTGCCAGGCTGCCAAAGTCGAGCTGACCAATATGCTGGAGGAGGTCCAGTCCGAGCTGCCGAACGAAACGTCTATCCCGCTGACCTTCCGCCCGTTCGAGATCAAGACAGTCAAAATCTCCTATAGTCAACGCGCTTGAAAAGAAGCCAATGCTTCTTTTCAACACCGCGGCATAATGCCGCAGTGGGCCGCGAAGCGGCCATGCGGTAGTGCTTCATAGACGGCGCACAGCGCATTTTATGTGCGGACAGGCAAAGCCTGACCCTCAAAGCGGGCACCGATTTGAGGGTGTGCCGACTATACTGAAGCTTTCAAAGGGGACCCTTCGATTTTGCAGGAAAATCCTGTGGAACCGTCAAAATCAGAAAACCTGCCTGAAAATCAGGCAGGTTTTCTTTATGCCCGTTTCATAAAAAGACAGTAGCCCGAAAGGTTTAAGGATTCCCACGCCGCACCATACGCCTGTTTTTTTTTGAGGGGGGATGGAGATTGTCGTGGGCTGCTGTGCGGGAGGGGCAGTTTGCGGGGCCGCGATCTGAATGCGAGGCTTATGACGTCCCGCGCAGGGCATCTTCTTTTCTTTGATCATTCAAAGAAAAGAAGGAAAAACAAAACCGCCCAAGGGGAGATCCCCCTGGAACCCCCACACGATGAACAGCAGGACGGCTTCCCTGCAGCCGGGCCGTCCCCGCCGAAAGAACGTCCCACCCGCTTGGGGGCGGGGGCGCTTAAAAGCGATAATTTTTATGTAAGGTCCCTGTTTTCAGGCAAAAAATGCTTTACTTTTTCCCAGATTCCTCTATAATGGAACAAGCGCATCCCTATCCTTGATTTTTCTGTGAGGTTCCCGCTATGACGTTCAACTACAAGCATACCAAATACGCCAGTTACCTCGGCTGTATCACCCAGGCAATCATCGTCAACCTGCCCCCGCTGCTCTTCGTGGTATTCCAGCGGGAATTCCAGGTCACATTAGAACAGCTCGGGCTGATGATCTCCCTCAACTTCGGCACCCAGATCCTGGTGGATTTCCTGGCGGCGAAATTCGCCGGAAAGCTCGGTTACCGCCGCTGTGTCGTCGCTGCACATATCCTCTGCGCCATCGGGACCATCGGGCTGGGGGTTTTCCCCTCCGTGCTCGGACTGGGCTATACCGGCATCCTGCTGGCCACGGTAATCAACGCCATTGGCGGCGGCCTGATCGAGGTGCTCATCAGCCCGATCATCGAGGCCTTGCCAGGCGACGAAAAAGCCTCTGCCATGAGCATCCTGCACGCCTTTTACTGCTGGGGGCAGGTGGCGGTGGTGCTGCTCTCCACCCTGTATTTCAGCCTGGCCGGAATCCAAAGCTGGGCATTCCTGACCTCCCTCTGGGCGCTGATCCCCCTGTTCAATATCTGGTTTTTCACCCGGGTGCCCCTCCAGGAACTGGAGGAAGGAGTGGAAGCCGCACCGCCCGGGCATCTTTTCCGGGTGAAAATCTTCTGGATCTTTTTCCTGCTGATGGTCTGCTCCGGTGCAGCAGAGCAAGCCATGGCACAATGGGCCTCCCTTTTTGCCGAACTGGGGCTGAACATCTCCAAAAGCTGGGGCGACCTGCTTGGGCCCTGCGCTTTTGCGGCGCTGATGGGGATTGCCCGCTCGATTTACGGGATCTGGGGAAGCCGGATGAACCTGACCCGGGCCCTGGCTTTCAGCGGAATATCCTGCTTGGCCAGCTATCTGGTCGCAGTATTCTCCCCCATCCCGCTGATTTCGCTGATTGGCTGCGCGGTTTGCGGGTTCTCAGTCGGCATCATGTGGCCGGGCACCATCAGCCTGTCCGCGAAACGGTATCCCTGGGGCGGGACGGCCATGTTTGCAATCCTGGCGCTGGCCGGGGACCTCGGCTGTTCCGCAGGGCCGGGGTTGGTCGGGCTGGTTTCCAACGCCGTACAGGATGGTTTCCTTCCGGTCCTGGACGGGTTAAAGGCCCTGATCCCTGCCACCGAAACCACCGAGCTGGGATTGAAACTCGGCCTGTTAGCGGCTATCCTGTTCCCGTTGATCTTGCTGCTCCTGTTAGGATGTCTGGCCGTTTCCTTCCGGGATAAAAAGGCCCTTGCGCCATCAAGCAAGCCGGAGTAAATCTATGGAAAAACCGGAGCCTACGGGCTCCGGTTTTTCATGCATCCTGTTCCAGCTCTTTGCCGGGGTCAGACCGCTCAGGCGATGGGATCGAACCGGCAGTCAAAATCCAGCTCCGGCAAGCGGAGGGAGAGAAGGCTTCCTGTTTCCGGATCAAGCTGAAGCTCGAAACGGTTTTCCCCCTGCTCCCCGGATATCAGGAGCGTTTCCCCCTCTATCCGGGCCCGGATCCCCTTTTCCCCTGCGGCCGCATCCAAAGTGCGGACAATCTGGGAAAGGGCTGCGCGCACCAATTTGGAATCCTCATCCAGTTTTACCGATATCCCCATCCACTGCACTTCTACTGTTTCCCCATCCAGCAGGAACTGCATCCCGGAAAGCGTTTCCGGCTTAGTTACCCGCAAAGCGGCTTTACCCGGCGCTGTGCGGTTCAGATCTCCATCCATTGTAAAATTTTCCATTCGGATGACCACATGAGCGTCAAAAGGCTGGGCAAGCTGAGCCGCCGCCTTTTCCGGGGAAACAGCTGCCGGTTTCCGCCCGCTCAGGAAAAACAGCCCGCCAAATACCACCAGAATCACCCCGACTGCGATCCAAAAAGTCCGGTTTTTCAAAGAAAAACACCCCCTGCTTTAGCTTATGCAGAGAGTGTTCCGTTTAGGCTTCAATTGAAAAAACAATTATCGCCCGATGGACTTCAGCGCTGCCGGCAGCTCCTCAATCACATCCCGCGCCAGCATCCCGGCTAAGCCCATGCGCTCGGCCAAACGGTCTGCCGCCAGCCCATGCAGGTAAACGCCGCAAACTGCCGCCTGCTTGGCGTCCAGCCCCTGTGCCGCCAATGCGGCAATCATACCGGCCAGAACATCCCCGCTTCCGCCTTTGGCCAAGCCAGCATTTCCGGTGGTATTCCGGTAAAGCTCGCCTTCCGGGGTAGCAATCAGGGTATGGTGCCCCTTCAATACCACGACGCAGCGGCTTTCCTTGGCAAAAAGCCGCGCGGCGCTGACCGTATTGGCCCGTACCTGCTCCAGCGTCAGCCCTGTCAGCCGGGCCATCTCACCGGGATGAGGCGTGATCACCGGCGTTTCCCAGCATTTCCGGAGCAGCTCCACAGGGGAATCTTCCTGGCTGATACAATTCAGCGCGTCCGCGTCCAGTACCAGCCGGCAGGGAGCGCCCTCCACTAATCCAGCCACCAGGCGGCGGGTTTCCTCCGTTACCGAAAGCCCGCATCCAATCAGGCAAACCGTCATCTCCTCCAGCAGCCGCCGAAGCCCCGGCAATACCGCGGAGGAAACCTCCCCCTTCTCCCCTTCCGGCAGGGGCAGGGAGATGGCTTCCATCAAATGAGGCGCCAGCATCCGGGCAGTCTGCGCCGGGGCCGCCAGCGTTGTTACACCTGCGCCGGTACGCAGGGCCGCCAGCGTAGACATCATTGCCGCACCCGGCATCCGCAGGCTGCCTGAAAGGTTCAGCAGCTTGCCAAAACAGCCTTTATGTGCCTCTTTGGGACGCGGCGGAAGATACTGCCTTACCTGTTCCGAGGTAATCGAAACCTGATTGCTGAGGGCGGCACGGACCACCTCCTCCGGGATCCCGATATCCAGCACTTCCACCTGTCCGCAGGCGACCCGGGAATCCAGATGGGTATGGGCCGGTTTATAGGCCCCAAAAGCAAGGGTCAGATCCACCCGGATGCTGAAACGTCCGGACGCTCCGGTATCTGCATTCACCCCGCTGGGAATATCCAACGCTGCCTTCAGGCCAGGGGATTCGTTGAAGGCATCAACCGCCTTTTCCAGTCCGGCGGGCAGTTCCCCGCGGAACCCGGTGCCAAATACCGCATCCACCAGCACCTGCGCCGAGGCAATCCGGGAAAGCGCGTCCGGCTGTGTGTGCTCCAGAATCTCTGCGCCGGATTCCTGCGCCAGACGGAACTCCAGCTTCGCCAACGGCGTCTGAGGCAGGCCGCAGCAAAGCAATACCGTTACAGACAGCCCTTTTTCCCGAAGCCTCTGGGCCAGTACGAAACCATCCCCCGCATTATTGCCGTTCCCTGCCAGAATCAGACAGCGCTTGCCGGCCAGCACATACCGGCTGTTCAGATATTCAAACGCCATCCTGCCGGCATTTTCCATCATCTGCCGATAAGAAAGCCCGCCTTCATCCGCCAGCTGTTCCGCACGCTTCATCTGCACTGTAGTCAGTGTCAGCATCCATCCATTCCCCCTTTTTCCGTTTCTTCCGCCAGCACAAACGCCTGAGCGTATTCCCGGGTGTGGGTCAGGCTCACCGAAAAGCACAGCCCTCTCGCCTTTTCGGCAGCCGTTCCGTCCAGCTGGAAAAACGGCGCTCCCCACTCATCCCGCAGCACTTGAACCTCCGTCAGCCTGAATCCCCGGAGCCCTGTGCCAAGCGCCTTGGAAAACGCCTCCTTTGCGGCAAAATTCGCCGCCATCCGCTGATAACGGGAAGCCCCTTGGAAAAGCTCCTGTTCTAAATCACCAAAAACCCTCGTTACAAAACGAGGGTTTTTCTCTGCGCTTTGCTGAATCCGCGCTACCTCTACCAGGTCGATCCCACAGCGGGTCATCTGCCGTGTACCTTCCAGCGGGCCGCTTTCTGGATGGCTTCCAGAATTTTTTCATTCGGCGTCAAAATCAAAATACACTGTTTCCTCTCTGCATTGCGGAACACAGCGTAATAATTCCCCGGCTCCTGAAGTGAAGCGGAAGCGTTATAGACCACATCGTACTGCTTCTGACGGTATTTCTCCAGGTCAAAGGCGTCAAATTCCTCAAAGCTGGAAACACGGACGCTGAGCATCCGCTTCCGTTTCCGCTTGGCGCTGATCTTATCGATATCCAGTTCTCCATCCGTGAAGATGTACTCAAATTCCAGGTTCAGCCCGCTGATCAGGTACCAGGCAAAATACAGCGCGCCCACCGCGATCAGAAAAGCAAACGGCCCTAAGCCCACCCCGCCAATACTTAAAAAGCAGAGAGGCAGCATCGCAAAAAACAACAACAGCCCGACAAACAGGATCAGGCATTTCAGCAGCATAACCTGTATGGTATTCTTCCGTTTTATAATTTGTTCGAAAAAAGTCGTTTGTTGCGAGAAAAAATCCGCCATTAAACTAGCCCCTTTATATTGTGATAAAGTCCGCAGGCTTCAACAAAACCGGTCGGTTCCGTTTGAAGTATTCCGACTATAAAGGAAGTATACCACAAAGCCGTCCTGAACACAACGGATTCCGGAAAGAATCTCAAAGCTGTCTTAGAAAAAGGCGATCCGGATACGAGGCTCAGGCCGCCCCCTTCGGGGACAAGACCCCGCATCGGGCAACACCTTTTCTTTGAACGCTCAAAGAAAAGATGACAAAAGAAAATCGCTGGGAGGAGGCCGCCCCTAGTCCCCTTGGACACTTTTACCCCAGGCTGACTGAATGCAGAATTGTTCCCGTGCAAATCTCCTATGGTTCCATCCTGAGGGGAGCATTGTCTATTTTACAGTTTGTGCTCCGCTGGACTGGCCTGTGAGCGTGACAGCTCCTAAGCTTACCTTCTGTGACGCCCCAGAAGTAAAGGCTTCTACGGCCTGCAACCCGGTCTCCTACGCTGATCGGGGATCCAAGGGGACTCCCTTGGCGCATTTCTTTCCCCCATTTCTTTGGGCGTCCAAAGAAATGGGGCGGGGCGCGGGGCGCAGAGCCCCACAATCGATAGGGCAACGGGGGCGCAACCCCGCAAATCATCGCCGGAGGAACGTCCCGACAGCTCGGGCGCTGCTCCTCTTGAAAGTTTGATTCTCTTTATGCAACAATCGCAGCAAGAATCTCCAGCATTCAGCCCAGGCTTCGGCGGAGCCGGTGAACCCGCCAATAATAGACCGCAATCACCGGGATAGTACAAAGCACCCAGGCAAACGGTTCCGACCAGCAAATCGCCCAGAACCCAAACGGGGCCGAAAAGAACGCCGCCACAATCACCCGGCAGACCAGCTCAATGATCCCGGAAACCATGGGCGTCATTGAATCGCCCATCCCCTGCACCGCGTTCCGGTAGACAAAGAGAAGGGTCAGCACCAGGAAAAACGGCGCGACAACCCAAATATACTGCACCGCGATCGAAACCACCTCGGTTTCGGAAGCCTCGATGAAAAACTGCGTGATCTGCCTGCCCAGGAAAAACATCGCCGCCATACAAACCCCGCAGATCCCCAGCGCAACGGCCATACATTTGTGGACGCCTTCCTGGATACGGTCCAGTCGCTTCGCCCCCAAGTTCTGAGCCGTATAGGTCGCCATCGCCACCCCCAATGTCATCAGCGGGGTTTGCAGGATGCCCTCCACACGGGAAGCTGCCGTGTAAGCCGCTACGACGTCGGAGCCCAGCTTGTTGACCGCCCCTTGAAGGATCATAACACCCAGCGCCGTCACCGAGCTTTGCAGCCCGATGGAAACGCCCAGCTTCAGCAATTGGCCAATCAGGCGGAAATCCAATTGAAAGTCCTGCCTCTTAAAGTGAAGCATCGGGTATTTCCGGCCCATGTACCACAGGCTGAGCAGGAAAGACAACGCCTGTGCGATAATAGTGGCAATCGCCGTACCTGCCACACCCCAATGGAATACCAGTACGAACAGCAGATCCAGCCCAATATTCAGCGCTGATGAAAAGATTAAAAAATACAGCGGGGAGCGGCTGTCTCCCAGCGCCCGCATGGTACCGGCGGCTAAATTATAGAAAACGCTTCCGCCGACCCCCCAGTAAATAACCGTAATATAAGCCAGCGCATCCTCCATCAGCTCCGGGGGCGTGCTCATCGCTGCCAGCATTGGTTCAATCGTGAGCAGCCCCACCGCCGTCATGACCACTGTCAGCCCCACGGAAAGCAAAATGGAATGGGCCACCACCTGTCTTACCCCGTCCTTGTCACCGGCTCCAAAACGCTGGGCAGTAATGATATTGAAGCCAGTTGTAAACCCCATCGTAAAGCCAAACAGCAGGAACATCATGCTCCCGGTAATCCCAACCGCGGCCAGGGCATTCGTGCTGATGAACTGCCCCACAATGATCGTATCCACCATCCCATAAAACTGCTGGAACAGGTCCCCCAGCAGGGTCGGGGCGGCAAAGATCAAAATCAGTTTCAGCGGATTCCCCTTTGTCAGATCTTTTACCATAACCTTCCTCTTCCTTTTCAAATTTCAGTAGATTCCCACTCTGTTTCCATTATAGTAAAGATACTTTACAAAAGTCAAGGGAAAGGGGGCTTTTTCTTTCAGAAAACCAAACAGGTCAAAAGCGGCCGCTCCCTTAAATGGGAAACGGCCGCCTGCCATCTTTAAAATATCTAAAATTTTTCATCCGTTTTTCTTTTTGAGATCATCCGTAGCGGGATTATCGATCAGTTCCCCATTTTCCCCGAACCGGGAGCCATGGCAGGGGCAGTCCCAGCTATGCTCTGCCGCATTATATTTCAGCGCGCATCCCATATGCGGGCAGCGGGGCGCAGTAGGGGTCAGCAGGTTCAAGACAGCTTCCCACCCGTTGACTGCCAGCTGCAGCCGGAGAACCCGTCGGGAGGGCCGGAACACCGAAGCATAGGGATTCCTTTTGCCCTGTACCAGGTCTGTCAGCAGCCGCGCGGCAACCATCGAAGAAGTCATCCCCCATTTGTTGAATCCCGCTGCCACCCAAAGGCCGGGTGTATTTTTCGCATAGGCGCCAATATAAGGCATACCATCCAGGCTGATACAGTCCTGAGTCGCCCAGCGGGCAACGGTCCGCGCTTGAGGGTAGAATTGTCCTGCAAAGGATTCCAGCCCCTTCCATCCCCCAGGTTTCCCGGTACGGTGGCTCCCGCCTCCCAGCAGCAGAAAACGGCCAGAATTGCGGAAAGACAAGCCCGAGGTACGCTCATCCAAATACATTCCGTTTACCTCGGGCGCACCCTCCAAAGCCAGCACATACGAACGCTGCTGATACAGTTTCAGGAAATAGCCGCCATGCTTATTCAGGATTGGGAAATGGGTGGCAATAATGATTTGATTTGCAGTGACTGTCCCGCCTGTAGCAACGATCTTTCCGGGCATCAGCTCTCGTACCTTGGTATGTTCAAAGATCCGCAGGCCCTGAGCAATCGCTCCCAGAAACCGCAGGGGATGGAACTGCGCCTGCTTTGGGAAGCGCACCGAACCTGCCACAGGGAAAGGCAGCGGCAGCTCTGATTCGAAAGACGCTGCAAATCCCAATCGTTCCAATGCCGCCAGTTCCGTTTCTATCTTCCGCCGGTCATCCAACGAATAGACGAAAGCATCCCTTTCCTGAAAATCGCAGTCGATCTCCCGGCAAAGCTCCTGATACCGGGCTAATGCCTCCTGATTGGCCTGCAAATAAAGCCGCGCCGTTTCCAGGCCAAACTGCCGGATCAGCTTATCATAAATCAGGCCGTGCTGGGAGGTAATTTTCGCCGTTGTGTTTTTGGTAATCCCCCCGCCAATACAGCCGGCCTCTACCAGGACAGAATCCACACCAACCTGTGCCAGCTGATAGGCGCATAAAATCCCAGCTATACCACCGCCAATAATAGCGACATCCGTACGCAGATCCCCTTCCAGCGGGGCGAACCGGGGCAGTTTTGACGATTGCGTCCAGATTGAATCCATCCTATCACCTCTATAATACTGTTTCTTGATAAAAAGATTAAAATCGTTTTATTGAGAATTCGTATAAGGTTAGGATGACCGTGAATCCAGCAGATTATGCGCTTTTACCGGGCCGACAGGGGTTTTCCCGCTCATTCCCGCATAACAAAGGGTCTGGGACACAATCAGTGTCCAGACCCAGAATGACTCTATTAAACAAGCTGTATTAAATCGGTTTCCTGGCCCGCAGGCAATACCATCCGATTTCTTCAAAATCCAGATCCTGGAAATAGGGCAGCGGCTTGATCGTGATATCCCGATAACCCAGCTCCTTCAGCGTCGACCGGACCAGTTCTATAGAAAAGGGCATCCAATGTTCTTCATAGACTTCCTGCCGGATAATTTTCCCTTCCGACTCGTAGGCGTTCAGGATATTGGCGGTCATGGCGCCGTCCGGATGATAATCCCACACCTGCACGCAATTGACCCGTACCCCATCCTCGCGGATAAACGGGGGATAATACAAAAACCGGTCCCGGTTTTTCAGCACCTTGTCCCAGTTCCGGGAGTCCAGATACAGGTACCCGCCCGGCCGGACCAAGCGATCCATCTCGCGCAGGGTTTGTTCAACTCCTAGGTTGTCCAC
This sequence comes from uncultured Clostridia bacterium, assembly GCA_947363605.1. GTDB lineage: Bacteria > Bacillota > Clostridia > Oscillospirales > Ruminococcaceae > Paludihabitans. Next base: position 20,093 of record CANAQK010000008.1, on the reverse strand, counting down.
ATGGGCCAGTGCGTTTCCGGTGCTCATCACGCAGCTGAAATCCCGGCAAAAATGCTGGGACAATTCCCTAAAATCACAGCAGGTCAAATCCACCGGGAAGCCTTTCTGCTCTGCTTTTTGCTCCGCCTTGGCCAGCATCGTCCGGCTCAAATCGGAACCGGACACCTGATATCCCAGCTCGCAGAGCTCGAAGGTCAGATCCCCTGTGCCAAAGCTGCAGTCTAAAATATCAGTGATTTCACAGCCGGAAAACATTTTCTGATAATGCTCCCGGTAAACCGTATTCGCTTTCTCTGAAAACCGTTCGTCGTAAATATCCGGGAAATCGTAAAGACTCGCCATCAAAATACCTCCATCCTCCATACTAGAATTAGAAAAAGAACCCGAACGCAAATTGCATTCGGATTCAATCTGATGGTGGCGGGGGCAGGACTTGAACCTACGACCTCCGGGTTATGAGCCCGACGAGCTACCAACTGCTCTACCCCGCGATATGCTGTTTTTTAGTGCTTATTAAGCATACCACTTCTTTTAGAAAAAGTCAAGCCTTTTTCCAAAAAAAGTGGCAGGAAAGAAAGAACCTTTCCTGCCGCTCCGATTATTCCTCTTCAGATTCGGAATTTTTTTCCCAATCAGCACCTGAATCAGCAGACTCTTCCGGGGTTTCCTCCGAAGAAACCGCCTCCTCAGTTTCTGCCGCGCCGGGCGCTTCTTCGTTTTCCGAAATGTAATGATAATCCTCCATATAATCGTCTTCGTCTTCATCATAGACATTTCCGTCAAGATCGGAACATCCGCAAAGCGCTTTGGATTTTCTCTTTAAAAATGTTACCACCGCCGCAATCGCGCCAATAATAGCCGCTGCTACCGCAATGATTCCAATGACCGTCTTTTTTTTCGGGTTGATGCTCATGCTGTGAATCTCCTTTCTGTTAATAACTTATTCTCATTATAAACGCATTCTATGGGTTTCGCAAGTATTTTTTATGACGGTTTTACAGATTATTTGTGACGGCAAGCAACAGGGTCAGCGCCGCCAAGGGCGCCGTTTCACACCGCAGAATCCGCCTGCCCAGACTGCCGAGGGCTATCCCCGCATCTGCGCAGGCCCGCGCCTCTTCTTCACTGAAACCGCCCTCGCTCCCGATTAAAATCGAAACGGCCCGTTCCTCCGGGCGGACTAATTCGGATACACGGCGTCCGCCTTTTTCATAAAACAGGATCCGTGCCCCTTCAGACGCCTGCATTTCATGCAGTGCCTCTTCAAATTTCAGGATTCCCGAAACCTCCGGAATCATTCCCCGGCCGGATTGTTTAGCCGCTTCTTTCACAATTTTCCGGTATCGTTCCCGTTTTTTTTCAAAATTTTTGGGGTCGGCCTTCGCCACGCAAAACCGGGTTTCCACCGGTACAACCCGGCTGACCCCCAGTTCTACCGCTTTTTGCAGGATCCATTCCATCTTATCCCCTTTGGGAAGCGCCTGATATAAGGTAATCTTTACGCTGGGTTCCGTTTCATTCGGCATTTTGGACAGAGCCCGGCAAACAACCTCCTCGTCGCAAACCGAAATAGCCTCCGCCTGATAGTCAAAGCCCTGCAGGTCACAGAGCGTCAGCCTCTCCCCCACTCTCAGCCGGAACACCCGGCTGAGATGGCGGGCGTCTTCCCCCAGAATCCGGGCGGTTTCCCCCTGAACAGGGTCGCAGAAAAATCGCGGCATGATATCCTCCTGTCTTTTGGGCCGCTGTCATCCCTGGATCTCCCCTGCTTTCTGGAGGGAGATCTTGGTCACAACTGGGCCGATAATCTCATAAATCAACGTACCGCAGAGCACTACCGCCCGGATAACCGCGCCATATTCCGGCACTACCTCCGTTGCCAGCAGGGAAAGCCCGATCGCAACGCCGGCCTGCGGGAGCAGCGACGGCCCCAGGTATTTGGCTACATTGGGCGGGGCCTTCATCCACTTCGCCCCCAGGAATGCCCCCAGCATCTTCCCGGCCGCCCGGATCACCACATAAGTAACCCCGACCAGCCCGATGCTGGGCAGGACCCCAATATCCAGCTGGGCTCCACTCAGCACAAAAAACAGCATCAGCACCGGCGGGGTGAACTGATCCGTAATCGTCATCACCGGGCCGGCCTGCGAGCTGACATTGACAAACACCGCCCCCAGCGCCATGCAGACCAACAGCGCCGAAAGTTCCAGCAGCCCCGCCAGGGATACCGCCAGAAAGACCGTCCCGATCGTCAGGCTCAGACGGTTTCCCTGCTTTTTGAAAAAACGCAGGGGCAGGGTTAGGAGCAGCCCGATCAACCCGCCCAGCAGGAGGGACCCGCCAATCTCGTAAAGCGGCTTCAATACGGTCAGCAGCATATTTCCGCTGCTCCCATTGACCAGCTGCTGTGCTACTGCTGTAGCCAGGCCAAACAGCATCAGCGCGACGGCGTCATCCAACGCAACCACCGTCAGCAGGGTTTCGCTGACCGGTCCTTTGGCCTGGTATTGACGGATCACCATAATCGTCGCCGCCGGTGCGGTCGCCGCCGCAATCGCCCCCATCATCAGTGAAAAGGCCAGGTCCTGCCCGATCGCCAGCATCGCCAGCGTGACGCAGACGGTCGCTCCGATCGCCTCCAGGCAGGCGATGGTCACTGGGGTCATACCGACCCGCCGGATATAGGTCATCCGGAATTCCCCGCCGACCGAAAAAGCGATAAAACCCAGCGCGACATCTGAGATAATCGACATCCCGTCTACGGTTTCCGCAGGAAGCAGCCCCAGTACGCAAGGCCCCAGCAGAAGCCCTGCCAACAGATAACCGGTCACGTTCGGCAGCTTGATCAATTTCGCCAGCCGCCCAAAGAGCATCCCGCCGAAAATCATCAGCGCAAGATACCACAGCACACTCATCTCCATTTTTCTCACCCTTTCCTTTCCGGCAGGCTATAGTCGGCACACCCTCAAATCGGTGCCCGCTTTGAGGGTCAGGCTTTGCCTGTCCGCGCATAAAATGCGCGGTGCGCCGTCTATGAAGCACTACCGCATGGCCGCTTCGCGGCCCACTGCGGCATTATGCCGCAGTGTTGAAAAGAAGCCAATGCTTCTTTTCAAGCGTGTTGACTATAATGCCCCATGCCTTCTACAAACGAAACAGGCATCCCGAACAGAATCCCGGTGTTCGGCTGATCCAGCCCACCCAAAACCCCGTTGATTACGGCGCGCACGGTTTCCACCTGTTCATCTTCCAATACAAAGAAAAGGGTTTTGCTGGCTACCCGTGCAGGGTCAAACAGCATCCGAAGCCTGCCGAATACGTGCAGATCCTCCGAATCCCCCAGCACTTTCGCCATCCCTGTACTCTCAATGATAGTCCCGCCTTTTACCCCGGCGTCCGCCAGATCGACCAGCAGTTCTTCCAGGCATTCCACCTTATTCAATACCAGAAATACCACTTGCATGACAATTCCTCCATTCAAAAGAATATGAACCCATTATACACCGCTCTTCCTTTTTCTGCAAGAAAAAAGGCGCAGCTTCTGCCGCGCCCTGCTGCTTGGATTATTCCGGCTGCCCTTCGTCAACCAGTTTGTTTTTCCGGGAAGCCTCCGATGCAAATTTCCGCACAGCCGCCGCCGCCTTTGCCAGCGGCTGGAGCGTCCCCGCACCGCCAACGCATCCGCCCTCGCAGGCCATACCTTCCAGCAGATACCCGTTGCGCTTTCCGGCCTTCGCCAGTGTCAGCATCTTTTTACAGTTGGCCAGGCCCTCCGCCCGCTCAATGGAAACCTCGCGCTCCGGATGCTTCGTCTTGATGCAGGAAACCACAGCCTCTGCAACACCGCCCGACACAGCATAATTCCGGCCGGTTTCGGTTGCGTCGCCGATCGGCTCTTCACAGTCTTTGGAGAAATCAATCTCCTTCGCCGCAAAAATACCCATCAGCTCTTCATAGGTAATGACATAATTTACATCGCTGCGCACCGTCCGCCGGAATGCCTCCAGCTTTTTCGCCGCACAAGGCCCAATAAAGCAGACCCTAGAATCCGGATGCTCTGCTTTGATAATCCGCGCCGTTGCCACCATCGGTGTCAGCGAGCAGGAAACACACCCGGCCAGCTTCTCGCCTAGAGTACGCTTGGCAAAAACAGACCAGGCCGGGCAGCAGGAAGTCGCCAGGAAGGGCAGTTCCTCCGGTACTTTTTCCAAAAACTCCTCTGCCTCCGAAACCGAAACGTCATCGGCGCCCTGTGCTACTTCATATACACCATCGAACCCGATTTCCAGCAGCGCCGCTTTCACCTTGGAAGGGGTCGCCAGAGGGCCGAACTGCCCGACAAACGCCGGTGCAATCTCGGCAAATACCTTCCCTTCGCCCTTGAGCGCCAAAATCAGCTGCATGATCTGGGACTTGTCTGCAATAGCAGCAAAGGGACAGCTAACCAGGCATTGGCCGCAGGAAACGCACTTTTCATGGTCAATCCGGGCGCGGCCCAAATCGTCGCTTTCAATCGCGCCTACGCCGCAGGCTGCCGCACAAGGACGTTCCCGCTTAATAATCGCGCTGTAGGGGCAAACCGACGCACAGCGGCCGCATTTGAGGCATTTTTCCGGGTCGATTGTCGAGCGGCCATCCACCAGCGAAACCGCTTTAACCGGGCAAACACTGGTACAGGGATGAGCCAGACAGCCCTGGCAATTATTGGATACCTCATAATGGACGGTATCGCAGGCATTGCAGGCAAACGGGATGACATCCACCAAAGGCAGTTCGAACACCCGCTCGGTGGTCAGTGCTTTATTAAAATCCCGGGAGATCGGCGCGTGCTCGCTGGCGGAACGCAGGTTCAGTCCGCAAGCCAAACGGATCCGCTCCGCAACGATGGCGCGTTCCTTAAACACGCTCTCCCGATAGGAAGCGACTTCCCCCTTGATGATACGGTAGGGAAGCTCGTCTATTTGATCGAACTCGCCGCTGAAGGCCAGTTCAGCCACCTTTTTAAATACCTGCCTTCTAAGATTGGTAACAGGAGTGAAAATTCCTCTCATCCTTTGTATTCATTCCTTTCTCTTTGAACCTGAATCCCCTCTGTCCTTTTTCGCTGGGAACCTAGTCCGTCTTCCGCATTGCCGAAATCACTTTCGACATCACCATCTCAGAAGTCGTTTTTTCCAACCGCTCGCCATCCACGATTACCAGCGGAGAACAGTCATGCTTATCTTTGTCGCAAATCCCTCTGCTGGCATCTACATGAACACTGCTTTTCAGCCGGAGCTGGCTTTTGAGTTTCTTTAAGCTTTCTACCGAATCTGCTATATCCAGCGCCCCATTCATCACGCACTGGGTGCAAACGCAAACCTCTACGTCTAGTCTTGGCTTCATGTCGTTTCCTCCTGTTCTCCTGCCCGCGCCGGTCCGGCGAGAACTTCCGTTAAAAATTCTATCTTTCAGTATACACGAAAAAACCAGGAACGTCAATTATCAGTTGCCTGTTTTCCAGGGCTGCCCCATAAAAAAGGAAGCCAGCTTTCAAGAGGAAGATTCTTCCGGCGTTAGAGTCTGTTTTAAAACCAGAGAAATGCCAGTATTTTTGTTCAAGGCGGGCGGTTTCAAGACGAAAACCGCAAGAAAAGCTGTCGCCTTTCGAGGATGTTTAACACAGAAACCGTTTGTCACTGGACAAAAAGACGGTTTTTCGGAGTTTTAAAACAGACTCTAGGCCGGGGCGGTTTTCTTTTCCCCCCTTTTCTTTAAGTGCTCAAAGGAAAGGGGGCGGGGCAGGACGCGGAGTCCCATATTCGGACGCAGCCGGCGGGATGTCGTGGAACCCCTTGAGCATTTCAGGATACTGCTTTTTGATGAAACGGGCACAGCCTGTTTTCATTGCCCTATGGCCGGTCCAGTACCTTGGTTCCTCCCCAGGCGGCAGCACGGCCTGCACCTTCCTCCAGCCGGAAGATCAGCGATACTTCTTCCCCGGACAGGATCTCCCGCTTCTTCCGTTCCGGGTCCGCAGAAGTCCCGCCCAGCGCCCGTCCGTACAATTCCACCCGGACATCCTCCGGATGGTTCCAGCCTTTGACCCCGGCGGCGCGGGCCAATACGGCAGGCCAATCGGTATGCTCGGCGGTCAGTGCCGGGAAAAGCCCCTCCGCCGAAAGGAGATGAAGCGCCATCCGACGGGCTGTGTCGTCGTCCGGAGCGCCGCCGACCACGCATTCCCAAAGCTTCGGCACCCGCTCCCGCCTGCGGATCAGCTCCCTGGCCAGATTCAGTGATACGGCATACAGCCCGTTCAAAAACAGCTCATATTCCGGGGACTCCAGGCGTTCAATCCGTCCTTCCTCCACCGGAGAGAGAAGGAACAGCGCAAAGCCGCGTTCTTCTTCCCCGGCAAGCCGCCCAAATGTTTTCTCCGCGACCGTGTCCAGTGCCAGCTTGAGCAGTTCCTCACTGAGCGGGACATCCGTGGTAATCACACCCGCTGCTCCAGCCGAATCAATCCCCAGCAGATCACCATACCCGGTGCATCCTCCCACTTTCCGGATGGTTTCCCCCTCCAGATAGGAAACGGCGTACTCGGTCTGTCCTGTTGGAAAGGTCGCCAGGACATCCGCCAGACGGGGGCCCTCCCCCTCCAGCAACCGCGCCTGCTCCAGCCGGGAAAGCCCTTCGCCGAGCTGCTCCAGGTCCAGCGGAACACTGTTCCGTCCGACCGCAGCCAGCAGCAATTCCTTGGCCGGGATGCCCAAAATCCCGGATGCCTGCTCCCGGAACCGGTGCTCCTGCACAATCCCTCCAGCCTGCCCGGTATTCGCGCTCCCGTTCCGGATCAGGATGCCGCGCAGAATGGAGCGGCATTCCTCATTCAGGGCTGCTGCCGCAGAATCCGCCTGCCGCCCTGCCGTATAGACCGCCGCATGGCAAGGATGTCTGCTCCAAACCAGACCCAGCCGCACCGGCAGGGAATGCTCCCGCGCTTCTGCAAAAGAAGCCGCCGATGAAAAGCCCTCTGCCGCACAGGCTCCGCCCGGAAGCGGTAAAAAACCATTAAAATCAACCGTCAATTTCAGCGGCCCCCTTCCTGTGCGCCCTGTGGGAACTGCACCAGTTCCTGACGCACCCACTCGATCTGCCGACGCACGCTTTCTTCCGCCGGGCCGCCTGTCACCCGGCGCCCGTTGACGCAGGCTTCCAAGTCGATCGCCGGGTAAACGTCCTCCGCAAAGGCCGGACAAATCCTCCGGTATTCCTCCAGCGGCAGGGTTTCAAGCACTTCCCCCCGCCGGATGCAAAGCGCCACCAGCTGCCCGACCGCTTTATACGCATCCCGGAACGGAAGCCCCTTCTTCACCAGATAATCCGCACAGTCCGTTGCATTGATAAACCCTTTGGCCGCCGCTGCACGCATATTTTCCTTCAGCACGGTCATGCTCTCCAGCATCGGGATAAAAGTCCTCAGGCAGAGCTTAACCGTGTCTACACTGTCGAATACTGCCTCCTTGTCCTCCTGCATATCTTTATTATACGCCAAAGGAAGGCCCTTCATCACGGTCAGCAGGGCGACCAGATCCCCCACTACACGGCCCGTCTTTCCCCGTACCAGCTCGGCAATATCTGGGTTTTTCTTCTGGGGCATGATGCTGGAGCCGGTCGCAAAGGCGTCATCCAGCTCGATAAACTTAAATTCCCAGGAACACCAGAGGATAATCTCCTCGCTGAAACGGGAAAGGTGCATCATCAGGATGGAGAGATCGGAAGAAAGCTCAATGCAGAAATCCCGGTCTGAAACCCCGTCCAGGCTGTTCTGGGTAACGCCGTCATAGCCCAACAGCCCGGCGGCGCGTTCCCGGTTCAGCGGATAGGTCGTCCCCGCCAGCGCACCGCTTCCCAGAGGAGAAATATTCATCCGTTTCAGGCAGTCGGAAAGCCGGCCGCAGTCCCGCAAAAACATCTGCGCATAGGCCATCAGGTGATGCCCGAAGGTGATGGGCTGCGCCCGCTGAAGATGGGTATAGCCCGGCATAACCGTGCGGGTATGCTCCCCGGCCAGCCGGCAGAGCAGTTCGGTCAGATCCCGGAGCAGCCCCTGGATCTGCGGGATCTCCCCCCGCAGGTTCGTCCGGATATCCAACGCCACCTGATCGTTCCGGCTCCGTGCCGTATGCAGCCGCTTCCCGGTATCCCCCAGCCGGGCTGTCAGCTCGGCTTCGATAAACATATGGATATCCTCCGCCGCCGGGTCAATTTCCAGCCGCCCTTCGTCCAGGTCTGTCCGGATCACACCCAATTCCCGGCAGATCTCAGCCGCTTCCTCCGGGGCAATAATCCCCTGTTCGCCCAGCATCGTTGCGTGTGCGATACTGCCGTCAATATCATCCCGGTACATCCGCTGATCAAACGAGATGGATGAATTAAAGTCATTCACCTGCGCGTTTTCCTCTTTCTGGAATCTACCAGCCCACATCTTTGCCATTTTATTCCGTCCTTTCACCCTATTGTCCACGGCGTCCAGCCGTTTGCCACCCTCAGCCAGGAAAAGCTGTCCCATCAGAAAAAGGGACGCTTCCGCGTCCCTTTATCATAGCATGAAAGCTGCCGTTCTGCAATCCGTTTTAGAGCCTGCTCAAGAGCTCAGCGTGTACGGGATGGCGGAGGAATTTTTTGCCCGACAAGGCAAAAACGCAGGAATCCTTGCCGGATTCCGTGGATTTTTAACGCAGTCAGAGCGGAAAATACACCGCCAAACCTACGCCGAGAGATTTGAAACAGGCTCTTATACGAATTCTCAATAAAGCGATGCCGCCGTTTTATTGGGCCGCAGAATGCGGCATGGCGGCGTGATACGCCGCGATAAAAAGATTTTTATCTTTTTATCAAGAAATCGTATTACTTGATTTTCTTTTCGTTGAGCAGCGCTTTGACCTTAATCGGCAGGCCGAACAGGTTGATAAAGCCGGCGGAATCCGTCTGGTCGTAGACATCGTCCTCACCGAAGGTCGCAATCTCCTCGCTGTAAAGCGAATACGGCGAGGTAACACCTGCGTTGATCAGGTTCCCCTTATAGAGCTTCAGTTTGACCTCGCCCGTAACAGTTTCCTGGGTTTGGTCCACAAAAGCAGACAGTGCCTCCCGCAGCGGGGTATACCACTGGCCATCGTAAACCAGGTCGGCAAATTTCAGGGCAACCTGCTGTTTGTAATGCTGGGTGGCCTTGTCCAGGCAGATGCTCTCGAGCACTTCATGCGCGTGGTAGAGGATGGTGCCGCCTGGCGTTTCATACACGCCCCGGGATTTCATGCCAACCAAACGGTTCTCCACCAAGTCTGTCAGGCCTATCCCGTTGGCGCCGCCGATCTGGTTCAGCGCTTTGATTATGTCCGCACCTTTCATTTTCTCGCCGTTCAGCGCAACCGGGATGCCTTTTTCAAAGGACAGGGTGATATAGACCGGTTTGTCCGGTGCTTCCTCCGGAGAAACCCCCATTTCCAGGATTTCCCGATATTTGGGCTCATTGGACGGATCTTCCAGATCCAACCCCTCATGGGACAGGTGCCAGAGGTTTTTATCTTTGGAATAGTTGGTTTCACGATTGATTTTCAGCGGGATCTGATGCTGCTCTGCATATTCGATCTCCTCTTCACGGGACTTGATATCCCAAATCCGCCAGGGCGCGATGATCGGCATATTGGGTGCGAAGGCCTTGATTGCCAGCTCAAAACGGACCTGGTCATTCCCCTTGCCGGTGCAGCCATGGCAGATGGCGTCCGCGCCCTCCGCTTTGGCAATTTCAACCATCCGTTTAGCGATAACCGGGCGCGCAAAGGAAGTACCCAGCAGGTATTTATTTTCGTAAACCGCGCCGGCTTTCAGGGTCGGGAAGATATAATCCTCTACAAATTCGTCCTGGAGATCCTCAATATAAATTTTGGATGCACCCGTTTTGATCGCCTTTTCTTCCAGGCCCTCCAGCTCGTCGGCCTGTCCCACATTGCCGGAAACCGCAATGACTTCGCAGCCATAATTCTCCTTCAGCCACGGAATAATAATCGACGTATCCAGCCCTCCGGAATAAGCAAGTACGACTTTATTGTATTTTGGCATAACAACAATCCTCCTAAAGATATTCAAAAGCCCGCCGTTTCGCCAGATACGGACAGAACTCCCTATCGAACAACGGAAAAGGTCATCGATGAATATTATACACGATTATCCGAATATTTCAAGTATATTTTGCATAAAAATAAAAATATTTTCCTTCGGCGCCTATTAGGGAAGAATATGCTTCTGAATCAAAGGAAAAACCATATTTTCCCATGAATCAAGAAGCTGGAATCCGCGATACTAGTAGTGTTGGCCGCACACCCACCGAATTGTGTTTGCCGTGCGGACAGCCAGGATGCAAAAGGATGAGCAATTGCCTGTCCGCTGTATTCTGATAAAAAGCGGGCAGGGAAGGGAAGTTCGTTCGTCTTTTGCGATGAAACAACGTTGCAGAAGCCGGGACGAGGACCGGCGCGGAAAACTGCGGCGGAAATCCTGGAGCTGTTCCGCTTTTTTACATAGTGTCGCCTGTTATAAGCTCAGCTGCGTGTCCTCCTCCTCGTCGTGCGCCAGCGCACCCGCGGAAGGCAGGCTCTTAGGCCGGAACCGCTGCGGGTTGGACAGGTTTTCCCCATTGAACGGCGCTACTGATTCTACCGTCTGATTTTTTTTCAGGGCCATGACTTGGATTCCCTGCGTATCCCGCGCCGCTTTGGGTAGAACCATCGCTGTATCCAGCAGCAGCTTCCGTCTTCCGGAAGCAGAAAGGATATATTCCCCGTCCTCCGCCGCCGCGGTCATCCAAACCAGCGGGAATTTCCCGCAGTAGGCGTTTGACAGCCTTCTGCGGCGGGTTTTGGTTTCATAGGATGCCAGCGGGACCTTGGCGGCCCGGCCATTTTCAAAGAAAAACAGCAGATTCCCACTGTAGTCCCGGGTTGTCACCAAAGCGACGATTTTTTCGTCCGGGTCAAAGGAGAGTTTGGCCGGGATATAATCGCCCAGCAGGCTGGCCTTCGTGTCGTCAAATTCGCTGGCACGGGTCTTATAAACCTGCTGGCGGTCGGTAAAGAAGAGAAGTTCTACTGCATTGCTGCTTTCCAGATGCAGAATCACCGCGTCGGTTTCCTTCAATTTCTGTTCCCCGCTCATCCGGAGGGATTGGGGCGTGATCTTTTTGAAATATCCCTCTGCCGTCAGGAACAGGTGAACCGGATAATCCGGGGTCTCCTCCTCAACGATCTCCTCCGCCAGATCGTCTGCATAAATAAACATCGTCCGGCGGGGCTGGGCATATTTTTTGATCACCTCTTTCAGCTCGGCAATCAGGATCGTCCGGATTTTTTCCGGATGGGCCAGGATCCCTTCCATCTCGGCAATCTCCTGCACCAACGCCGAAATTTCCTCCGTGCGTTTGAGAATATATTCCCGGTTGAGATGCCGCAGCCGGATTTCAGCTACATATTCCGCCTGGGTTTCGTCGATGCCGAAGCCGATCATCAGGTTGGGGACAACCTCCTTTTCCTCCTCGGTTTCCCGGACAATCCGGACAGCCTTGTCGATATCCAGCAGGATTTTCTCCAGGCCGCGGAGCAAATGCAGTTTTTCTTTTTTCTTGTTCAAGTCAAAATAAACCCGCCGTTTGACACAGCCGGAACGGAAAGCAATCCATTCCTGCAAAATTTCCCGGACGCCCATTACCCGCGGATACCCGGCGATCAGAATGTTGAAATTGCAGGAAAAATTCTCCTGAAGAGGGGTCATCCGGAACAGCTTCTGCATCAGCTTGTCCGGGTCCTGCCCCCGCTTGAGGTCGAGCGTCAGCTTGAGCCCGTTCAGGTCCGTTTCGTCCCGCAGGTCGGAAATTTCCCGTACCTTCCCGGATTTGACCAGCTCCACAATTTTATCCATAATCGCTTCAATCGTGGTGGTCGGCGGGATTTCGGTAATTTCAATGCAATTGTTGGATTTATCATAGCCATATTTCGACCGGATTTTGAAGCTGCCGCGGCCGGTATCCACTGCCTTTTGGAGCTCCCCCCGGTCATAAATCAGGAAGCCGCCTCCCGGGAAATCCGGCCCCTTGACCGTTTCCATAACGTCATGCTCCGGATTTTTTAACAGGGCGATGGTCGTTTCACAGATCTCCCGCAGGTTAAACGGGCAGATATTGCTGGCCATCGAAACCGCGATCCCTACGTTGGAGTTTACCAGGATCGAAGGGAACGTGGTAGGAAGCAGGGTTGGCTCCTGCATGGAATTGTCATAGTTAGGAACAAAATCCACCGTATCCTTGTCCATTTCGCGGAAGAACTCGGTGCAGATCGGCGCGAGCTTGGCCTCGGTATAACGGGAAGCCGCATAGGCCATATCCCGGGAATAGGCCTTGCCGAAATTCCCCTTGGATTCTACATAAGGATGCAGCAGCGCCTCGTAGCCCTTAGAAAGGCGAACCATTGTTTCATAGATAGGGCCGTCTCCATGAGGATTCAGCCGCATGGTCTGCCCGACAATATTCGCCGACTTGGTTTTGGCCCCGGTCAGCAGCCCCATTTTATACATGGTATAGAGCAGCTTCCGATGGGAGGGCTTGAACCCGTCGATTTCGGGCAGCGCGCGGGAAACAATGATGCTCATTGCATAGGGCATATAGTTCTGCTCGAGCGTCTGGGTAATCGGCTGTTCCACGACGATGCCGGCCCCTGCGATATACGTGTTGGGATCCGATTTTCTCTTAGGTGCTTTTTTCTTTTCAGATGCCATGAATGCGCCGCCTTTCTATCATCAAACAGCTTGAAAAGAGGTTTTGATCCTTTTCAAACGGTCTCGGTTTGGATTTCATAGGCAAATCCGGCGTGTTTGACACGCCGGAGGTCTTTGCCCGCCTGAAAAACAGCTTTACTGTTTTTTAAGTGATCTGACTAGATCAGGAAATATCTGCCAGCTCCAGGTAAGCCTGCCCGTTGTCCGCAATAAAGTCCTTCCGGCCCTGAAGGTTGTCCCCCAGCAGCAGGTCGAACATCCGGGAGGTTTCCTCCGCGCCTTCCGGCGTAACCTTGATCAGCCGGCGGGTTTCAGGGTTCATGGTTGTCAGCCACATCATGTCTGCTTCGTTTTCGCCCAGACCCTTGGAGCGCTGGATCGTGTATTTTTTCCCATCGATTTTTTTCAGAATTTCTGCTTTTTCCTGTTCGGTATAGGCAAAATAAGTCTTTTCGCCGGACTTTTCCTTCACCGTAATCTCGAACAACGGGGACTCCGCGATATACACATATCCCTGCTCAATCAGGGTTGGGGTCAGCCGGTAGAGCATGGTCAGCACCTGGGTGCGGATATGGAACCCGTCCACATCGGCATCCGTACAGATAATGACCTTGCTCCAGCGCAGCCCGGACAGATCAAAGCTGGAAAGCTCCCGGTTCGCCTTGGCGTTGACCTCTACCCCGCAGCCCAGGACCTTAATCAGATCGGTGATAATCTCATTCTTGAAGATTTTCCCGTATTCCGCTTTCAGGCAGTTCAAAATCTTCCCGCGGAGCGGGATAATCGCCTGGAACTCCGCGTCGCGGCCCTGCTTGCAGGAGCCGAGCGCCGAATCCCCCTCCACGATATAGACCTCCCGCCGGGAAAGATCCTTCGTGCGGCAGTCCACAAACTTCTGCACCCGGTTGGATATATCAAGGGTCCCGGCCAGCTTCTTTTTCAGGTTGAGCCGGGTTTTCTCCGCATTCTCGCGGGAACGCTTATTGACCAGCACCTGTTCGGCAATCCGCGCCGCCTCATCCGGGTTTTCCAGGAAATACACCTCGAGCTGATGCTTGAGGAATTCCGTCATGGCTTCATAAATAAATTTATTGTTGATGGACTTCTTGGTCTGGTTTTCATAGGAGGTCTGGGTAGAGAAGGAGGAGGAAACCAGGATCAGACAGTCCTCCACATCTGTAAAATTGATCTTGCCTTCACCCTTCAAATATTTTCCGTTCTGTTTCAAATAAGCGTCCAATTGGGAAACAAACGCCTGCCGGACGGCTTTATCCGGGACGCCGCCATATTCCAGCCAGCTGGAATTATGATAATACTCCAGCAGCCGAACCCGATTGGAAAAAACCAATGCACAGGCCAGCTTGACCTTGTACTCCGGCTTATCCTCCCGGTCACGCCCCCGGCGCTCTGTTTCCCAAAGCTGGGGGGTCGTCATCGCCGTATCCCCGGCCAGCTCCCGGACATAGTCGGCAATCCCATTTGTATAAACGAATTCCTTGGTGACCATGCCCTCCTCGGTTTCGTTCCGGAATTCAAAGACCAGCCCCTGGTTGACAATCGCCTGGCGTTTGATCATATCCTCAAACCACTCCGCCGGAATCGCAATATCTGTAAAGACCTCCAGATCCGGACGCCAGCGGTGCCGGGACCCTGTTGCTTTGCGGGAGGCCGGTTTTTTCTGGAACTCCCCGACCAACTCTCCCTTTTCAAAATGCAGGTTATACTGGAAGCCGTCCCGAAAGACCTCCACATCCATATATTCTGAGGAATACTGGGTTGCACAGGCACCCAGCCCGTTCAGGCCCAGGGAATATTCGTAGCTTTCCCCTTCGTTGGTATTGTATTTCCCGCCGGCGTACAGCTCACAGTAAACCAGCTCCCAGTTATACCGCTGCTCGCTTTCATTCCAGTCCACCGGGCAGCCCCGTCCGAAATCCTGCACCTCAATCGAACAATCGGCATAGCGGGTAACGATAATCCGGTTGCCGCAGCCCTGCCGGGCCTCATCAATCGAGTTTGAAAGGATTTCGAAGGCGGAATGCTCGCACCCCTCCAGCCCGTCCGATCCGAAAATGACAGCAGGACGGCGGCGGACCCGGTCCGCACCCTTCAGGGAGGAAATACTATCATTTCCATAATCGTTCGCTGCCTTTTTTGCCATGCACATCCATCCTTTCCTTTATTCAGCCGTCCTGTATGCAGAACCTGTATTCACAACCGGAAAACGCCGTCTGGCCGGGCCTTTTCCTGGCATACTGCGTTCATTTTTCTTGCCATACGCCAGTACGCCTGCAAAAAATCGCCTTATCTGCCGGGAAAATCTCTCGGCCGTCCGGCATCCCCAGTTATGAATACAGGTTCTCAGAACGACGGGCGGCATTTGATACATACAGTATCTTTGTGCCGCCCTTACAGGGTTCTTTTGTCATTCCAGATTGTTATTTAATCTCAATTCCGCCCAGGCAGGAGCGGCAGACCAGCGTAACCATCGGCGCGCCACTTTCCGGCCCCAGCACCGCGGCTTTACAGTCCGTCCCACCCAGGACATCGTTCCGGATCAGCTGGATCCGGATGTTCTGGGGGAGAAAAACATCGATCCCACCCAGCACGGCCGTCAAAGTAATCGTAATATCCCGCTGGATCACGGCTGTGCGAAGATCCAGGTCAATGCCGCCCAGCACCGCCGTGGCCTCCAAACCGGCCAGATCCTGGGCATCACAGCGGGCGTTGATCCCCGTCATCACAGCCGTATATTTCGGATAATCCCGATGGTCAAAGGGGTGGGCGTACGCGGCTTTCTGCCCTGCCCCATAAGCCGGGGCACCGGCAGGTCCCGCGCTGTTCGCTGTGTAAGCCGACGTATATGGCGGCTGATACCATCCCTGCGGGGCAGCCTTCGGCTTGCGGAAGAAACCGACCAGCAGGCTTATGCCGGCAATCAGGATCAGCACACTGACCACAATTACCCAGCTGTCATGGGAGGTCAGCACCTCCTGCTCCCGCAAAAGAAGCAGCGAGCCGACCAGCAGCAGGGAAATGTTCAGGGTCTGAGGGCCGTTGGAAAGCAGCCCCGCCACCCCCGGAATAATCAGGAATAAGGTCCACCAACCGTCAAAAAAGAGGTTGAATTCCCAATGGAAAAGCAGGGTGCCTAAATAACCGAAGCCCACTGCAATCAGGCAAAGTCCAAATAAAAGCGGGGTGATATTACGTTTCATGTCAAAGCCGTCCTTTCTGCTGAACAGGCGCACATCCGTTTTGGTGTCGGGTTTTCTTTCAGTATACCCCAACAGGCAAAGAATTGTCAAACTTTTTCCGTACAGAAGCAGAAAAAGCCCGGTTATTCCTCTTCAGAAAGCTCCGCCCATTCCAGGAAAGCCGCCTCATGCGCGGCGCGGGTTTCCTCAAGCTCGGCGCAGAGCGCGGTCAGCCGCTCATAGTCCGCGCCGGTTTCCGGATCCGCAATCGCGGCCTCCAGCTCCGAAATCCGGGATTCCGAAGCCGTGATCTCCTCCTCCAGCCGGGCAAGCCGCGCCCGGCGTTTCGCCTGCTCCGCCCGGGCCTGCTTGGAGCGGTAGAAGGAAGTAGTTTCTTTTTTCTCCGGTTTTTCCGGAGGGGCCGCGGCAGCCTCCTGCTTCTGCTGTTCAGCAAGATAATCATTGAAATTCCCATTCGTCACAGTCAGCCCGTCCGGGGAAAGCGCAATGATTTTAGTCGGGATGGTATTGAGGAAATAACGGTCGTGAGAAACGAAAATCAGCGTCCCGTCAAATTCGACCAGGCTTTTCTCCAGCTCCTCCTTACTTTGGAGGTCAAGATGGTTGGTCGGCTCGTCCAGGATCAAGGTGTTGGCGTGTTCCATCATCAAAACAGCCAGCGCAACCCGCGCCCGCTCCCCGCCGGAAAGCACGCCGATTTTCTTAAAGGAATTGTCCCCCGTAATCAGCACCTGCCCCAGCACACCCCGGATCTGGTATTCCGGCGCGATGGGATGCCGCCCCCAAAGCTCCTCCAGGGCGGTTTGCTCCCGGTTGAGGGTGCGGTTTTCCTGCTCATAATAACCCGTTTGGACATTCGCCCCCCAGAGGATATCCCCCTCCTGAGGCTGAATCCCCAGGAGCGCTTTCAGCAGGGTGGATTTCCCGACGCCATTCGGCCCGATCAGGGCGACCTTTTCCCCCCGCTGAACCTGGAAGGTAAGCCCCTCAGACAGAGTAACCTTCTCTGTCCCCAGCCCAACCTCGATTTTCAGGTCCCGGACAGAAAGTACGTCCTTCACCGGGCGGCGGCTGTAGGTAAACTGGAAATGCGGGGTTGGGATCCGGTCATAAGGCTTTTCCAAAACGTCCATATTTTCCAGCTGATGCAGCCGGCTTTTGGCCATATTGGAAGTGGAGGCCCGGGTGATATTCTTTTCCGCATATTCCCGCATGGCGGAAATTTTGAGCTGCTGCGCCTCGTATTCCTTCTGGGCGCGGCGGATCCGTTCCTCCCGCAGCTGTTTATATTTGGTATAGTTCCCCTTATAGGCAATCAGCTTCCGGTTTTCGATCTCCCAGATTTTCCCCACCATTTTGTCCAGGAAATAACGGTCATGGGAAACCACCAGCAGCCCGCCCCGATAGCCTTGAAGATAATCCTCCAGCCACATCAGGGTACGGAAATCCAGATGGTTGGTCGGCTCGTCCAGGATCAGCAGCTCGGGCTCCTCCAGCAGCAGCTTGGCCAGGGCCAGCCGGGTTTTTTCCCCGCCGGAAAGGGCGGAAACCGGCAGTTCATTGGATTTTTCCTCAAATCCCATGCCGTTGAGGATCATCCGGATCCGGACATCCATCTGATATCCTTCCCGCGCTTCAAACCAGGCGCTCAGGCGGGAATATTCCTCGCAAAGCCGGTTATACCCCTCGTCATGGACAGGGGAAGCGGAAATCTCCGTCTCCAACTCGCGAAGCTTCGCTTCCACGGTGCGCTCCTCGGCAAAGACGCTCTGCATTTCAGCGTAAACCGTGCGTCCGCGGGACAGGCCGCTGTTCTGCTCCAGCATCCCGATCCGCACACCGCCCGAAACGCCGACCTCCCCTCCGTCCGGATCCAGCTTCCCGCAAAGGATATGAAGCAGGGTGGATTTCCCGATCCCATTGGCGCCGATCAGGCCAACCCGGTCATTGTCCTCCAGCACGGCAGAAACCCCATCCAATATTAACTTATCGCCGAAATATTTCACAACCCGGTCCAATGACGCAAGCATAAAATGCCTCCTTTCGCACAGCCGGATAGGGCACATAAAATCGTACTTATTTATTTTAACACAACTCCCGGAGAAAACGCAATAGGGTTTCCGGCCGCTGTTTTGGCAGGATTGCGGCACGGGCAGGCAGGGCTTCGTCCTGCATTAGAATGCGAGGCTCATGCCGCCTCGCGCTTGGCACCTCCTTTTCTTTGAGCGGTCAAAGAAAAGGAGGAAAAAGAAAACCGCTGAGGGAGGCCACCCCCAGTCCCCCCGGACACTTTTACCCCAGGCTGCCTAAATACGGAAATCTTCCTGTGCAAACCTCCTATGGCTCCATCCTAAGGGAAGTACTGTCCATTTTACAACTTGTGCTCCTCCGGACTGGCCTGTACGCGCGACGGCTTTCAGGCTTGCCTTCTGTGATGCCCTGGAAGCAGAGGTTCCTATGGCCTGCAACCCGGTCGCCTACGATGATCGGGGATCCAAGGGAACTCCCTTGGCGCATTTCTTTCCCCTATTTCTTTGGGCGTCTAAAGAAATAGGGCGGGGCGTGGGGCGCGCAGCCCCACAAATCAGAAAAAGCTCATACCGCCCAGGATCCAATGCGCTGTCGATTAAAAGTCCATCTCCCGGCACCGACGCGCCATCCGGTAAAACTTGTCCGGCCCATACCCCGAAAGCTCCTGGGCCTCCCGCGAACTGAGCGTCCCCTCCTGCCACCGGGTATAGATCAGCAGGAATTCTTGGGTAACCTGGGCCTGCGGACGGCCGAACTGCACGCCTCTCCGGCGCGCCGCCAGGATTCCCTCCGCCTGCCGCTGCCGGATATTGTCCCGCTCGTTTTCCGCAATAAAAGAAAGGATCTGAAGCACCAGGTCACTGATAAACGTCCCCAGCAGATCCTTGTTTTGGGTGGTATCCAGCAAGGGCATATCCAAAATGATAATATCCGCGCCGATCTCCCGCGTAATCAGCTTCCACTGCTCGATAATATCCGTATAATTCCGTCCCAGCCGGTCTATGCTTTTTATCATCAGCAAGTCCCCCTGTTTCAGCCTTTCCCGCACCAGCTCCTGATATTTTGGGCGTTCAAAGTCCTTCCCACTCTGTTTATCCACATAGATATTCCGCTTCAACACCCCTTTATCCATCAGGCTTATCAACTGCCTGTCCTCGTGCTGCTCCCGGTTTGAAACCCGGACATAGCCGTATGTATACGCCATGATCCCAATCCTTTCCGTCATTTGATATAGTCTTTCGCAAATAAAAAAGGAACAGACACCTTATAAGGTGTCTGTTCCTTTCAGGAACGGCAAAGCCTTTGCCTGCCGTCCGTTTCTTCAATTTCCCATGTCTGAAGCAGGCCTGCCTTTAATAATTCTTGGCGAGAACCTGGAAGTAAGCTTTCGGATGCGAACAAACCGGGCAGAGCTCCGGGGCCGACTTGCCGATATGGATATGCCCGCAGTTGGAGCATTGCCAGACCGTATCCCCTTCTTTAGAGAAAACCAGGCCGCCTTCCACGTTGGCCAGCAGCTTGAGATAACGCTCCTCATGCTCTTTTTCAATTTTCCCCACTGCTTCAAACAGGTAAGCAATCTGGTCAAAGCCCTCTTCCTTCGCCTCCTTGGCAAAGTTTGCGTACATATCGGTCCATTCGTAATTTTCCCCTGCGGCAGCATCCTTCAGGTTGGCAGCGGTATCTGGGATGCCGTTGTCATGCAGCAGCTTGAACCAGATTTTCGCGTGCTCCTTTTCATTGTTTGCCGTCTCTTCAAAAAGCTGGGCGATCTGAACATAACCGTCCTTTTTTGCTTTGGAAGCATAAAACGTATATTTGTTTCTTGCCTGGGATTCCCCTGCAAAAGCTGCCATCAAGTTTGCTTCCGTTCTGGTGCCTTTCAAATTTGCCATCATGGTTTCCTTCTTTCTTTTTCTTTTTCTTTTTCATTTTTATTTTATTCCCGGCCTTTTCTCTGCCGCTGAAAAAAATACAGTCTTATAGTCAACGCACTTGAAAAGAAGCATTGGCTTCTTTTCAACACTGCGGCAT
>CANAQK010000007.1 GCA_947363605.1 uncultured Clostridia bacterium | reverse complement strand
TGAGAAGCCCTGCTGGCTATGGGAACAGGCGCTTTTTTTTCCGGGAGCACATGAATTTGTGGAGCCCCTTTTACCGAAGATTCCTGGATAAAAACCCCTTTTTGCATCCAATAGGCCAACGCCTGCTGCACCTTTTTCTCAGGGAGTCCAAGCAGATTGGAAATCAGGTTGGCACTGTAATGCTTTTCAGCATTTTTGAAAATCAACAATGCAACTTTTAAGTAATCCCCGTCTATTTCTACGATATCATCCAAAACTCGTTCTGGCAAAGAAAAGTTGCTGGAATACAGATTGAAATTGATTTGATAAGACATTTTAGACCTCGTTTTATGTATCAGATAATGAGCATTTACAGTAAAAAATAAAACCCTGCCTGAATGAAATTCTCTAATTTAAGTTTGGACAAGGAAAAAATATTATTGGTTTGTCCATCAAGCAGCCGATTGAAATCCGTATAATGAATATTTTGCATTCATTATACCACAGAATCATAAAAAAGACAAATATTCTATTGGGTAGCAAGCATCATTTAAATAATGGTTTTGGCTATGCCCTTTTCAAAACCAGCAAATTGTGGTATACTAAATATATAAGGAGGTTGATACAGGATGAACGACCATGTCGTAATACCCGGAATTGGGATTGGCGGAATGACCGATAAATATGAAATTAAAATCCTGATTTGCTATCTCCTCTATTCGGTCCATGCCCCTCTATCCCGCGAACAGCTGAACTTGATTTTCCAAGAGGAACAGCTTGTCAATTATTTTAGTTTCTGTTCCGCATTAACAGAATTGATTAAATCGGACCATCTTTCTGTCAAAAAAACCGATACGGATGAAGTTTATACGCTGAAGCCCTTCGGCATTGAAACAGCGGAAAGATTGAGCCATTCCCTCCCTGCTTCCCTGCGGGATAACGTCGTAAAAACGGCGATGGGCCTGATTGCCCGGGTAAAAATTGAGCAGGAAAACGAAGTGGCGATTACACCTTCCCAAAATGGCTATACGGTTCACTTCCGGATGCACGACGGCAGCTTTGATATTATGACGTTGGAGTTGTTCGCCCCGGATTTGATTCAGGCAGAAAAAATCAAGGAGAATTATCTCAAGGATCCTCTTCGCATTTACCGTGGACTTTCCACCCTTTTAATTGAAGAATAGCAACTAAAAAGAAGAACGGATCTTTCGATCCGTTCTTCTTTTTAAATTAAATGGGAAGCTCAATCTGGGGCAGTATCCCTTTCAGTTTTGCCAGCAATATACCATAATTGGTGATGGGAACCTGCTGTGCTGCGGCACGTTCAATCCGTGAAAGCAGATAGCTCCGGTTAAACATACATCCCCCACAGTGGACAATCAAGTCATAGCTTGACAAATCCTCTGGAAAATCTACGCCGCTGACAATCTCAATATGCAGATTCTGCCCATATTTTTTACGCAGAAGGGCTGGGATTTTTTCACGGCCAATATCTTCTGTTACAGGTGCATGAGTACAGGCCTCTGCGATCAGCACTCGTGAACCCGGATGCAACCGGTCTACAGCTTCCGCCCCGGCACAAAATGCTTTTAAATCGCCTTTATGTGCTGCGAAAAGTACAGAAAAGGAAGTCAAGCGGCTGTCTTTTGGGCAAAGTGCTGCGACCTCCATAAAAACCTGTGAATCTGTAATAATCAGCGAAGGCGCACGATTCAACGCCGCCAACGCTTCGGGCATCTGCTCGGGAGCGGTTCCTATAACGATACAACGGTTGTCCAATAAATCCCGGATGGTCTGCACCTGAGGCAGGATCAGCCTTCCCTTTGGCGCCTCCGCGTCCTGTGGCATAACCAGCAGAACTACATCCCCGGGCTGGACTAATTTTCCGGTGATTGTTTCCGCACCGCTTTCCGCTGGAAGAGCCCGGGAAAGCGCCCGGATCAGCTCGGGAATACCATCCCCCTGTTCTGCACTGACCTGAAAAGGCTCCAGATTCAATTGTTTTCGGATCTGCTCCGCCAAAAGCTCCGATGGAAATTGATCCGTTTTATTGATTACGGCCAAGATAGGCAATTTACGGGCCCGCAGTTTTTCCAGCCATTCTATTTCTAATGAAAGCTCTGAGAGTTCCCCACTGAATACTAAAAGGGCAAGATCTGCTTTTTCTATAGTTTGGAGCGTTTTTTGAACCCGCAGCTCTCCTAACTCCCCGACATCATCAAAGCCTGCCGTATCCCAAAAGATGCAGGGTCCCAGTCCCGGAACTTCCATTGCTTTCGAAACGGGGTCCGTAGTCGTTCCAGCCACGGAAGAAACAAGGGCAATCTGCTGGCCAGTAATGGCGTTGATCAGCGAGGATTTTCCTGCGTTGCGCCGTCCGTACAAGGCAATATGTGTACGGTTCGCTGAAGGTGTTGCATTTAAATTGGCAGACATAGAAGCTTCCTCCCCTATTGTAATTCCTATCCATTAAAACTTTTTTACGTTATTCCATCCCTACTTTTTTTGAAACCAATACCATCCATGCCGGAAGTGCTGACATTGGATTTTTGTTCCAATCGTTAATGCCTGCCAATTCATCCTGGCTTTTTTTAATAAGTTCATCATATGTAAACCAAAATGACGCATCAACTGCCGGCAACTCTGCAAGTTCATGGATGGATAAGCCTGCCGTAATATTTGCATTTACTATGTCCTGTACACGCCAATGAATATCCGGCATTACGTCATCATAAGATTTTATGATTTGGGGTTCTTTCCAAGCCTCTCCAGAGAAAGGCCTGTTGAATGGATGCACATCATACATAAAAGAATATCCTTGATTTTTCAGGACCCTGTTAATATTTTTATACATTCCAGTTAAATCACCTATCCAAGAAAGTGTTCCGTTTGAGGTGTACACAAGGTCATAAGTGTTATCTTTTATATGTTCTAATTCCATCGTATTATCACATACAAACTCTATATCCAAAGACATCCTGTCTGCAAGCATTTTTGCATTTTCCAGCTGTCTTTCACTTATATCCGCTGAAGTTACTTTAGCGCCCATAATCGCAAAGGCAAAAGCCGCATGATTATCTCCGCTGGACGGCAATAGAATATACTTTCCACTTATCTCCCCCATATATTTTTTTATGAGTTCAAAGACCGCGGGATGAAATGCCAAAGCAGGATTTTCTTGTAATCTCAATATTTTTTCATCTGTTCTCAAAGATATATACCAGTCGGAATCAGATACACTATCCCAGTGTTTTTTCACTTCCTTAACCCAATCTTCCATACTTTTCATCCTTTCTGAAACGCCAAAACCACCACGAATGCAGGGTAATCAATCTGATTATACCGCTTTCAATTTCTATTAAAAAATTAATTACCATATATGATATGTCTATTAACTTATTGAGTATACCTGAATTGAATTTTCATAAACACTTTAATCATCTTCATACTTTCCACCAAATACAACACCATTCATTTTTTTATATGAATTTTCATGCAACAAGGCTTCCATATGATATTGCCGATTTGTATATTTTTTATAATAATACTCTTTCATTAATTTCAAATCATTCAAGTATTTTTCAACGTCCATAGCACACACTCTTGTCCACAAAAGTCTATCAATTGATATTACGAAAATATCCCCTTCGTCAACAGCTTCTTTTCTAAAAAAGTCATAATCAAGATGAGCAATACTTCTCCAAATTTCAAATTCATCAACTGCCACACCTAAATCGCCGTATAAGTCCTTTCGTTTCTCAGGATATTTTTTTGCCAGACTCTGATAATCTTTATCTGTTATAACAAAATCAATATCTTTCCCCGATTTTCGTATCTCATAATACTCCATAGCTTGTCCGCCTATTAAAATCGGTTTCGATGAAAACTGTAAATTACTTTTTAATATGGCTTCCTTAACTCTCCAAACAATGTCATTCATACTTTCCACTCTTCAATCCTCCTCACGATAAACAAAATCGACAAGACATAATCTTGTCGATTCCTGGTTGGGGTAGCTGGATTCGAACCAGCGGAATGCAGGAGTCAAAGTCCTGTGCCTTACCGCTTGGCGATACCCCAATAGATATAAAAATGGGGTGGATAATGAGATTCGAACTCACGACCTCCAGAGCCACAATCTGGCGCTCTAACCAACTGAGCTATATCCACCATAAAATTGGCACGCCCAACAGGATTCGAACCTGTGGCCTACTGCTTAGAAGGCAGTTGCTCTATCCAGCTGAGCTATGGGCGCAAATGAAATTGTAAAATGGAGCGGGTGATGGGAATCGAACCCACGCGACCAGCTTGGAAGGCTGGAATTCTACCATTGAACTACACCCGCAGTGTTTATTTCCTTACTGACAACGTGGTTTATTATATCAAAAATCCTCTTTCTTGTCAACACCTTTTTCAAAAAAACGGATTATATTTTGCCAGCTGTTTTTTCTTCGATTTATTTGCATCATCTTGTAAAATGTGCTATGATGAAATTGAAAAAGGCTCTTTGTTGTAAATAGGGCCGGACAAGAAAGGTGTGTCCTGAAACAATGGCAATTAAGAAAGCGATTATTCCCGCAGCTGGGCTTGGTACGCGTGTGCTCCCGGCAACAAAGGCAATGCCGAAAGAAATGCTCCCAATTGTGGATAAGCCAGCAATTCAATATATTGTAGAAGAAGCGGTAAAAAGCGGGATCGAGGATATCTGTATTATTACCAGCCGGGGCAAATCCATTATGGAAGACCATTTTGACCGTACACCTGAGCTGGAAAGCCGTTTGCTGGCGTCCGGAAAGCAGGCTATGTATGATGAAATCGTGGATATTGCCAATCTGGCCAATATTACTTATATCCGCCAAAAGGAAACCAAAGGGTTAGGCCACGCTGTTTATTGTGCGAAATCTTTTGTGGGGAATGAGCCGTTTGCTGTTTTATACGGAGACGATGTTATTATCGGAGACAAGCCAGTCTGTGGGCAATTGGTCCAGGCTTACGAAGCATATGGTTTAGGCTGCGTTGGGATTAAAGAAGTATCGGAAGAGGATATCAAAAAATATTCTTCCATGAAAGTAGATGCTCTGCGCGACAATCTTTATAAAATTACCGATATGATTGAAAAGCCCGCTTCAAAGGAAGAAATTTTCTCCCTCTATTCCATCCTGGGACGCTGCGTGCTGCCGCCTGAAATTTTCGATATCCTGGAAACCTTGCCGAAAGGAGCCGGAGGTGAATATCAACTGACGGATGCGATGAAAATTCTCGCACGGCAAAAAGGGATGGTCGGCGTAGATTTTATCGGAACCCGTTATGACATGGGGAATAAACTGGGCGTTTTGAAAGCTATTGTGGAAGTTGGCCTGCAGCATAAGGAAATTGGCGAGGACTTCAAAGAATATTTAACGGAATTTGTAAAAACCTTATAACCCCAACTCCCCTCCTCTGCTGAGAATAAGATGAAAAGCCTGTTGCACCAGTTGTCCGTGCAGCAGGCTTTTAAATATGGCTTAAACCAGCTTCGATTGAAATCAAGATTCCCTAAAGGGGACTTTATAAAAACTATCGTTCTATTATTTTATCATTGAAGGGGCATTTTCCTTTTGCTGTGCTCCCTGTTCGGAAACGTATACCCACTGCTTAAAATTTGAAATACAATGCATCTTTTTACATATGACCACTGATTCACACTCACTCGGCAACTCTTCAAACAGGAACTTGTTTTAAAGAACACGGACTAATATAACTATAATAATTACAAAAATAATATTAAATATCCATGTCCACTTATTTCCTAAATTCATTGTATAACCAAACCCACTTCGCGGTCTCTTGATAATTCCTCTTTTATCTTCTTTGTTGAAATATAGTCTTCCAGTTAACCAGCAATCATATCCATGGCCCGGTTTCATAAAGCTCTCCTTTGAAACTCCTGATTTATATACTGGATTATAAAATATTTGCCTGTTGCTCGCAATGTATACCTATAATCCCGTTTTTAAGGTACACAATTCCGAAAAGGGAGTTGTTTCATTATCTCATTCAGATTGTATCTTCAAAAATGGATTCTTCTTTGAGATCTTTTTCCTCATAAGGATCTTCCAAGCCATTGGCAAGATAATAGGGTCTTATCAGAAATTCGTAAACGTACTGGAAAGAATTAAAACAGATCAAAAAGGCCGCCGTAGAAAACGTGAACAGCAGCATTATCGGAATGGGAAAAAATACACTGGGAATCGTAATAACCACCAAGAAGATCAGCGTCAGCCAGTTGGTTTTGGCCCCCAGAAAGCATAGCATCAGCGAATTTTTTAGAAGAGCAAAAAAGTTCACTTCTACCGTTACCATCACGAGATACACATAAAAACTGGAAAACACCAGCAACAAGCTCAAGAATCCGATCACGACCAGAGGAATCCAGTATAAACCATTTTCAAAAGACTTGGCATAGTAAAAAATAAATGCCTGTGACACAGCAAATGTCAAAACTGCGGAGAGAATCCCAACGAAGAATCCTTGTTTGAAATTTGATTTAAATGCTTCCCAAAAATCCGACCATAAAAATACCGGCTTTTCTTCTACATAATACCGTGCGATTTTAACCATCGCCGCAGTTGCCGGACCAATAGTTATAATAGGAAGGCAAAAAAGCAAATAAAGCAAATTAAGCTGGATCAACCGGGTCAATTTACGAAAATATAAATCAAAAAAGTAAAAAAAGCGTTTTTTTTGCGGTTCATCCCGCCCGACTCCTTTGCCTGGTTTCGCATAATTCCCAAATCCTAAAAATCCTGCCATAAGAGGCACCTCCGAAAATATTACTTCCCTTGTCTCCTATTTTTTAAAAGACAAACCATCCCGAAAAAAGAAAAGTACACAATACGCTGACTATTGCTGAAACAATAACAAGCCCGCACAAAATTAAAAATTTTACATTATAAAGCCGGATACAGTTTCCATTGACCGGAACAGGATTTTTCCCGGCGAAGCTGAAAAAGAACAGGTTCGACAGCCGAAAGCTTTCCCGGCAGGCAATCATCATAGAAAATAATGCAATCAGCAGATAAGGCATCAGCACCAGCAGGCAATAGCCTACGCCGGCAATCCCCTGCGTAAGATAAAGGTCCCCCATAAAGGCTCCCAACCCTAGGCCTTTGAAACAAGGCACTAAAAAAGCGACGGGCTGGCCAACAGCGCTATAGCCGCTGAAATAAGGCAGAGCAATAAAAAAGAAGCTGGATGAAAAAGAGCTGAAAAACAACTCCAATATGGTCTGGCTCTGCTGCCGCAGGGTGTATTCCTGTGTTAAAAAAATGAACTGGCCGCTTATTGCCGTTTCACTGCTAAGCATAAGCACGCCATAAGCCATCCCCAACAAAAAAGAAAACAGAAGCAGCGGAACGGTTAAATGAATTTTACCCCGCCATTGCGCGATTCGAAAAAGACGCAGCCTTTGCATGAATATCATCCTCCCTGCCCTATCTATATGGACAGGCCGCGAGGAATATTCCTTTTAGCGGGTTAGCTCATAGGCTCGCTTTACACAATTTTCACAGGCCGCTTGGATTGCCTGTGAAAATCCTTTTTCCTCTAAGGTTTCCAGCCCGGCAATGGTCGTTCCCCCCTTGGAGGAAACCATCTGGATTAACTCCTCGACGCTCTTTCCGGAATTCATCAGCATTTCTGCACTCCCCATCAGCGTTTGGGCAAAAAGGTGCAGGCTTATCTCTTCTGTAAAGCCGGCAGACTTGCCATAATGAATAAAGTATTTAGCAAACAAATAAATAAAAGCAGGAGAACTTCCATTTAGAGGAATGACCTCATTCATGTGATCAGAAGAGATTTCTTCCGTAATACCAGCCGCATCAAAAATAGAACGGACAAAGAGGAATTCTTCCTCTGAAGTATGCTTCCCACGGGATAAGGCCGTTGCTCCGCAGCCGAGCTGCAGAGGAGTGTTCGGCATAACCAGCACAACTTTTGATGTAAGGCCTAATTCTTTACAGATATAATCCTCCGTGATTCCTGCTGCAATTGAAACAATAACTGTATTTTTTGAAACTACTGTCCTCAATTCCGAGAGTACTTCTGAAAAGTTTTGAGGCTTTACAGCTAGAAATAAGTAATCTATCCCCTCAACACAAGCTCCCATTGTTTCCACAGGACAAACTTGAAACTTTCTTTCTAGGAACAGGAGCTTTTCACGGTTCAGGTCGTAGGCCCTAATTTCAACGGACAAGGAAGCCTTGCGAATTCCTTCAATAATCGCTCCTGCCATATTCCCTGCGCCGATAAATCCGATCTTTTTCATTTTTCTTTCCTTTTTAAGCAAGAGCTGCTTTAATCATAATGGCACATTCTAAGCGTTTTTTTTCCAAATCGCAAGCCAATTTATGGGAATTTCGAATGTCGCCGGCATATTGAAGATTATTAGCGTTACAGCCTCCAGAGCAATAGAATTTAGCCCAGCAATCTTTACAGTCCCTTTTACTGTACACATTGGCTTTGGCAAAGTCATCCTTCATTTTCGTATTGATGCTTCCATCATAAACGCTGCCCATCTTCCATTCTTCCATTCCTACGAACTGATGGCAGGGATAAATATCGCCATCTGGCGTGACTGCGACATATTCATTCCCACAGCCGCAACCCCGCAGCCGTTTGATGGCACAGGGGCCTTGATCAAGATCCAGCATAAAATGAAAGAAATTGATGGATTCCTCATTTTTCTTCCGTTCAATGATATATTTTGCCAATCTTTCGTATTCGGCATAGATTTTCGGCAGATCCTGCTCGGTAAGCGCATAGTCCTTTGCCGGATCCGTTACTACAGGTTCAACTGAGATCTGATCAAATCCCTGTTCATAAAGATGGATAACATCGTCAGCGAAATCCAGATTATACTTGGTGAAGGTCCCACGGACGTAATATTGCCCCTCCCCTCTTTTCTGGACGAGGGATTTGAATTTTGGCAGGATCACCTCATAGCTTCCCTTGCCATTAACAGCCGGTCGCATCCGGTCGTTCACCTCCGGACGCCCATCAATAGACAAAACGATATTGGACATTTCGCTGTTGATATATTCGGTAATTTCATCATTCAGCAAAACACCGTTCGTTGTAATAGTAAACCGGAAATTTTTATTATATTCTTTCTCTTTGCTTCGAGCATAGGATACAACCGATTTCACTACATCCATATTCATCAGCGGTTCCCCGCCAAAAAAATCCAGTTCCAGGTTACGTCGCCCTTGAGAATGTTCCAGCAGAAAATCAATCGCTTTTTTTCCAGTTGCTTCGTCCAGAAGCTTTCTTCCATGGCCAAAATCGCCGGTAGAAGCAAAGCAGTATTTGCACCGCAGGTTGCAGTCGTGCGCGACATGAAGGCACAACGATTTGATTGGTGCAGATACCATCATATCTGCAAATTTTTCATAATCGTCCTCCGAAAAGAGAACCCCTTCCTGGGCAAGTTCTAAAATTTCTGCATAGGCCTCTTTGAGTTCCTTCTGGGAATAACGAACAGACAACTTTGCCGCAATATTTTCCGGAAGCATATCTGCAAGCGGAGGTGCAACATAATCCAGAAGCTCGTAAGTGACATTGTCTACTATATGAATTCCACCGCTGTTGACATCAATCACAATATTAAAGCCGTTCAGTGTATATTTATGTATCATAAAACATTCATTCCGTTTCTCATATTTACCAAAAACAAAAGGGACAATTGCTGTCCCTTTTGTTTTTTATTTTTCACATTTTTGATTTGCAACTGTACAAGAAGTTTTGCAAGCCGATTGGCAGGAAGCCTGGCATTCGCCACAGCCGCCTTTAGCAGCAGATTTTTTCAAATTTGCCTGATTCAAAGTTTTAATATGTTTCATTATGGACACTCCTTTGCTGATTACTGACTTTAGTTTAACATAAAATGACTGAAAAATCAATAGAACTTTTATAAGGTAAGCGAGTTGGCGGCAGTCGAAGAACAATCAATATTTAATCCGTTTTTGTTTTTTATTGACTCCCAATACTCCGCCAATAGCAGAGCCCGCCAAAATCCCAACTAACTTTGCAGTGAGCATACCGGCTGAAGTCAAATGGGAAAGAAGCACTCCGCAAAGAAGCAGAATCAGAACCATAACCACTCCGCAAAGGCTGCCATAAAGCAAACCTTTTTCCCGAAGGAATCTTCCGTTTAGGTAACCAGCTGCCGAAGCCCCGGTCACCGTTGCAATCCACACTAAAATATCCAGCACGGTTAGAGGAAGATCCCACTTAGACATTAGGAATGCAAAGATCGACAGCATAACTGCTGTGATAATTTCTCCAATCCCCACACTGACTAACAGGGATTTTATGAGATGATGCAGGTAATTTCCGGTATTTTTACTTTTCTCCACACGAACGCCCCCTTCAATACATTACTCTAATATATTCAAGTGAGCCCCAGATTATACAAATTCTATTTACTTGGCGTATCATCATCGTGGACGGTTTCATTTTGCTGGATTGCCCAGCGCTTGATCCGGATTTTGCTTCTATCGCCGCCTGTTTCAATAACTACGGTATCTTCTTTGATGCTGACAACTAATCCAACGATCCCGCCAGCCGTTATCACTTCATCTCCCACCTGAATACTGTTCCGCATCCGTTGTGTTTCCTTATCCCGTTTACGCTGGGGACGGATTAAAACAAAATAGAAAACCAAAAAAAGCAGTGCCATCGGGAGGATCGTCGAAACGAGCATCCCCATTGTGGAAACCTCCTGCTGCCCTCCTGCTGTCATTGGTACAATGCTGGCCAAAACATTCATCATCATGTTAACATCCATTCTGCCATATTATGGCGATTATTTTATACAGTTCGGCAATATAATAAAAGCCGTTTCATTTAATTATACGGATAACTGGAATAAAATTCATTACGATTCTGTAAATAATCGTTTTTTTGCAACGGCTTCCCGTACTGCCTTTACAATATGCTCTGCGGAAAGACCGTATTTTTTCAATAATTCCAGGGCTGGGCCGGAACAGCCAAATTCATCATTCATCCCGATTTTGACAATCCGAACCGGGCATTCCTCTGCGCAAACATCGGCTACTGCGCTTCCGAATCCGCCGATGACACTGTGTTCCTCCACCGTAACCAGCAGGCCGGTTTCTTCAGCCGCCTTACGTATGATTTCACGGTCAATGGGTTTTATGGTATGGATGTTGATAATTCGTGCATCAATCCCTTCTTTTTCCAGGCATGATGCCGCTTCCAATGCTTCCGCAACCATCATGCCTGTCGCCAGGATCGTTACATCTTTTCCTTTGCGCAGTTCAATCCCTTTTCCCAATTCAAAATGGTAATCTGGACCTTCGTTGATAACCGGAACTGCCAAGCGTCCTAAGCGAACATAAACCGGGCCGTCAAAGTCCACAATTGCACGAATGGCAGATCGGGCCTCCACATCATCCGAAGGGTTCAGTATCGTCATTCCCGGGATCGTCCGCATCAAGGCAATATCTTCACAGCATTGATGGGAAGCGCCATCCTCACCAACTGAAATTCCTGCATGGGTAGCGCAGATTTTTACCGGAAGATGCGGATAACCGATCGAATTTCGGATGATTTCAAATGCGCGTCCGGCTGCAAACATCGCAAAAGAACTGGCAAAGACTTTCTTTCCGCTGGCGGCCAGGCCTGCTGCGATCCCCAGCATATTGCATTCTGCAATCCCACAGTCAATAAAACGTTCCGGGCAAGCGGCCTTAAACATTTTCGTCATGGTAGCCCCAGCCAAATCGGCGTCCAATACAACTAAATCTGGATATTCCGGAGCCAGCTCTGCCAACGTTTCGCCATAACTATTTCTTGTAGCAATTCTTTTTTCACTCATCTTATTTGCCCTCCAGTTCATTCAGAACAGCTTTCAGTTCCTGCATAGCCTGTTCATATTGTGCATCATTAGGCGCACTTCCGTGCCAAGCAACATTGTCCTCCATAAAGGAAACACCCTTGCCTTTAACCGTTTTCTGCACAATGACCGACGGTTTACCAGAAACAGCCTTCGCCTGCTGAAAAGCAGCGTCAATTGCATCAAAGTCGTGTCCATTGATGGAGACCACATTCCAACCAAAAGCTTCAAATTTATCTGTAACCGGTTCGGGGGAGCAAACTTCCGCTAAGGTACCATCAATTTGAAGGTTGTTGTTGTCAACTACAATAATAAGATTGTCTAACTGATAATGGGCGGCAAACATGGCAGCTTCCCAAACCATTCCTTCTTCCAGTTCCCCATCTCCCAACATAGCGTAAACCCGGTAGGGCTGTTTGGATAATTTTGCCGCAAGCGCCATTCCACAGGCAGCGGAAATCCCCTGGCCCAAAGAACCGGTGCTCATATCAATGCCGGGAGTTTTTTTCATATCAGGATGCCCCTGGAGCATTGCACCAATATGACGCAGGGAAAGCAGTTCCTCTACAGGGAAAAAACCTCTTTCCGCCAATGCGGCGTACAGCGCAGGCGCACAATGCCCTTTCGAAAGGACAAAACGGTCCCGTTCCTCCCATTTCGGATTTTCGGGGTCTACCTTCAATTCGGAAAAATAAAGGTACGTAATGGTATCTGCCGCTGAAAGAGAACCACCCGGATGTCCCGATTTTGCCGCGTGAACCCCTTCCAAAATTCCCATCCGAACTTTACAGGCCCGTTTTTGCAGCTCCAGTTTTTTTGCTTCATCCATAGTCTTACCTCCATAAACTTTTTTATATTGACGCATGATGCTCCATTAAATATTCCAATAGAAATGCAATACCATTTTCTTCGCAGTCCGGCAGAATCAGCTGTGCTTCCGCTTTTACCAGTGGAAGCGCGTTCCCCATGGCCGCACCAAATCCCGAGTCCCGTATTAGTTCCAGATCGTTTTGATGATCGCCAACCCCAATAGTGTTTTGGACGCTTTTCCCATATAAAAGGGCTAACCGTTCTAAAGAACTCCCCTTGCTGATTCCTTTTGCCATGATTTCCAGGCAGTCTTGACCCGAGCGCACAAAATCCACGCTAGGATAGCCCGCTTTCATGATTTCATAGGCGGCAAAATCCATTTCTTTAGGAGGAAGCATCAAAATTGCCTTACAGCAATCGGAGGGGATTTCTTCCGCCGAACATTCCCTGCTTTGAAAATGCTGCGCTATCGGATCCAGCAGAGGGGTGTAGCACAGAATATAAGCGCTGCCGTCATAAGCCGCCGCACAAATCCCGGCTTTCGGATAACGGTTGGCCAGCTTTTGCAAGGTTTGCTGAAATCCCTCCGGAAGCTGCTGAGTCCATAAGCACTTTTCTTTTTCAAAATCATAGATCACAGCCCCATTATCGCAGATGACCGGGCCTTGGACCTCTAAAAGCTCTGCGTATTTTCGCGCCACAATCGGAGAACGGCCGGTTGCAATGGTAAATGTTCCTCCCGTTTCCCGGAAACGCCGGATTGCAGAACGGTTTTCCTCGGATATTCTGCCGGAAATCGGCACTAAGGTACCATCTAAATCAGAAACTACCAGCATATCCTGAATTTTCATCAAAAAGCCCCTCCCTGTCTTTGTAATTGCTTCTGGAACTGAACAAAATAGTCTGGAAGAGGACTGTTAAAAAAGAGTTCCTTCCCTGTGCAAGGATGTATAAAGCCAATCGTTTTAGCATGAAGGCACTGCCCTTGTAAAGAAGCGATAACCTTTTGAGGGCCGTATACCTCATCCCCTGCTACCGGATGATGGATATACGCCATGTGTACACGGATCTGATGGGTGCGCCCCGTTTCCAAACGGCACCGAAGATGAGAAAAAGATTCATAGCGCTCCAATACCTGGTAATGGGTCAGAGCCGGCTTGGAATTTTCATAGGTAACACACATTTTTTTCCGATCCTTTCGGCTGCGGCCAATCGGCTCATTGACAAGCCCGCAATCCGTTTTAACTCTTCCATAAACAACCGTTTCGTACTCCCGTAAGAAGCTGTGATCCTGTATTTGCTCTGCTAATCCACGATGAGCCGTATCATTTTTAGCTACAATCAGCAATCCGCTCGTATTTTTATCAATCCGATGGACTATCCCGGGACGAAGCACCCCGTTGATTCCTGAAAGCGACCCTTTGCAGTGATAGAGAAGCGCATTAACCAATGTTCCGCATGGGTTCCCTGCTGCTGGATGCACAACCATCCCCTTTTGCTTATTGACTACCAATAAATCAGAATCTTCATAGACAATTTCTAAAGGGATATTTTCGGGCTTAGCTTCCAGCTCCTCGAGGTCTGGAAAAGTAATTTTCAGTTCCTCGCCGCCGCGAAGCCGGAAATTTTTTCCGACTACTCTCCCAGAGGATAAAATCTGTCCTTCTTCTGCCATTTTTTGAAAAGCGGATCTGGAAAGCTCCGGAAATTTTTCTGCTAAGAAACGGTCAACCCGTATTCCCGCGGATTCCGCTCCGGCAGAAATACATCGTGTTTCAGGCATCCGAATCTCCCGCTTTTTCCAGTTTCCTTTCCTGGATAACTTCGTACAGAACGAACAGGAATACTAAAACTGTCCCGATGACGACACAGCAATCTGCAAAATTAAACACCGCAAAATGGATCAGCCGGAAATCCAGGTAATCAATTACATACTGCCGACTGACCCGGTCAATCAGGTTGCCGATGCCTCCGCCAATAATCAATGAAAAAGACCAAAGCATCCAGTTCTTTTGTATTTTCCCAATCAGAATAGCCACAATCAACGCAACCAGCGCCAATGCTGTCAGACCGACCAGAAAAATAGTTTTACCGCTCAGCATCCCGAAAGCCGCACCACGATTCTCCACATAAGTCAAATGAAATACATCTTCAATTAAAGGGAGCGTTGTTACACCAGAAAGATGCACTTTCGCAAGGTATTTAAACAGTTGGTCTAATGCCACCATAGCAGCCGAAGCGCTCAAAGCTAATGCCCGCATAAGCCCCTTTTTCATTTTTTATTATTCCTTTCCCACTTTGTTTGACTATTTTTTCGGGCAGAAGAAAATTGACGTTTAGATATAAAACGCCAATTTTACTTTTCCCTTCTATTTCTCTAAAACCTGTGCGCAGCGTTTGCAAAGTGTCGGATGCTCCAGATCCCGCCCCACAGTTTCGTCATAAATCCAGCAGCGCTCACATTTTTCTCCCTGTGCCGCTGAAACAGTTACAGAAAGGCCCTCTAATTCACCGGAAAATTCCCCGCTTCCAGCCGATTCAACCTCAACCTGTGAACAAATAAAAATGGCAGGCAGTTGATCCCGCATCCCTTGCAGCACAGAATACAGCTCAGACAAAGCGTATAAGGTCACTTTTGCTTCCAAAGACTTCCCGATCACATTTTCTGCACGTTTCAATTCCAATGCCTTCTGGACATCCGAACGAACAGCATAAATCGTGTTCCACTTTTCAATGAATGTTTCGTCTGCGTCACAAGGAACAGACTGC
The DNA here is from genome assembly GCA_947363605.1 of uncultured Clostridia bacterium. Classification (GTDB taxonomy): domain Bacteria; phylum Bacillota; class Clostridia; order Oscillospirales; family Ruminococcaceae; genus Paludihabitans. The sequence goes on along the minus strand of CANAQK010000007.1, from coordinate 36,258 downwards.
TCCATGGTGTTAAAGAAAACCGATTCGGCGCGGTCACCTGCACGATGAGGCAGATAGCTCCAGATCTCCTCCGCCGTAAAGCTGAGGATCGGTGCGATCATCCGGGTCAGCGTATCCAGTACGCGGTAGATGACTGTCTGTGCAGCACGGCGAAGAATTCCATCCGGCTTTTCACAGTAAAGACGGTCTTTGATAATGTCCAGATAGAAGTTGGACATATCCACTACGCAGAAATTATAGATCGAACGGTAGACAATGTGGAAATCAAAACGGTTATAGGCCTCGTTCACCTTTTCAACTAACCCGCTTAATTTATAAATAGCCAAACGATCCAACTCGGTCAATTGGTTGTCCTCTACCCAGTCTTTATTCGGGTCAAAGTCAGAAAGATTACCTAAAATATATTTGGCTGTATTCCGAATTTTGCGGTAAGCGTCCAAAAGAGGTTTCAGGATTTCCGACGAAATTCGGATATCTGCATGATAGTCAGAAGACGCTACCCATAAACGTAGAATATCCGCCCCATATTTATTGATAATTTCACTGGGTTCTACACCGTTCCCTAAAGATTTAGACTGCTTTCTTCCTTCTCCATCAACTACCCAGCCATGGGTGCAGATTGTCTTGTAAGGGGCACAGCCTTTATAAGCAACAGAAGTCAGCAAAGAAGATTGGAACCAGCCGCGATACTGATCGGCGCCCTCCAGATATAGGTCTGCGGGCCATTTTAGCTCCTTCCGTTCCTCCAGCACAGCCAGATGGGAAACTCCGCTGTCAAACCAAACGTCCATGATATCGCTTTCTTTGGTAAACTCTTTGCAACCGCAATCACATTGAACAGTATTTGGAATAAACTCAGCGGCATCCCGAATATACCATGCATCGGAGCCTTCTTTTCGGAACAGGTCTGCAATCGCTTTGATGGTTTCATCATTGACAATTGGTTTTCCGCAGTCTTTGCAATAGATAATCGGAATCGGAACACCCCATTTCCGCTGGCGGGAAATACACCAGTCGGAACGGTCACGGATCATATTTTCAATCCGTTTTTCACCCCAATCCGGCACCCATTTAATCTTTGAAAGCTCTGCGATGGCTTCATTTTTGAAGCCGTCAATCGAGCAGGACCATTGCTCCGTTGCACGGAATAAAATAGGTTTTTTACATCTCCAGCAATGCGGATACTGGTGAATAATGGGTTCAATGGCAAACAGAGCACCGGTTTCTTCTAGATTTGCGGCAATTGCTTTGTTGGCTTCATCCGTTGTTAATCCAGAAAATTCCCCTGCTTCGGCCGTCAATTTTCCCATATGATCTACCGGAACAACCGTTTCTAACTGGGGATATTTCTTGCAGGCTTCAAAGTCCTCCACACCATGTCCAGGAGCAGTATGGACACAACCAGTACCGCTGTCCAGCGTAACGTGATCGCCGCAAATGATCAAGGATTCCCGGTTCAGGAAAGGATGCTGGGTTGTAATCAATTCAAGCTCTTTTCCTTTGAAGGAGCCGACCAGCTCATAATCTGTGATTTTAGCAGAATGCAAAGCGCTTTCTACCAGCGCCTTCGCCATTACCAGATATTCTTCGCCGATTTTAACCAAAATGTACTCATATTCCGGCCCCAGGCAGATCGCGACATTCCCTGGTAGGGTCCAAGTCGTGGTTGTCCAAATAACAAACGACACCTTCTCTTTGTCAATGCCCGCGTTGGCAAAAACACCTTTATCATCCAGCACCCGGAACTTTACATAAATAGAATAGCATTTGTCTTCTGCATATTCAATTTCTGCTTCTGCCAATGCAGTCCCGCAATCCGTACACCAGTATACCGGCTTCAAACCTTTATAAATAAAGTTTTTCTTGGCCATCGCACCAAAAACTTCAATCTGCTTCGCTTCAAATTCCGGCTTTAAGGTCAGATAGGGATCCTTGAAATCCCCCAAGATTCCCAAGCGTTTGAATTGGCCTTTTTGATTTTCTACATAAGATAAAGCAAACTCGCGGCAAATTTTCCGCAAAGAAACGGCATCAATCGACGTTGGGTCTACCCCATCCTTCTTCAGGGCTTTCAGTTCAATCGGTAGTCCATGCGTATCCCAACCGGGTACATAAGGAGCCTGGTAGCCCGACATATTCTTCTGCTTTACAACGATATCCTTCAATACTTTATTCAGCGCTGTGCCAATATGGATATCGCCGTTTGCATAAGGAGGGCCGTCATGCAAAATATAAAGCGGCTTCCCCTCATTATTGGCGATCATTTCTTCATAACGGTTAGTTTCTTCCCAATTTCCCAGCATATCCGGTTCCCGGGTGGGCAGGTTCCCGCGCATGGGGAATTCGGTCTGAGGTAAATTCAGGGTTTGATTATAATCTTGCGGCATAATTGCTTTCTCCTTCATCTGTAGATATTTACAATGAAAGCATACTGTTGCCTATAAACAGTATTACTTTTTATCGTTGTCAAATTCCCCAAAGTGCAATTCACCAAACTTTTCAATGTAGTAGGGACGCTTTCGAGACGGGGTATGGACTGCCTGTTCTTCTTGCGGCTCCTCCTCTTCCGGCTTAGCCGTCAAAATGGCACCTGCGAATTCTTTGGTCTGTTCCCTTTCATCAGCTTCCATCTCTGAAGTCAAAGCTTCCGAGGCAAGGGAATAATCTCCAGGAATGGTTTCCATGTGAGGCAACGTTTCTTCAGACGAAGCTGTTTTGAAAGCTGAGTCTGCTTGTACGGTTTCCACTTCATCTTTCAATGGATAACGAGGTTCTGGCTTTACTTCATTTACAGAATCTAAACGTTTTTCCGGCTCAGCTTCCACAGCTGCTGTATTTTTCTCTTCTTTTTCCAAACTGGGAAGATTCGTCAGCAGATTCAAATGTGTTTTGTATTGCTTCAGCAAAGAGGCGCGGAAACTGCTGACCTCCTGTTTAAGCGCTTCCAGGTGGCGCTGCTGCATATCGCATTCCCGCTTAATACTATTGAGCTCACTGTTCGCTTTTTGAAGGGATTCTTTTGTCAAGGCATCCACCTTTGCATGGGCCTGCACCAGCATTTCCTCCGCCTGTGCCTTAGAATCACGGAGCAGTGTTTCCGCTTTCGATTTGGATTCATTCAAAATAGAGGTTCCCATCTTCTGGGCGCCCAGCAAAGCATCCCGGATATTTTCTTCATCCGCTTTATATTCTTCAATTTTATCCGCTAAAATCTGAATCTTATAGGATAAATCCTCTCTTTCCTGATTGCTTTGATCTACGTAATCTGCTACGCGCTGCAAAAAGGCGTCAACCTGTTCCGCTTTATAGCCGCGCATACCAGCCCGCTCAAATTCTTCGGCCATAATTTCTTTGCCTGTCATTTCTGCCATTTACCCATTGCCTCCCTATTGCAATTGCTTAATTGTTAGAAACAGGCGGTCTTTTTTTGTCCGCTTGCCCTCTGTATCTAAAATAAATTTCCCATATTTGCGTATCGCCAGGCTGTCACCATAATGAAGTGTTTTCGAAGCCGAAAGGCATTCTATTCCGTTTACCTTCACTAAGCCGGCGGCAATCAATTCTGCTGCCAAACTTCGGCTCTTTCCACAAATCAGTGCAGTGATGCAGTCCAAACGAAGAGAAGATACTGTCCCTGTAATCTCCTTATAGGTAATTAACCGATTAAGATCATCCAAACCCGCATCCGCAATTTGTATGGAAGCCCGTCCGATCTGATTCAGATTCATACGAATAAAATCAGCCATCGGTTCCAATACAAATAATACAGCGCCTTTTTCCTGAACCCAAATATCCCCCAGCATTTCACGTTTTATCTGAAGCGCCATCAATGCGCCAAGATAATCGCGATGTGTGAGAGCTTCTTTTCCGGAGTAAGACAATTTTAAAGAAACAATAGGAAATGCACAGGAATCTGCGTCCATGTATTCCGGAAACACGCCCAAGACTACACGTTCGCAGTTTTCTGCGCCACCAAATAATAAATAGTTTTGATATTTATAATGTCTCAAAATTTCCCATGCAAAATTTTGCTGCCGTTCCTCTAAAAAGGAAGAAAACTGTGGATATCCTCTATCAGCTGCAGAAAGAACCAGACGGCTTAACTGAGATTTCAGGTAATGATCCTGTTTATTACGTTCATCTACGGTCATGGTTAAAAATAAACACCGTTGTTTTCCAACTCATCAATCAATTCGCCCATAATGTCCACATTGTAGGGTGTGATAATAAATGTACTATTGGCTACCCGTTTAATCTGGCCGTTATTTGCATAAGCCACACCACTCAGAAAGTCAATCAGCCTGCGGGATAATTCTTTGGAAGCTGATTCCAGATTCAGCACCACCGTCCGCTTTGCATTTAAATGGTCTGCGATCGCGCTGGCATCTTCAAATGCCTCCGGCTTGACCAAAATGACCTGAAGCTGAGTGGTTGCATGAATATTTACGACTTTGTTTCCTCTTCTCGGGGAAGTTTCCTCCTCACCGTAGCTGCTGATCATATCGCGCGCGGAAGCACGGCGGGACATCATTTCTTCCCGGGCATCTTCCACATAATCGTCATTTTCATATTCATCATCCAGAGAAACAAACATCCCTTTAAATTTATCCACAAAACCCATTTTCTATTTACCTCCAGTATTCCTTTGTCCGAAAATTGCTGTCCCTAAGCGAATCAGATTTGACCCTTCCCGAACCGCCAGTGAATAATCCGCCGACATTCCCATTGAAAGGAATTGAAAATTCAAATCACCGCGATATCTAAAACGGATACGATCATAAAGCTCCCGCATTTTTACAAAAGAGGCTTCAGCATTATTCTTTGCAGGAATACACATCATCCCCTCCAGTTGAAGGAAAGACATGGACAATATTTTCTCTACGGCCTGTTCTGTTTCAGATTCAAAAAAACCGCTCTTACTTTGTTCTTCAGAAATATTGATTTCCAATAAAACCCGCATCGCTTTTTGACGGGCCATAGCCCTTTTTTGAATCTCTTCGGCTAACTCCAAAGAACTGACCGACTGGATCATATCTACTTTGTCTATTATATACTTAACCTTGTTTCTTTGCAAGTGTCCAATAAAATGGACTTCCCCAGAAGGCAGACAATAATATGCCCTTTTTTCCAGATATTCCTGCACCCGGTTTTCACCCAAAAAAGAAATCCCCCATTTTACCGCCTGGTTCACCTGTTCAGCCGGAACATTTTTGGTAACGGCCATAATCCGGATATCTTCCGGGTTTCGCCCAGCAAGAGCAGCATTTTGGGAAACCGTTTCACGGATACAGGTTAACCTTTCCTCTAACGGCAGGTTATCTGGTTGTTTCATTCAGATTTTTCCCCTTTACTATGACTTGATCATAAATACTGACGTACTGTGTAGCATCAATATTTGGCTTGCTTACCAGGACGTAGTCGTCCTCATAAACAGGATCCACCTTTTTAAATCGAACCGTTTTTCCAAGTTGTGTATAGACCCCTTTGACCATACTGCTGCTGCCGTCTTCATTTGTCATATTTTCCATCCGAATTGCCTGTTTCGGTATAATAATCCCCGAATGTGTTCCCAAAATAACCTGAGGCGATTCAAAACGCATCGTAATAAGATCTTCGTCCAGATAATCACTTTCGAAAATCACAACTGCCTTTTCATTATTTCTTTCAGTAATAATCCGTTGAACTGTCACTGGAATCGTCCGTGTTGATTTTGAATCAAATTTTAGATGAAGGCTGCGCCCTTTCCGAAACAGATCGGCTTCCTTCCGGCTGATTACTGCTGCAAAATACCAGATATCCTCCGTAACAACCTTGCCTATCTGGTTGCTCTCTGTTATCCTCTGTCCTGCAAGCCAGCTTTCCGCCTGAGCGATTGTCAGCTTTTCCAGCATTTCTGGTGTGAAATCCGTTTCATACCCATCCACAACATTGGCAAAATAGCCGGATTCTTCGGCAATAATCTGCGGTGTATTCTGCGGAATTTGTGCGTTCAGCTGGGCAATTTGTTGATCCAGTTGAGCAATTGCATTATCATAACTGATTGAATTATCCACGCAGACTGCAAACTTCCCCATGTTCAGCATCAGCTTGGCAGAAAGGGCTTCAAGATCCGTAAAGTTTCTTTCGTCAATACAGGAAATCAGCTCTAGCTTATCCTCTGTAATTTCCTTACTTAAAAGATCCAGCTTAACCCCTTCGATATTTTCACGGTTTTGCGCTTCAAGCAGGATTTCCCGCTGCCGTGTTAAGGACACAGAAGCTTCCAGATTCCGCAGATCCTGTTCCCGCGAATAAATACTGGCAACTACGCCTTGCTTCGCAATTTTTTCTGCATTCCTGTAATGATACCGTACAACACCGTTTTTTTGCTGGGAAAGCACTTTTTCACTCCGAATAAAGAACCCATTTAAATCCAATTCCTGCACATAGGTACCTTTTTGAACGATTTCGGCTTCATAGGGATCGTAAAAATTAGCAAGAGCCTGTGAAATAACATAAGCAATGATGACTACAGAAAGAAAGAATACTACAATTTTGGAAAAAACGGGATTCATTCCTTCACTTCATCTTTGGCGCTGGTATCTACAATTGAAATTTGCTTTGCCGGAATCACTGTGGAAACCGCATGCTTATAAACCAGGTTCTGCTTCCCATCGCAGTCAAGTACAATCGTAAAATTGTCGAAGCCGCGTACAATCCCTTTAAATTGAAAACCATTTGTCAAAAAAATAGTTACCGGGATCCGTTCTACCCGAGCCTGGTTCAGAAAAACATCCTGCAAATTTGTTGTTTTCATAATTCTTCCATCCTTTTTAATTGAGCGATCTAAATCTGTAACTTCTTGGGAAAAAACTATAACATTATTTTTCAGTATAACACACTTTGAGAAAATTTTCTACTGAATCCCCAATTTTTTTTTCGGCTTCAGCTGTTCCAATTTCATCCAGCTTATACCACTCAATTTGCGGATCTCTCCGGAACCAGGTCAGCTGCCGTTTTGCATACCGCCTAGTTTCCTGCTTCAAATGTTCTACCGCTTCTTCCAATGAGCAGCATCCATTCAGATAGCTCTCCAGTTCCTTATAGCCAATTGCCTGGCAGGCTGTTTTCCGGTTTGGATTTTCCAGTATAGCCCGGGTTTCCTCTAACAATCCCTGCTGCATCATTTGATCTACCCTCCGGTTGATCCGCTCATATAAACGAGCGCGATCGGCGAAAGTCAGCCCAATTTTTTTTACCTGATAAGGGGTTTCCTGCTCCCGGCTTTTTTTCAGCTGTACCGACATGGGAATTCCCGTCAAGCGGAACGCCTCGATCCCTCGGATAATTCGCCCGGTATTATTCGGATGCAGCTGGGCAGCCAATTCGGGGTCAATTTTCCGAAGCTCTTCCCAAAGAGCCACTGACCCTTTCTCTTGAGCAAAAAGGGCCAGCTCTTCCCGGATCATCGGGTCGCTTTTATTCTCTGCGAATTGGATATTATCCAGGACCGAGCTGATATACAGCCCGGTTCCCCCGGCCAGGATCGGCAGTTTTCCTCGTTTATGTATATCCGAAAGCAGTGGATGCGCCCGTTTCACATAGTCTGCTACACTGAACGTTTCTTCCGGTTCTAAAAAATCCATCAAATGATGCGGGATCCCCTGGCGCTCCTCCAGCGTAGGCTTTGCAGTCGCGATGTCCATGCGGCGGTAAACCTGCATACTGTCCGCCGACACAATTTCACCGTTCAAACGCTTAGCCAGTATAATGGCCATACTGGTTTTTCCGGAAGCAGTAGGGCCCACCACTGCGACTACAGGTATCTTTTTTTCCATACTTCCGCCTTTCCAGCCGATTGGTTTTAGGGTATCCGGCCAAATTTTTTCTCCAGCTCTGCTTTCGTAAAAGCAACAACGACCGGCCTTCCATGAGGGCAGTGACGAATTTCATCATCTGCATACACCTGCCGCAAAAGCTCAGTCAATTCAGCAATATCGCTTTTATCATTTGCTTTTATGGCTGACCGGCACGCCATAGAGTGCAGCAGATGTTCCAAACTGTCGCTGGAGATCTCCCTTTTTTGCTCCAGCAATTTCTTGGCTAGATCCAGAAAAATATCAGTCAGGTCATATTCCGCCAAAACAAGCGGAACCTCCCGCAGCAGCAGAGTATGGTTTCCGAATTCCTCAAAATAAAAACCTAATTGCAGGATCAACTCTTTATTCGCAAGCAGGACATCCTCTTCCTCCGAAGAAACTGATACCAAAATGGGAGTTAACAGCACTTGGCGTTCTTCAGTAGTGACAGATTTTTTTAACTTTTCAAATAAAATCCGTTCGTGGGCGGCGTGCTTGTCCAGCAAAAAAAATTGCTGATCCCCTTCAAACAAGACATAGGTTTGAAACAGCTCACCAATCACCCGGACAGGAAGCCCCTGTTTTTCCAGGGAAGGTTCTTCTCCTTTTTTTTCGGAAGCCCCTGTCAATACTGGTTCTGAAACAGGATCATCCTTTTCTTCAGGGATGAAAACAATTTTCTTTTCTTCCAACAGGTTTTTCGGGATTTCAGGCTCCGACAGACGGCTCAAATCGACAAACTGAAAAGAATCTTCCTTCGGAACTTGAACAGGGGATGGCGCCTGATTCGGCTGAAATTGATAAGCCGCTTTGGGCTGGTGCAAAGTCATTCGTTCAGAATGCAAGGGCAGTTTTACCGCAGGCGAGGAATCTTTGAGAACCGGAATTGAAACTTGCTCGATTTTTTCCGATTTTCCCGAATGGAAAGGACTCAGCAGGTTCTTTTGCGGTTTTTTGGGAAGCTCTTCCGCTTTTTTCAACAGATCCTCCTTGGCAAGCGCTGATTTTACTGCAAAATAGATCCCATCAAAAACATCCCGTTCCCGGGAAAAGCGTACTTCAATTTTTGCCGGATGTACATTGACGTCTACGGCCTCATACGGCAGACGAAGATTCAGCACACAAAACGGACACTTCCCGACCATCAGAGAGTTTTTGTATCCCTCCTCCAGGGCGCCCAGGCAAAGTTTGGAGCGTATGTAGCGGGAATTTACGAAAAAATGCTGCATGGAACGAGTACTTCTTCCGGATTCGGTGGAAGAGGTGTAGCCTTCAACAGATACCCCTTGATAACGGTATTCCACTTTCCGCATGGCAGCGGCAAATTCCTTGCCGAATACCGCGTGAATCGCGGCGAGCAGTTCCCCGTTCCCCGGGGTATGCAGCCGGACTTTCCCATCACTAATCAGCTTAAAGGAAATTTCCGGGTGAGACAAAGCCAGCTTGTCCAAAACAGAGGCTACCCCGTTGGCTTCTGTCCGATCCTGCTTCAGGAATTTTAGCCGGGCAGGTACATTATAAAATAAATCCCGCACAAAAATTGTCGTTCCGTCGGGACAGCCGGCTTCTTCTTCCAAAATGAGTTCCCCGCCTTCCAGGCAGACGCGATAACCGAGCGGGCTGTTGGAAGGCTTGCTGCTCATCTCTACTTTAGAAACGGCCGCAATGGACGGAAGAGCTTCCCCACGAAAGCCTAAAGTAGAAATAAAATTCAAGTCATCAGACAGCTGAATCTTACTGGTGGCATGCCGCAGAAAAGCAGTCGGAATTTCTCCCGCCGGGATCCCGCATCCATTATCCGTTACCCGAATAGAACGCACCCCTCCTCCGCGGATCTCTACCGTAACCGCTGTAGCGCCAGCGTCAATCGAATTTTCCAGCAGCTCCTTTACAATGGAAGAAGGACGCTCTACCACTTCACCGGCAGCAATTAGTTCAGATACGGTTTTATCCAGCACACGGATTGGTTCCATTCACTCTCCTCCTTGTCCAATTCAGCGGGAAATCAGCTTTTTAAGCTCATACAATTTATTGATCGCTTCGATTGGCGTCAGCATTTCCACCTGAAGGGCAGATAACTCCTGATATAGCCGATCATTCCCCTGCCCTAGCTGAAGCTGATCATCCTCTTTCGGGTTCCGGAGCGGGAGATGAGAAAGTACCGTTCCGTTCAGCTCTTCCAAATATAAGCGTGCGGATTCTACCACGGCGTTGGGAACACCTGCCAGCTTGGCTACCTCAATACCATAGCTTTCATCTGCCCCGCCTCGGACGATTTTACGCAGGAAAGTAATGTCCTCCCCCCGCTTTTTGACTGCGATATTGTAATTTTTCACCTGGGGGTATTCCTCCTCCAGGTCTGTCAGCTCATGGTAGTGGGTGGCAAACAAGGTCTTACAGCCCAATTTTTTATTCGTAATCAAATGGGTAACAACTGCTTTGGCAATGCTCATGCCATCGAAAGTAGAAGTACCCCGTCCAATTTCATCTAAAATAACCAGGCTTTTAGGGGTCGCGTTTTTGAGGATATGTGCAACCTCACTCATCTCAACCATAAAGGTAGACTGCCCAGAAGACAGATCGTCTGATGCGCCCACTCGCGTGAAAATTTTATCGCAAATTCCAATTGAAGCCTGGGCCGCCGGCACAAAGCTGCCGATTTGAGCCATGATGACCAACAATGCAGTTTGACGCATAAAGGTAGACTTCCCGGCCATATTCGGCCCGGTGATAATCAGCATTTGGTTCTGTGCAGTATCCAGCAGGGTATCATTAGGAACAAAAAGGGCATCCCGAAGCATCTGCTCCACCACTGGATGCCGTCCATCTTTAATAGAAATGACTGAATCCATGGTGATGGTCGGGCAGACATAGTTCTGCTCTGCCGCCACATTTGCCAAAGAAAGAATAAAGTCCAGCCGCGCAATCGAACTTGCGGTTTGCTGAATGCGGCCGATTTGAGAGGCAATGAACTTCCGGATTTCATCAAAAATTTCCGCTTCCAGAGCCAGGATTTTTTCATTAGCTGTCAATACGCGGCTTTCCAGATCCTTCAATTCCTGGGTGATGTAGCGTTCGCAATTCGCAAGCGTCTGTTTACGAATATATTCTTTCGGAACCTGGCTGAGATAAGATTTGGTTACCTCTATGTAATAGCCGAAAACGCGGTTATATCCTATTTTCAATCCTTTAATCCCGGTTTTCTTTCGTTCCTGCTCTTCGATCTGTGCAATATACTGCTTGGCATTCGCACAAAGATCCCGATATTCATTCAGTTGGGCGTGATAGCCTGCCCGAATCACTCCGCCGTCCTTGAGCGTTATGGGCGGCTCTTCGACCACCGCTTGTTCTACCAAAGTGCAGACCTCCGCAACAGGATCCAGCTTATGGTAAATTTCTTTCAGATAAGAGCAGGTAAAATCAGCCGTCAGCTCTTTTAGCCGGGGCAAATGAGATAGGGTAAATGCCAGCGCACGGACTTCGCGCGGATTAACCGACCCATAAAGCACCCGGGTCATTAGGCGTTCCAAATCGTAAACCCGGCCGAGAACTTCGGTAAGTTCCTCCCGCGAAGCAGGATTTTCAAACAATTCCGATACAGCGGATTGCCGCTTTGTAATCTCAATCGGATTCAGCAAAGGCTGTTCCAGCGCTTTTCGTATGAAGCGTTTCCCCATGGCGGTTTTTGTTCGGTCCAGTATCCCCAGCAATGTGCCCCGTTTTTCCTTGGAGCGCAGGGTTTCTGTAATCTCCAGATTCCGGCGGGCAGTCAGATCAATCGTCATAAACTGATTTTCCCGATAAAGACTGATCTGGACAATCCGTTTCGCTCCGTCTTTCTGGGTTTTCCCAACATAACGGATCAAGCCGCCCAATGCCTGAACTGCCAGCGGCTGCTCGGCAATCCCCAGTTCTTCCAATGTTTTCCCAGAAAAATGGTTACATACTGTTTCTGAACAGAGCTCATAAGAAAACTCCTCCGGGGTGTACAGCTCGCATACACAGGCCAGTTTATTCTTAATAAATTCTCCAATCTCTGGATAACGCACCAGCTCCTCATTAAAAAGCAGTTCGCTGGGCGTATATTTGGAAAGCTCATTGATCACTTCCAATGGAACAGAAGATGCTTTTTGCTCGGTTAAATAAACATCCCCTGTTGAAATATCCGCAAAGCAGACGGCAAATGTCTGCTTGCGGATTACAACAGAAGCAATATAGTTGTTGCGTTCTTCGTTCAAAAGACTGCTTTCAATCACTGTCCCCGGCGTAATCAAGCGGGTTACACCACGCCTGACAATGCCCTTTGCCTGGGACGGATCTTCGATCTGTTCACAAATTGCTACTTTATATCCCTTATCAATTAAGCGTTTAATATATCCTTCTGCCGCATGATAAGGGATCCCGCACATCGGCGCGCGTTCCGGAAGGCCGCAATCCCGCCCGGTAAGGGTGAGCTCCAGCTCTTTTGATATCTGGACAGCGTCTTCAAAAAACATTTCATAAAAATCTCCCAAGCGGAAGAACAGGATATGATCCCTATGCTGGGCTTTAATATCCAGATACTGCTGCATCATTGGGGACAGACTGGCCAATGAAGTTCCTCCTTTTGCCGCTTTTGTTCACATCCGATCCTGCCTTAATGGCAGCCGGAACAGCTCGAACAGCTTCCACTGCATCCAGCGGGCTGCACTTCACAGGTATCCGGGTCTTCCCCATTGACGCAAAGCATCAGTATTCCGGTAATTTCATTCATTAAAGCGTCAATATCCTGTTTCGCTTCATTAAAATCCAGCATGGTCGGGCGGCCCATAACGGCAGTATAGGTTTCCTTCAGCTTCTGATCCAACTCCTGAATTTTATCCGCATTCTGTTCCTTCATCTGCATTTCGGTCGATAAATTCATACGGATCAGATTAAATTCCTTAATCATATCCTGCAATTCCTCATCCCCATCGTTTGCCTCTTTTGCTGTAACCAGATGCTTGTACTCCTCACTTGCCTGAATTGCTTTCCCCAATTCACGGGCCATTTTAATCAAGTCCATTTTTAATTTCCTCCAATTTCTGATTCCTTATAATATCCAAAAATATTAGAGCCTGTTCAAGATCTCAGCGTGTACGGGATGGCGGATGGATTTTTTGCCCTGCAAGGCAAAAAACGCAGGAATCCTTGCCGGATTCCAAGGATTTTTAACGCAGTCAGAGCGGAAAATACACCGCCAAGACCTACGCGGAGAGATTTCAAACAGGCTCTTATAATATTCTTTTTGATTGTACCATGAAATAATACAATCATCCAGATAAGATTTGACAAATACTATTTTTTCTCTCCCATTTTGTCTTGGCTGAGAACTAATTCCCCGCGGAGCGCCCAGTTCAGCGCTTCGGTAATCTCTACCTCTACAAACTGCCCCACTAATTCAAGTGGTCCTGGAAAGTCAATAATCATATAGGCCTCGTTCCGTCCGGTCAGATAGTTTGTTCCGGATCGTCCCGGGCCTTCTACTAAAACGCGGAAACGCTTCCCGATACAGCTTTCATATTTTTCTATCCCGATCTGCTTCTGCAGATCCAGCATACGCTGAAAACGGTCAGCTTTTTCTTCATCCGAAGTGAAGTCCTCCATTTCTGCTGCCTTGGTGCCTTTCCGTTTGGAATAGATAAACGAAAAAATGGAATCGAACCGAACCCGCTCCAGCAGTTCCAGCGTTTGAGAAAAGTCCTCCTCGGTTTCGCCCGGGAAGCCGACAATGAAGTCACTGGTAAAAGCAATATCCGGCATTTTCTCCCGCGCATAATCCACTAACCGGCAGTAATCGGCACGGGTATACTGCCGGTTCATCTGCTTCAGAATCCGGTCGCTTCCGCACTGTACCGGCAAATGGAAATGCTTGCAGACCTTTTCACATTCCGCGATGGTATCAATCAATTCCAGGGTAGCGTCTTTCGGATGGGAGGACATGAATCGGATCCGGAATTCCCCTTCTACCGCATTTAATTTCCGCAGAAGGCCGGAAAAGTTGATCTCTTCCTCTAAACCCTTCCCGTAAGAATTTACATTCTGCCCCAGCAGCATCACTTCCTTGTAGCCGGCTTGGAGCAATCCCTTAAACTCCTGAAGGATTTCCTCACTGCGCCGGCTCCGCTCCCTCCCTCTTACATAAGGGACCACGCAGTAAGTGCAGAAATTATTGCAGCCGTACATGATCGGCAGCCAGGCGCGGATTTCCTGATCCCTTCGGATCGGAATCCCCTCAATAATTCCGACGTTATTTTCGGAAAGGTCAAAGATCCGTTTTTTCGTATTCAAGGATGCTTCCAACAATTCCGGCAGTTTGGGCAGAGAGTGCGGCCCAAATACCAAATCTACATAAGGGAAACTGTTTTTGATTCGCTCAGCGATATGTTCCTGCTGCATCATACAGCCGCAAAGCCCGATAATCAGATTGGGGTTCCGCCTTTTTTGATGTTTCAGTGCGCCAACGTTCCCAAAGACACGATCCTCTGCATTTTCCCGTACCGCGCAGGTATTGAAAATAATCAGATCGGCTTCCTCTACTGTTTCGCAGAACCCGTATCCCATTAAAGCCAGCATCCCTTTGATTTTTTCACCGTCGCTTACATTTTGCTGGCATCCATAAGTCCGGACATAAGCGAGCGGCTGGGAATCATACTGTGCGCAGATCCACTTTCGTACACCGGCCACAGACGCTTTTTGGCTTTCTTCCCACAGTCCCGTTGCTTTTGACTCTGTCATAAATGAATCTCCTATTTTCCCGAACGGCTTTGCGCTCTGTCTTCCTGCATTTTTCAAGTAAGTGTATTTATTATACTTCACATCCTCATTTTCGTCAATCTTTTCCGACATCCAAGCCTAAACCGATTAGGAATCCGGTGTATTCTTCACTTGCCTTCCCTCATGGTCGAGCATATAATTCTCCTTTAAAACCAGATCTTCTATCAAAACAAATTCATATCCCTCCCCCTTTAGTTCCGGGATCAGGCGTCTTAAAGCGGCCGGCGTATTTTCCGTATCATTATGGAACAGGAGAATACTGCCTGGACGTACCAGCTTTTTCAGCGAATCAATCATTTCGCCAGACCCCCTTCCCTGCCAATCCCGGCTGTCTGCGTCCCATTGAATGACCTGATGCCCCAGCTCCTGCTCAAACGTTGTCAGCATGGCATCAGAGAATTCCCCGTAAGGCGCGCGATAATAGCAAGGCACGCGCCCGGTTAATTGGGTAATTTTTTCATCGCAGCTCCGAGTGTCCGCAACTAATTTTTCAGCTGGTATAGACGCTACATGAGGATGCCGGTCTGAATGGTTTTCCACCCGATGTCCTGCCTCGGCAAATGCGCGGACATCCTCTGGATAACGGTCACACCAGTCGCCTGTTACAAAAAAAGTGGCCGGGACTTGGTTCATCTTCAGCAGATCCAGTAAAATCTGTGTATCGCTGTTTTCCCAGGCACAGTCAAAGGTCAATGCAATTTTCTTTTCCTCTGTTACAACCCCATAGATAGGACGCTTGCTCCCCATTTTCGCACCAACCGGAATTTCCAGTTCATTTTTTTGCCCAAACCACATTCCAAACAGACAACACAAAATCCCTCCCGCACAGAGCATCGGAAGCTGATATTTTTCGATCCAGGTCCCTACCTGACCTTTCTTTTTCATCCAATCTCCTCCTTTTTATCAGGTGATGCCTGTTTATATTATGCAGGCTATCTTATAAAAAGAAGAAAAGGATCCGTACAGTTCATGCACGGATCCCTGGATTCTCAAAATTCTATAAAAGCAAAAACTGCCCATTTTGCACATCCAGGACAAACCGGTTTTCTACAGGCGTATCCGTTTCCAAAAGCTTCTGGGACATCAAATCCTCTACTTTGGAAGTAACAACACGCCGTAAGGGGCGTGCCCCATATTCCGGTTTATAGCCCAAGCGGGCGATCTCCTCCACCGCAGCGTCCGTATAGCTGAAGTCGATGTGCAGGGTTTTGGCTCGTTCCGATAAAGAGGAAAGCATATTCCGGGCGATTGTTCGAAGCGCCTCAGGAGCCAGTTTGTGAAATACTACAATCTCATCCATCCGGTTAAGCAATTCAGGTGAAAAACGTCTCTTCAATTCAGAAAGGACATCCGCTTTCTCTCTGGCTCTGGAATCCTCCTCAGACAAAGCACCGAACCCTAAAGCCTTATTCTCTGTCAGGAATTGGGCCCCTATATTCGATGTAAGGATCAGGATACATTCCCTGAAATTTACACGGCGGCCTTGGGAATCTGTCAAAAAGCCGTCCTCTAAAATTTGGAGCAGGATGTGGAGGATATCCGGATGCGCCTTTTCCACTTCGTCGAACAGGACGATGCTGTAGGGTTTGCGCCGTACCCGCTCGGTCAACTGCCCTCCCTCACCGTAGCCGACATAGCCGGGAGGCGACCCAATCAATCGGGCGACTGTATGCTTTTCCATGTATTCCGACATATCCAGGCGGATCATTTCGGTTTCCGATCCAAAAAGGACTTCAGCTAACGCTTTGGAAACCTCCGTTTTCCCAACCCCAGTCGGACCTAAAAACAAAAATGAACCGTTTGGACGATTGGGATCTTTCAGTCCCAGTCGTCCCCGCCGAATCGCAGCACAGATGCGTTCCACCGCTTCCTGCTGACCGATCACCCGCTTCTGAAGATCATTTTCCAATTGAAGAAGCCGGCGGCTTTCCTTCATAGTCACCTGCTGTACCGGGATTTTGGACCAGCGTGCGACAATTTCTGCAATATCATCCGGCCCTACCAGCGGTTTGGATGAACCCAGCTGGGATTTCCAAAGCCGGGTTTGCTCCTGGTAACGTGCCTGGAGTTCTTTTTCCTCCAAGCGGTATTCCGAAGCAATTTCGAATTTCAGTTTGCTGATCGCTTTGTTTTTTTCCTTCTGCACCGTCCGGATCTCCTCCGTAATGCGGCGCATCTCTGAGGAGGCTGCACTGCTGCGAATCCGAACACAAGAGGAAGCCTCATCCATTAAGTCAATCGCTTTATCTGGAAGGAAACGGTCCGTCAGATAACGGCTGGAAAGCTCTACGGCCGCTTTAATCGCTTCCGAGGTAATCTGCACCCGATGATGGGCTTCGTATTTTTCACGCAGCCCCTCCAAAATGAGCACTGCTTGTTCCCGAGTCGGTTCTTCTAAAGTAATGGGCTGGAAACGGCGTTCTAACGCAGAGTCCTTTTCAATATACCGGCGATATTCCGCAATCGTGGTAGCGCCGATTAACTGGATTTCTCCTCTTGCCAGGGGCGGCTTCAGGATGTTGGCCGCATCAATTGCGCCTTCTGCCGCACCCGCCCCGATGATATTATGCAGCTCGTCAATAAACAGGATGACGTTTTTCCGGGCTGAAACCTCATCCAGCACCCGTTTGAGCCGTTCTTCGAAATCACCGCGGTACTTCGCCCCGGCAAGCATAGCGGTCAGATCCAGGGATATCAGCCTTTTTTCCCGCAGCATTTCCGGCACTTCCCCCGCGATAATCCGCTGTGCCAACCCCTCCGCCACAGCTGTTTTCCCTACTCCTGGTTCCCCGATCAGGCAGGGGTTGTTTTTGGTACGGCGGGCAAGGATTTCCACAGTCCGTGCAATTTCCTCCTGCCGGCCGATGACAGGATCCAGCTTCCCCTGTTCCGCCAGCTCGGTCAAGTCCCGTCCGAATTGACGCAGGACACCCCGGTTTTTTTCCTTTTCACGAGGCCTCGGCGGCGGGACTTCCTCTGCCGGATGGCTTCCAGGTGCTGAAAAGGAGGACGGTTCCCCTTCCCCCCCGGCAAGCTCACGGACACAGCTTAAATACAAATCGTTGGGATTCACCCCCATTTCCCGGAGGAGCATCACTGCATAACAGGATTCATCCTTCAGGATCGCCAGCAGGATATGCTCGGTCCCTACGGTATTCTGCTCGGACTGCGCGCGTGCTAACGCAGATTCCAGCAATTTCCGGCTCCGCGGCGTAATATCATTCGGGGTCAGCGTATTTTTCACCCCCGCCCCAAAAGTATTGCGAAGCTTTTCCTCCACCCGTTCCGGCGTAATGCGGCTTCTGCCCAGCAGGGTTGCCGCGGCGCTGCCCTCTTCGCTGGCAAGGCCGTATAAAAAATGCTCGCTCCCCACGCAGGTATGCCCCAAAATGGACGCCATCGCAATCGATTTATTCAACGCCCGGTTTGCTTTCTCGGTAAACCCATTGAAAATGAACATTCGGTTTCCTCCTGTATTCAGACGAATGTTTCCAGCGGGCTAAATCAAGTCACGGATTAACCGCGCACGGTCCAAATCACGCTCCCTGGCGTTCAAATGCTGGTTCGCACGAACACTGAGCGTTGCTTCCCCGACGGAATTTAACAGCTGGTTCAGGGTTTCTAAAGAAACCTCCTCCAGAATCCGCTCGGAAACACCTAGTCTGACATTTGATAAATGTGCATATGCCTCTTTTGAAGTAATCATCCGCGCATATTTCAGGATACCGTAACTGCGGCAGATCTCATCAATTACTTCAATGTTGTTCAGAATATCGGCCCGTGCGCCACGCTCGCTCTCCATCACCTGGCGCACGATATTTTGCAGGTTGCTGATCTCCATTTGCTCGGAAAGCCCGAGCGTCACCTGGTTGGCAATCTGATAGGCTGAGCCGATCACGCCGGTTTCTTCGCCATAGCTTCCTCGGATCACCAGCCCCATCCGGCTGACCGTTTTCATCAGCTGAGGGATGATCTGGATCCGTTCCAAGGCCGGAAGATGCAGCAAAACCGAAGCGCGCAGCCCGGTCCCCAAATTCGTTGGGGAAACTGTTAAATATCCCAGCGTATCATCAAACGCGAAATCCAGCGTTTCTGAAAGGATATCGTCAATCTTGTTGCAAAGCTGATAAGCGCCTTCCAAATCCATTCCGCTGCGCAGAACCTGGATCCGGATATGGTCCTCTTCGTTCACCATAATGCTGACGGAATGATCCTCCGAAAGAACCAGCATCCGGTTTTCAGGTTTGGTCAGGAAAGTACGGCTGACCAGGTTCTGTTCCAGCAGCGCAATCCGTTCCAGTTCAGATAATTCCTGCAGTTCAATAAAACCAAACTTATTATGACCCAAATCCATCCGTTTTAACGCAGATTTTACCATTTGATTCAGCTGAATCTGCCCGGATGAAGAGATTTTTTCTTTAAATGGGAACTGTTTCACATTCCGAGCCAACCGGACCCGGGTACTGATCCCAATATCCCCCTGATGGGGCGGCTGGCGATACCATTTTTCCATAATTTTTCTCCTTTTTCCTTTATTCCGGATCAGCCATACCGCGGATTTCGTCCCGCAGCTGGGCGGCCTTTTCATAGTTCTCTTCCTGTACAGCCTTTTGAAGATCATCCCGCAGCTGGGCCAAAAGCAGACGTTTTGGCGGTTCTTCTTTCCTGTGAAGCGGACGCTTGCCAATATGCGCCGCTTTCCCGTGGATATTTTCAATCGTTGGCATCAGTTCCCGACGGAAAACCGTATAGCATTCGCTGCACCCGATCCGTCCGCTTTCCACAATCTCCTCCAGGCTGGAACCGCAGCTCGGGCAGCGTTTTCCACTGGCACGATGAGTTCGTGCCAGGTTCGCCACCATCTGGTCAAAAGGGAACCCATTAAACAAGCTGGAAAACCCCCCTTTATAAGCGCACTCCGCACAAAGGTGCTCCGTAACTGTCCGCCCGCCGACTCTCTGAGTCAGCATGGTGGTTGCCTGGTTGCGGCTGCATCTTTCACATAACATAGCAATACCTCCAAACATCCCGGGACTGAAACCCGGCTCTCGATTTTTTACCGTCAACGCCCGCGCATCCAGTGAACTGTCATCCTGCCCAGGGAAACGCAGTGTATATCATCCTTATTATAGTACGCCCTTCCCCAAAAAGAAAGGGGATCGAAAAGGATTCAAAAATCGTTCAAAAAAGAAAGGATATTTGGAAAATGCTGTCCTTCATCCCCTTATTTATGGATGGTGAAAGAAAGAGTAATTTCTTCTGGATTTCCTGTAACACATCTTCCGGGCCGCACATAGTATGGGGTGTAAAAACTTTAAGGAGGAAATTTCTTATGTGTGGTAACAACTTTGGTGGATTTGGTGGCAACTGCAGCTGGATACTTATCATTATCCTGCTTTTGATCTGCTGCGGCGGCAATAACAACGGCTGTGGCTGCAATTGTGGCTGCAACTGTGGCTGCAACAACAACACCTGCTGCTAATAAAAATCCAACCAGCAGAATAAGGGGACGGCGAAGCGCCGTCCCCTTATTCTTATGAAAAGAGTTTGAGTTTTTATACCCAATGCGGTAGAATAGGATCAAGCATTACCTAAGAGCCCGTTTAAAATCTCTCGGCGTAGGTCTTGGCGGTGTATTTTCCGCTCTGACTGCGTTAAAAATCCTCGTGATCCGGCAAGGATGGCCTTGCCGGGCAAAAAAATCCATCTGCCATCCCGTACACGCTGAGATCTTGAACAGGCTCTAAGAAAGAGGCACTTTATGATGAAGCTTGTCCATACTGCCGATTGGCATATCGGCAAAAACCTAAACGATTATTCCCTGCTGGAGGATCAGCGGGACTGGTTTCTCCGGTTCGTCCGCCGGCTGGAAGAAATCCGCCCCGACGCGCTGGTGATTGCCGGCGATCTATATGACCGCTCAGTCCCCTCCAGAGAAGCAGTCTCTCTTTGCAGCGAGATCTTATCTCAAATCGTACTGGAACTGGGGATTGAAACCTTTGTAATCGCCGGCAACCATGATTCGCGCGAACGTCTTTCCTTCGGGAGCAGCCTTTTGGAAAAAGAGGGGCTTCATATCGCAGGACATTTAAAAGAAAGTATAACCAAAATCCCTTTCCGGGAAGCGGATTTTTATCTCCTCCCCTATCTGGAAGCCCATGACGTCCGCCGCTTTTTCCCGGATGTGCCGATCCGGCGGCTGGAGGAAGCCATCAACCATTATACCAAGCCATCGCTTGAGAAGATGGATAAAAGCCGGATCAATATCCTGATCGCGCATGGATTTTTTTCCTGTATGGAAAACAGAGAAAGCTCAGCGGAAAACGGCCTGCTCTCCGACGCTCAGGTAGGCGGGAGCGAGCAGGTCAACGCAGCGCCGTTTCTGGAATTCGATTATGTAGCCCTTGGGCATCTGCATTCCCGGCGAAGGGCGGGCGGCAGACAAATCTGGTACTCCGGCTCCCCGCTGAAATATTCGATTGATGAAGCTCATCAGGAAAAAAGCTTTCAGGTTGTAGAATTGGAGAAGGGGATGCCTCCCTCTGTTGCCTGGGAATCCCTCCCACCGGCGCGGGATGTCCGGATCCTAGAGGGCAGCTTCGAAGAGCTGATGGATCCAAATCAATATCCGGGCTCGGAAGACTATATCTTCCTTCATTTGACAGACCCTGCAGCCATCCTGAACGCCATTTCCCATTTGAAAGGCCGTTTCCCCAACTGTATTGGGCTGAAATACATCAACCAAACTGCCGTTCGAGCCAAAGAGCTGCTTTCCCGGAAACTCCAGCTTCGAAAAATGGATCCGATCTCCCTGTTTGCCGATTTTTACCGGCATACAACGCAGGAGGAGCTTCCGGAATCTGATTCTGCTTATCTTGCGGAAACCCTTGCGCAAAGCGAAGCTGCGGTGGATTTAGCAGAAGAAAGGAGGGTTCTGCGATGATTCCGATCCGTTTGAAGCTGGAAGCTTTCGGCCCTTTTGCCGAGCCGCAGGATTTGGACTTCACCTTGTTGGAAAACGAAAGGCTTTTTTTGATTTCCGGAAAAACCGGAAGCGGAAAAACCACCCTGTTCGATGCAATCGCTTTTGCCTTATATGGTACGGCCAGCGGGACCGTACGGGAAACCGAAAATTTCAAAAGTGATTTTGCTTCCTCTGAAGCCTTATGCTATGCCGAATATACCTTCCTGATCCATGGAATCCGTTATACAGTCCGCCGGGAGCCCATACAGCTTCGGAAGAAAAGGAACGGCAACATCGTCAAGGATCCTTCTTCTTCCGCCTGGCTCTACTTTGAAAACGGTGAGGTTTTATCCGGGACCGCCGCTGTCACTCGGAAAATAGAAGAAATCCTGGGCCTGAATGCCGATCAATTCCGAAAAATTGTCATGCTGCCCCAAGGTGAATTTCGTAAATTCCTTTCGGACGACGCCGGCGAAAAACAAAAAACCTTACGAAAAATTTTTTCTACCGAACGCTTATCCTCTTTTTCCGAGCAGCTCCGCCTGAATGCAGCCCGGATGGAGGCGGAGGTTGATAATCAGTTGGCTCGTTGCGACGCCTATCGAGGACAAATCCTCTGCGATCCAGACACCGCCCTGGCTCAAAGCTGCTGCCAGGATTCAGTGGATTACCCTTCCCTTCTTCAGCTTTTGGAAGAAGAAGTGAAAACGGAATCGAAGCTACAATCCGCCGCTGAACAACAGATCTGTCAGCTTACGGCTCAAAAAGAGGAAATTAATCTGCCCTACATCCGGGAAATCGACCGTAAATTCCAGCTGTTGAAACGCGCAGAAGAAAAACATCACTCCTTTCAAAATGAACAGCCCCGCATCCAGGCCCTGGAACGGCAGATTACCCAGCTTACCAGCATCCGCGAGCTTTCCATCTATGAGCAGGGGCTTCTTCGCGCCCGGAAAGAGCTTTCAGAACTGCTCCGCCGTCGGGAGCAGCTTCAAATAGAACAGGCCGAAAACGAACGAAACCTGAAGGAATGCTACAAGCAAGCCGCTCAGTCAGAGGAAGATCAAAACCGTCTTCCGGATTTGGCCAAGGAGGCGGAGCGTCTTGCTTCGGAATACGCGCGCTTTCACGAATGGAAACAGGCCTGCACAAATAAAGAAGAAAAATTACAGGAACAATATTCATTGAATGAACAAGCCGTCTTATTCGCCCGTCAAAAGAAGGCTCTCCTTTTAAAAGAACAGCAGGCAGAACGGGAAAAACGCCGGGACTTAATTCGGAAACTGCAGCAAAAAATCGCAATATTTAACCAATATAAATTAAAATTCCTGGAAAAAGATCGAGTCTATCGAAAAGGGATGCAGGACTTTTTGGACAGCCAAGCCTATTTTCTTGCTGGACAGCTGAAGGAAAAATTTCCCTGCCCAGTATGCGGTTCTACCGAGCATCCAGTTCCAGCCAGGCCCCCTCTCCATCCTGTGCGGGCCGAGGAATTGGAAACTATCAAAATGGATTATGACCTGGCTGCGAGCAGGCTAAAAGAGCAGGAAGGCGCCTGCCGCCAGTTCCTATCAGAGAATGGATTTCCGACAGATGATTTTTCCGACTCGGTAAATTTTCTGGTTCGGGAAGAATCCGATCTGGAGGATCAAATTCGAGAGCTGAAACATTCCTTTTCTAAGCTAACAGAAGGGCTACAGCTTCCAAATCCAGCGGATTTAGAGGAGGAAATCCGTCAAAATGTGCAGAAACAAGCAGGAATATCTGAAAAGCTAAATACCTTAACAGATATAATTGAGCGGGAAAACTATCCGGACGATTTCCCCTGTATTCACCGCCAAAAAACAGCAGATATAGAATCTGAAATGCGGTGGATCCAGAAGAATTATGCGGATTTAATGAAAAGCAAAAACACTTTACAGGTTAATTCAGGGCGGATTGCGGAAGCACTCCTTCAAATATCGGATCGAATCGTCGATGCAGAAAAAAGGAAGGAGGAAAATTATCAAAACTTCTCCAATCTCTCTCGTACACTAGGGATGAACCGGGAGCTTTATGAGGAACAGAAAAAGCTGCTCCCCTCCCTTCCCCAGTTCGAACAGGAAGCCGCTGAATTCCATCGGCTGTTCTCCCAAAACCAGGGAATCCTCGACAGCTTGACAGAACAGCTTTCGGGAATTTCGCCTGTTGATCTCCCTGCTGCGGAAACAAAATATCAAGCCCTCTCCCAGCAGCTTGCAGAGATGTCCGCACAGTCTGACCAGCTCACAAAGCGGCTGCTGATCAACCGGGATATCCTGAAAAAGCTGACCGAAGGCTGGAAAAAAAGCGAAGAACTTACCGCAATTTATAACTATCGTCAACGTTATGCAGATATCGCCGGCGGAAAGTTCAGCGACCGCATCAACTTTGAACGCTATGTCCTGGCAGCCTTTTTTTCGGATGTGATTCAAAACGCAAATTTAAGACTTGAACAAATAAGCAATTCAAGATATACTTTGAATAGAAGAACCGATCGTGAAAAAGGGAACAAGTCTTCCGGCCTGGCCCTTGAAGTGTTTGATGCTCACACCGGAAAAGCCCGGCACGTAAATACCCTGTCCGGAGGTGAGAGCTTTAAAATCGCATTGGCACTGGCGCTGGGTCTGGCAGACATCATCAGCCAAAATTCCGGCGGGATTGAAATCAATACGATGTTTATTGACGAGGGTTTTGGTTCATTGGATGAAACTTCGCTGGAACAGGCCATCGACTGCTTACAGCAGCTGAAATCCACCGGACGTTATATCGGTATTATTTCCCATGTGCGGGAACTAAAAGAAAAAATCCCAGCCAAGGTCAACGTTTTGCAGGCTCCACAGGGCAGTTCCATCCAGCTTGAACTCTGAAAAGGCGGTTTTTGATTATGGATAAAGACAAGCTTGAATTTTTCTTTACGATGATGCTTCCCTTATTTTTCTTGGGGACGTTAATCTTTCTTTCCGCAGAACGGCTTTCTCCAGGCGAACTGCCCCGCGAGTATATCTATTGGGAGGAGGAAAGCTCGACTGTCACCTCCTTGGCAGCTCCCAGCGCAGAGCCTGTCCCGGTTTCCAGCGATCCTCCGGCAGAAATGCCGCCGTCTTCCATTTCCCATGAAACCGATTCTGCCCCGAAGGAAAGCCCGGAGGAAATTCCGGTTTTTTCTCCCTCTACTCCTGATCCGGTAGAAACTACTTCCTCCCAGCCGCCGACCTCCTCACGGACAGCTTCCTCCCGGCCGCCGGTTTCCTCCTCAAAGCCGCAGGCTTCAACTTCATCCAAGCCTTCCGTTTCGTCCAAGCCGCAAGTATCCTCGAAACCGCCCGCCAATACCTCATCCAAAATTTATATCGAATATGAAGACCCATCCTCCTTTTATGATCCCCCGGAAGAAACTCCCTCCGCGCCGGAGGAGCCTGACTGGGCTGATCCGGAACCTGAGGAACCGGATTTTCCTGAGGAACCGGAAGAGCCCGAACCGGAATGGGACGGGATTGTAAATTTGAACACAGCTTCACTGGAACAGCTCTGCACGCTGGATGGGATCGGCGAAGTTTTAGCTCAGCGGATTATTGATTTCCGGGATGCCGCCGGCGGGTTTAACTCAATCGAAGAAATCATGCTGGTTAGCGGCATCGGGGAAAAGAAATTTGCCGCCATTCAACATCGGTTAACGGTTTAAAGGCCGTTTCAGATAATATTGTAAAAAGGAGCAAGATTGTTATGATTATTGGATTGAAAACCGGTTCTGTTTCCGCAAAACTGGACAGCGTCGGTGCAGAGCTCATTTCCCTCAAAAATGCCGAGGGTGAAGAATATATGTGGCAGGAGGATCCAAAATACTGGGCGAAGTCCTCCCCTTTCCTGTTCCCAATTGTCGGCAATCTCCGCAACGATACCACGACCATTGATGGACAGGAATACCATATGAGCAAGCACGGGTTCTGCCGGACAGTGGATTTTGCTGTAATAGACCGGAATGAAACCGAAGTTTCATTTGTTTATACCTATAATTCGGAAACCCTCAAAGTATATCCCTATAAATTCAGTGCGAAGCTTTCTTATAAACTGGACACGGACGGGCTTCGTATCCGCTACAGCTTCGAAAATCTGGATGAAAAACCTATGGATTACTGCTTCGGCGCACATCCTGCTTTCCGGGTGCCGTTGGATGCCCAAGGCGGCTTCGAGGATTATTACCTGGAATTTTCTGAACCGGAAACAGCAGACTGCCCGGTATTTGATTTCGAAAAAAATCAAATCAATGTAGAAAACCGGGTGAGCTATCTGAAAAATGAACAGAAACTTCCTTTAAAATATTCTTACTTCGATCAGGACGCCATTATAATGGACAACCCCAAATCCAACCGGGTTCGTCTGCTCAGCAGTGTTACCGGCCGCGGTGTCGAGGTGGAATTCGGCGATTTTGATTTTATTGCTTTCTGGACGCCGATCAAAGCGGAAGCCCCTTTCCTCTGCATCGAGCCTTGGTGCGGGATGGCTGTTTGCAGCGACGAATCGGATGAATTCAGCCAGAAGCGGGGCGTGAAGCATCTGGAACCCGGCGAAGAGCAGCATTATAACCTAATGATCCGCCCAATGTAGGCAAACTGAAATCCGAAGCCTGTTTTCCAGGTTTCGGATTTTTCTAATAAATTCCAGCGTACCGGTAGTCAATAAATGCTTAAAATCATATAGTTACAATAAAATTGCTGTAAAACAATCGAAAAAAGGAAAAGCCATGAGAAAAAGATTTGAATTTACCGATTCACCGGAGGAACCCGAATGATTGTGGATACCGAAGCTGACGTCCAGTATTTCATGGCCTATTGATCGAACATCGGAGGGCTTACATCGGGATGGAAAACCTTTGCCGGATCCAAAATACGCAAATTAATTTCACTTTCAATGAGGTATTTAAACCGCATCAATACAAAAGCAGGAAGACTCTGTCGTATAAATGTTGACAGAGTTTGTGAAATATTATACAATAGATTTATATATTCTGTTTGAAAAGCACAGCCTGCGCGGAATTACCGCAGCTCTCCCGCAGGGAAACTTTTGCTGCGGAGGATGGAGCAAACCTTATGGGATTAACGATTGCGCAAAAAATCCTGCTGGCGCATCTGACAGACGGGAAGTTGGAAAAGGGGCTGGAAATCGGGCTGAAAATTGACCAGACTCTCACTCAGGATGCTACAGGAACTATGGCCTACCTGGAATTTGAAGCCATGGGCGTAGAACAGGTACGTACCGAAAAATCGGTTGCTTATATTGATCATAACACCCTGCAATCCGGGTTTGAAAATGCGGATGACCATCGTTTTATCGCTTCCTGCGCAAAAAAACATGGCATTTATTTCTCCCGTCCCGGAAATGGGATCTGTCATCAGGTTCATTTGGAACGGTTCGCAAAACCGGGCAAAACCCTGAT
Source organism: uncultured Clostridia bacterium (assembly GCA_947363605.1). Lineage (GTDB taxonomy): Bacteria > Bacillota > Clostridia > Oscillospirales > Ruminococcaceae > Paludihabitans. Next base: position 9,206 of record CANAQK010000007.1, on the reverse strand, counting down.
CGGATCGGACAGCCATACGCCAACCGCCGGCGGGATCGGATCATTGGCCATCGGGGCGGGCGGTCTGGATGTCGCTGTCGCGATGGGAGGCGGTGCCTACTATATCACAACTCCAGAGATGGTGCGGATTAATCTGACCGGGAAACTCCATCCCTGGGTGGCAGCCAAAGATGTCATCCTGGAAATCCTGCGGATGCTCAGCGTCAAAGGAGGCGTTGGCAAGATCATCGAGTACGGCGGAGAAGGGGTGCAGACGCTTTCCGTCCCGGAACGCGCCACGATCACCAATATGGGCGCGGAATTGGGCGCAACAACCTCTATCTTCCCTTCGGATGAAATCACACGGGAATTTTTGCGCGCACAGGGCCGCGAGGAAGACTGGGAAGAACTTCTTCCCGATCCGGATGCCGTTTATGATGAAACCTATGAAATCGACCTTTCCTCTCTGGTGCCAATGGCGGCCTGCCCGCACAGCCCGGACAATGTCAAAACAATCCGGGATCTGGGTGAGCTAAAGGTGGATCAGGTCTGCATCGGCTCCTGTACGAATTCCTCCCTATTGGATATGATGAAGGTGGCCTTTATCCTGCGGGGAAAAACCTGCCATCCGGATGTCAGCCTGTCCATTGCCCCAGGCTCCAAGCAGGTGCTGGGGATGATGGCAGATCTTGGGCTGCTGTCGGATCTGATAGGCGCTGGCGCGCGGATTTTGGAAAGCGCCTGCGGCCCCTGTATCGGCATGGGACAATCCCCCAATTCCAAAGGGGTTTCCCTCCGGACCTTTAACCGTAATTTCCTGGGTCGGAGCGGTACCAAAGACGCAGGCGTATACTTAGTCAGCCCAGAGGTCGCGGCCGTTTCCGCTTTAACAGGCTATCTGTCAGATCCTTCCGAAGTGCTGGGAGAAATGCCGGATTTCGTCCTGCCTGAAAAATTCTCAGTCAACGATAATATGATTACCCCTCCTGCTTCCCCGGAAGAGGCCGTTTCTGTGGAAATCCTCCGCGGCCCGAATATCAAGCCCTACCCGCAGACCGCCCCTCTGGCAGACAGCATTTCTGCCCCCTGCTCTTTAAAAGTAGAGGACAACATCACTACCGACCACATCATGCCAGCTGGCTCGAAAATCCTTCCGCTGCGCTCCAATATCCCGGAAATCTCCAAGCATTGCTTTACTGTCTGTGACGAAGGTTTCCCAGCACGCGCACTGGAAATGGGGCAAAGCATCATTGTGGGCGGAGCCAATTACGGGCAAGGTTCTTCCCGCGAACACGCAGCGCTGGCTCCTCTCTATTTAGGGGTAAAAGCTGTTGTAGTCAAATCCTTTGCTCGGATCCACCGTTCCAACCTGATCAACGCCGGGATCCTCCCGCTGACCTTTGTGGACGAGGCGGACTATGACAAAATCGACCAGGGCGATGAGCTGGAGCTTGCCAATGTAAAAGCAGTGATCCGGGCCGACGGTCAGCTCATCCTGAAAAATAAAACGAAAAATTGCGACATCCCTGTACACTACGATTTGACGGGCCGTGCCAAAGACATTCTCATGGCCGGAGGGCTATTGGATTACACCCGCGAAAACCTGAAATGAGCCGCTGCTTCAGCGCCAGCACCTTAAAATGGATCGCAGTAGGATGTATGCTACTGGATCATCTAGCATGGGCTTTCATAGAAACGGCTTCCCTCCCCGGGCAGATTTGCCATTTGATTGGGCGGGTCACTGCCCCGGTGATGTGTTACTTTATCGCAGAAGGGTATTTTCATACGCGGAATATCAAACGATATGCACTTCGTTTAGGAATTTTTGCTTTGATTTCCTGGCCCTGCTACTCGTTTTTTCAAACGGGACGCTGGTTTTCCGCCCAGTTCGGAATGATCTGGACCCTTTTGACGGGGCTTCTGGCTTTATGGAGCTGGAAGCATCTCCCCTCCCCTTTCCTGCGGCTGTCAGCAGCGGCAGCCTGCTGTATCCTCAGCCTTTGGGGGGACTGGCCTCTTGTTGGTGTCTTATTTATATTGGTATTCGGCTTAAACCGCCAGCCCGACGTTCCGCTGAACAAGCGGCAGGCGATCGGTTTCAGCATCCTGAGTCTGGGCGTTCTCGTTGTATTTCCCACCCATCTTTTTCATCTGGGGCTTTTCCTTGCTCTTCCTTTCTTAGCATTGTATAACGGGGAGCGCGGCGGAAGCGGCTGGATGAAATGGGGCTTCTACCTGTTCTACCCTCTTCATCTGCTAGCTTTGGGCTTAGGACTTGTTTGAAAAATCGCCAATACTGTCTTTTTACCCAAATCGGGCGGATTTCGGCGTCGAAAATCCTCGACAGGCGGCAGCCTGTTCTGCGGTTTTCTTCTTGAAACCGCCTCGCCCTGCACAAAAATCCAGCACTTTCTCTATTTTCAAACAAGCCCTTATCTTGATTGGAGTGAATTCTTATGGATAAAATTAAAATGACTACCCCTCTCGTCGAAATGGACGGCGACGAGATGACTCGTGTCCTTTGGAAAATGATCAAGGACATCCTCCTGCTTCCTTATATCGACTTAAAAACCGAATACTATGATCTTGGACTGGTACACCGCAACGAAACGGACGACCAGGTCACACTGGACTCCGCCTATGCAACGAAAAAATACGGGGTCGCGGTAAAATGTGCAACGATTACCCCAAACGCCCAGAGAATGACCGAATATAACCTCAAGGAAATGTGGAAAAGCCCCAACGGCACCATCCGGGCCATCCTGGACGGCACCGTATTCCGCAAGCCGATTTTAGTCAAAGGTATCCTCCCCTACATCCCTACTTGGAAAAAGCCGATCACCATTGCGCGGCACGCATACGGTGATATTTACAAAAACACCGAGCTCTATGCAGAGCCCGGCTCCAAGGCAGAATTGGTGGTAACTGGGGCGGATGGCCAAGAAAAGCGGGCGCTGATCCATGACTTCTCCTCCTCCGGCGGGATTGTCCAAGGCGTGCATAACCTGGATGAAAGCATCCGCAGCTTTGCACGCGCCTGCTTTAATTTTGCGCTGGACCAAAAAGAAGACATCTGGTTCGCGACCAAGGATACCATCTCCAAAACCTACGATCACCGCTTCAAGGATCTGTTCCAAGAAGTCTTTGACACAGAATATAAAGAACGGTTTGAAGCGGCAGGGATTGAGTATTTCTATACTCTGATCGACGATGCAGTTGCGCGGGTTGTCCGCTCCGAAGGCGGGTTTATCTGGGCCTGCAAGAATTATGACGGTGACGTCATGTCCGACATGGTAGCTACCGCCTTCGGTTCCTTGGGAATGATGAGCTCGGTGCTGGTCTCTCCGGACGGTACTTATGAATATGAGGCGGCCCACGGTACAGTTACCCGGCATTATTACCGCCATCTAAAAGGGGAAAAAACCTCCACGAATTCGATCGCTACCCTGTTTGCATGGAGCGGAGCGCTGCGGAAACGGGGCGAATTGGACGGCAATACCGAATTGATGGATTTTGCAGATAAATTGGAGCAAGCTTCCATCCAAACCATTGAGGATGGCATCATGACCGGCGACCTGACCCAACTGTCCATCCTGGAAAATAAAGTCACCGTCAACAGCGAGGAATTCCTGCTGGAAATCAACCGCCGCCTGCAAAAGCTGCTCTGATTCAAATATTCAAAAACAACGGTTGTTCGTTTTTCAAATGTGTTGACAATAAAAAAGATCAAATAAGCGAGGTTATTCTTTCATGGCACATGATAAACCGATCTCGCGGGCAGTTATTAAGCGTCTGCCCCGCTATTACCGCTTTTTAGGCGAGCTGCTGAAATCGGATATTGTCCGCATCTCCTCTCGGGAGCTTTCTGCCCGGATGGGGCTGACCGCCTCCCAGATCCGGCAGGATCTGAACTGCTTCGGCGGGTTTGGACAGCAGGGTTACGGATATAACATCCAGGAGCTCCACGAGGAAATCGGCCATATCCTGGGGTTGGACCAGCGCATGGATGCCATTTTGATCGGCGCCGGCAATTTGGGCCGGGCTGTAGCCAATCATATGGACTTTGATAACCGGGGATTTCACCTATCGGCTATTTTTGACGAAAACCCGCAGCTGATTGGGCAGCGGATTAAAAATATCCCAATTGAGCATACGGATAAAATGGAAAGCTTCTGCAAAATCAATCATCCGATGGTCGCCATCCTTTGTATCCCCAAAACCGCTACCAAGGCCATCAGTGACCGGCTGATCGCACTGGGTGTCAAAGGCTTCTGGAATTTCAGCCACTATGACTTGCTGAATCAGCACAGCGGTATTATCGTAGAAAATGTGCATATGAGCGACAGCCTGATGACGTTGAGCTACGAAATCAAGGAACTCCTGAAAGAAAAATCCTAACCCATATTGAATTTCATATTTTGGAAAGCGGCTTCCTGGACGTTTTGGCGTTTGGGAAGCTGCTTTTTAATGGATTTGTATAGCATGAATAATTAAGAGAATAACAGAGATAAATAAAGAATTATCGCATAAAACTTTGTTTCTATTCAAATTATTTTGAAATTATGCGGTTTTTTCTGAAAAAATTCCGCCTTTTTCCGATCAATTCTTCAAAAACACTTGACTTTTTAACAAAAAGGCACTATTCTATTATCTGTTATATTGTGTCTGTCACATTATGACTTGTGTGGACAATTTTCCACCATCCATAATGAAATCCGGTTGCGTCCTGCAAAGGCCGTTCTGCCGCAAAGCAATGCAGGGAAAATATGGATTCCCTGTAAACCGGTACCATGATATCGTATGCGTCACTGTGATCGGCCTTCCGGCGGATTGAAAAGCCTTTTGCGGGCGGTGATGTCAAAAGGTATCACAGCCCGGGTTATCCGGCTGAATCCGCAAAGGGGGATACAGTAATGAGCGAAAACAAAAAATTGCTTGAAATCAAAAACATCACCTTAAGCTTTGACCAGGACAAGGTCTTAGACAATGTCAGCCTTTATGTAAAGGATAAAGAATTTGTCACCTTCCTTGGGCCGTCGGGCTGCGGAAAAACGACTACCCTGCGTATCATTGCCGGGTTCGTTTCTCCGGACGAAGGCGATGTTTATTTTGAAGGCAAAAAAATCAATGATCTGCCGCCGCACAAACGTGAAGTCAATACCGTTTTTCAGCGGTATGCCCTTTTCCCGCATCTTAATGTATTTGACAATGTTGCTTTCGGACTCAAAATTGCCAAAGTACCGCCGCAGGAAATCAAGAACCGCGTAAAAAAAATGCTGGCAATGGTGGACTTAAAAGGCTTCGAGCATCGTCGGGTCACCAAACTTTCCGGTGGGCAGCAGCAGCGCGTTGCGATTGCCCGGGCATTGGTCAACCAGCCCAAGGTTTTACTGCTGGATGAACCTCTCGGCGCGCTGGACCTCAAACTCCGGAAAGAAATGCAGATTGAACTGAAAGCCATTCAGAAACAGCTTGGCATCACTTTCATCTATGTGACGCACGATCAGGAAGAAGCCCTTTCCATGTCAGACACGATTGTCGTCATGAAGGGCGGCGAAATCCAGCAGATTGGGACACCCGAGGATATTTACAACGAACCAAAAAATGCTTTTGTCGCTGATTTCATCGGGGAAAGCAATATCTTTGACGGAATTATGAAGCAGGACCGGCTGGTCCATTTTTCCGGCAAGGACTTTGAATGTGTAGACAGTGGGTTCAAACCGAACCAGCCGATTGACGTCGTCATCCGCCCGGAGGATATTGAATTGGTTCCTCCTGGAAATAATCCCTTGAACGGGATGGTCACCTCCGTAGTTTTTAAGGGCGTCCATTACGAAATGAACGTCAAATGCAATGGGCTTGACTGGATGATCCACTCAACCAAAGCACGGAAGGTCAACGATCTGGTTGGCCTGGATTTTGATCCGGATGACATTCACATCATGAACAAAATGTTTAAAGGGGAAAATAACTGCCTGAAAGGGCGCGTCCTGGACGAAAACAGGATTGAGTTTTTAGATATCACCTTTGAGCGGGAAAACCATGGCTTCCCAGCGGAGTCGGAAGTACTGCTGACAATCAGCCCGAATGATATTGAAGTGGTTTCGGAGGATAAGGCCGACGCTAAAATGTATTTGGAATCCTTGATTTACAAGGGCGCCTATAACGAATTGATCGTATATTCCTACAGCGGCAATGTAGAGCTGATGATCCACTCCATGTTGGACGAGCAAGTCGCAACGGATATTGGGGTGAAATTCCAATTCGATAAATTTACGATCTCTCCCCTGGCCGAGGAGGTGTAGGAAATGAAAGGAACTACCAAAACGGCCATTCCTTATCTGGTTTGGAGCGTTGTTTTTACGGTGATCCCGATGCTTCTGATCGTGGTCTTTGCTTTTACCACCAGCGAAGGCGGGTTCACCTTCGACAACATCTCTAAAATCGGGAAATATTCGAATATTTATGTCAAATCCATCAATCTTGCCATTATAGCGACCCTGATCTGTTTCCTGATCGGCTATCCGTTAGCTTTTATTATTTCCAGGGCCAGCGAACGCGCCCAGAAAAACCTGCTTTTGCTGATCATGCTTCCCATGTGGATGAGCTTCCTCCTCCGCACCTACGCCTGGATGACGCTGCTCGAAAATGAAGGGATTATCAATACCCTTCTCACCCAATTGGGTTTCGAGCCTTTGCAGATGATCAATACACAGGGGGCCGTGGTGCTGGGTATGGTCTATAATTACCTGCCTTTTATGGTGCTCCCTCTCTATTCCATCATGGTCAAAATTGATAAGTCCGTCATTGAAGCGGCTCAGGATCTAGGTGCAAGCCTGCTCCATGTTTTTTTCCGGGTACTCCTTCCGCTGAGCGTACCGGGGATTATTTCGGGAATTACGATGGTTTTTGTCCCTTCTATTTCCACGTTCATTATTTCCCGCCTGCTGGGCGGCGGCAGCAATATGCTGATCGGGGATCTGATTGAACAGCAATTCCTTGGCGGCACCTATAATCCTTATCTGGGTTCTGCCATCTCTTTGGTTTTGATGGTGATTATGCTGCTGATTATGGGGATTATCAACTCCCAGGATTCAGACGAGATGGAGGGAATGCTGATATGAAAAAAATCGGTTCAAAAATCTATCTGTTCCTTTGCTTCCTCTTTTTATATGCCCCGATCCTGGTGCTGATTATTTTCTCTTTTAACCAGTCCAAAAACCGGGCGAATTTCACCGGTTTTACGCTCAAATGGTACCGTGATCTATTTCAAAATGAGCTGATTATGACCTCGCTTCGAAACACCATTGTTGTAGCTATTATTTCTTCATTGGTTGCGACGGTAATCGGCACAATTGCTGCAATCGGGATCAGCGGGATGAAAAAACGAGCCAAAGGCATTGTGATGAATATCACCTACCTTCCGGTTATCAACCCGGAAATCATCACGGGTGTTTCCACGATGCTGCTGCTGGTGCTGATCTGCAATACTATCACCCAGCTTGCCGCTTCAATTTTCGGGGTGCAGCTCAAACTGGAGCTTGGGATGTGGTCTGTGCTGATTTCCCATATCACCTTCTGCCTTCCGTATATTATCCTGAATGTCCTGCCAAAGCTGCGCCAGATGGACCCTCATCTGTACGAAGCCGCAATTGACCTGGGCTGTTCCCCTGTACAGGCTTTCTTTAAAGTGGTCATTCCGGAAATCATGCCGGGAATTTTATCTGGGTGCCTGATGGCCTTCACTTTTTCGCTGGATGATTTTATTATTACTTACTTTACCAGCGGAAGTTCTTTCCAAACGCTTCCCGTTACCATTTATTCCATGACCCGTATGAAAATCAATCCACAGATTAACGCATTATCTGCCATTATGTTTGTGGTGGTATTGGTTTTGCTGCTGCTGACCAATGTTTCCCCCTCCAAACGGACTAAAAGGATTTAACTGTGTCTGCCTTGTCATTGGAATTTCCTGTCTTCTCCTGGGTATCTTCAGAAAAGGAGTGTCTTTATGAAAAAATCATACCAAATTTTAGCCGTTCTCCTGCTGGCTGTTTTCTGTTTTGCACTATTCCCCGAATCCGTGTCTGCTGAGGATTCGGAGAAGGTGCTTCGCGTTTACAACTGGGGAGAGTATATATCAAACGGCGATGACGGTTCGCTGAACACCATCAAAGAGTTTGAAGCACGCAATCCTGGTGTAAAGGTTGAATATACCACCTTTGCCACAAATGAAGAAATGTATGCAAAAATTGCCAGCGGTTCCGCTAATTATGATATCCTGATCCCCTCGGATTACATGATCGGGCGGATGATTGAAGAAGGGATGCTGGCGAAGCTGGATTTTGACAATATCCCCAATTATTCTAAAATTGATGAGGGCTTCCGGGGATTGGAATTTGATCCAAACAATGAATATTCCGTACCCTATACCTGGGGAACGGTAGGGATTGTCTACAACAAAACCAAAGTGACCGGGCCAGTCACCAGCTGGGATGTCCTTTGGGATGAGCAGTATACCGGACAAGTCCTGATGTTTGACAATCCCCGTGACGCCTATGGAATTGCAATGAAAAAGCTGGGATATTCCCAGAATACGACCGAAAAAAGCCGTATTGATGAAGCCACCCAGCTCTTAAAGGATCAGAAATCTGTAGTCCAGTCTTATGTTATGGATCAGATTTTCTCTAAGATGCCAAACGGGGAAGCAGCCTTGGCCCCCTACTACGCAGGGGACGCTATTACGATGATTGAGGAAAACCCGGATCTGGACTTTGTGGTGCCCGAGGAGGGATCCAACACTTTTGTAGATTCCATGGTAATCCCATCTACTTCTCAGAATAAAGAGCTGGCGGAAAGGTTTATCAACTTCATGCTGGAAGACGATATCGCCCAAGCCAATATCGAATTTATCGGTTATTCTACACCCATGAGCTCTGTGCGGGAACTGCTGGATGAGGAACTGAAGAACAGCCCGATCTCTTACCCTTCCCAGGAAATTTTGGACCGTTGCGATACCTTTACCCATTTGGATCCAGAAACAACCGCCTATATGCAGGAAGGATGGATCGAAATCCTTTCTTATGGTGAAACAAACGGCACGCCATTCCTACTGGCAATGGTTGTGATCGTAGCAGTGATACTCCTTGTACTTTTCATTTTAAAGAAGAGAAAAAGCCGTTATTGACACAGACTTCTGATTATAGTCAACGCACTTGAAAAGAAGC
>CANAQK010000006.1 GCA_947363605.1 uncultured Clostridia bacterium | reverse complement strand
ATGCCGCAGTGTTGAAAAGAAGCATTGGCTTCTTTTCAAGCGCGTTGACTATAATCAGAGGATGCCGGATGCCCGAGGGGTTTTTCGGGCAGACAAGGCCATTTTTGCAGGCATCCTTGCCGTATGGCAAGGAAAATGAACGCAGTATGCCGGGAAAAGGCCCGGCCAGGCGGCGCTTTCCGGTTGTGAATACAGGTTCTAAGAAAGTCTGAATCTGTAAATTTCTTAGAAAAGTTGAAGACAAAAACTTTTCCATTTCGTTTTATAAGCAGACGGATCCAAAAGAAAGGCGGTGACAGCGGAAAATATGAGCGAGCAGGAATTCACCCGGCTGGTGCAGCAATATAACAAGCTGATATTTACCGTTTGCCATCGTTTTGTTCAGGATTATCAAGAAGCCGAAAACCTGACGCAGGACACTTTCCTAACCGCGTACCGAGTTATTGACCAGTTTGTTGGTGAAAACTACAAGCCCTGGCTTGTACGGATTGCCACAAATAAATGCAAGGATTTTCTGAAAAGCGCCTTTCACCGGACAACCGAAACGGCCGAGCAGGAATACCTTGAAACGGTGGTGGATACCCATTCCGTTGCGGAGGAAGTGGAATCCGCCGGGCAGGTGGCTTGGATCAAGCGGGCTTGTGAAAACCTGAAGCCGCCTTATCGTGAAGTCGCGCTGCTTCATTTTATTGAAGACAGGAGCTTCGAGGAAATTGCAGTTTTGTTGGATCGGCCGGTTAAGACCGTCCAAACCCAGGCCTATCGTGCGCGGGATAAGCTGAGAAAAATTTTGAAGGAGGAATTTCATCATGCGGATTATGTCGGATGACCGGCGCCATTGCAGCAGCGAAACATTTTTATTGTTGGAAAACGGCGGCCTGACCGCAGAAGAACGCAGCAGGATTTTGCAGCATTTGGAAGAATGTGTGGATTGTATGGATGCCTATATGGACTCTTTGAGCGAAGAAGTCCTGCTCGAGCCTCCGGAGGGAATGGAACAGCGGATCCTGCAAGCGGTAAGCAGGGAAAAACGGAAGAAAAAAGAATCCAAGGTTCTCGCGATTCAGTTCGTCAAGCTGGCAGTAGCCGTATGCCTGACCCTGGTGATGATGGCCGGGGGCGTATTCGATTTTGCATCGAGAGAACCGAGGAACGCGGTGGAAAATAACGCACCGCTGTCTGCGGCCGAGCAGGTTCAGGCACAGCAGCCAAAGCAGGGCCTGATCTCCGCGGTTATGCGCGGGTTCAGCGATGGGTTTAATCAGTGGGCTTATGGATTCACTTGCGGTTTCAGCAATAAAGGAGATGGAAATCATGCAACAAAATAACAGTCAAAATTACGGGTATGCGTATCCCCCTCAACAGCCTTCGGCTCCCCCTTCGATCCCGATCCAGCCGCGGATTGTGACGAAAAATAAATTTCTCACCTTCGTGTGCGCCTGTGTGCCGGGCGCGGGCCAGATGTATCACGGCCGGCTGAAACGGGGAGTCAGCCTGATGGTGATGTTTTGGGGATTGATCGCGGTATCGGGATGGCTTTATATCCCATGGCTGACGCTTTTCCTGCCGGTACTTTGGTTTTACTCCTTCTTTGATACCGTGAACCAGATGAACACGCCGGTAGAAGAGCTGAAACGGCTTCCGGATGACTTTTTATTCTTCAGGGAAAGCCTGGACCGGTTCCAAGGGAAGTTTTCACAAAAGAACCGGAGCTGGGGTATCTTCCTGGGCTGGGCGTTGATTTTGATTGCGGTTTGGGCATTTTTGAATATGATGTTCGGCGGCTATTATTACGATGGCAGTTTCTGGTCTTGGATTATGAGCGAACAGGTTTACTGGACGTTGAGCCGTATGGTGGATAATATCCCCTCTCTGCTGGTTCCGATTATTTGCCTGGTCGTCGGGTTCAAGCTGATTTTTGGAGGCCATGACAAAGAACGGCAGGTTTATAACGAATATACCATCCCACAGGAAGAAGCGCGTGAGAAATAATTCAGAAAGAGGCTGCTTGCAGCAAGGTGAGAAAAATGACGCAGGAAAATTATATGCCAAACGATAACCCGAATCCGGGCCCGGCGGGACCGGCCGGCTTCGCGCAGGAGCCTATCCCGCCGATTCCGCCCGTCCCCCCAATCCCTCCGCTCCCACAGCCGGTGAAGGCCCGGCGGGTCGGGACAGCAACGCTGGGGCTGGCCCTGATAATGATCGGCGTTTTGATCCCGCTGATGATGTTCTTCCCGGAATATGCGCTCCCGATGATCCGGATGGCCCCGTTGGTTTTGCTGGTGCTGGGGGCGGAAATCTTATTCTATGCCCTGACCTGGAAACAGGGGAAATTGAAGTATGACGGGCTTTCGATCTTTATGGCGATTGCCATTACCTTTTGCTCGCTGACCGCTTCGGCGGTTCTCCCGCTGGTACAAAGCGAGGTGCAGTACCAAAAGCTGAGGGAGGAAAAATCAAATGCGGTTTACAAATCCCTCCGGGAAGTGCTGGACACGCTGGACTATAGCGGGGATTTCGATGTTTGGGCATATCCTTCGTCCGGCGGTTCACATTGGTCTTATGTCGAAGCGATAGCGAACAGCGGCGCCCCGGAGGATTGGAGCTACAGTGTCAATGTGGATTTGAGGGCGTCCGGAAAGTCTGATATAACGCCGGAACAGGCGGCCAACACCATGCTTCCCCTGCTGAAAGAGTTGGAATCCTTTTCCGGGGTTGAAAGAATCCATATGGAACTGGATGCAGGCCGGGAAAATAACCTGTATAGCTTAAACGAAAGCCGGAACATTTTCCGCCACCTGAACCAAAAGGATCTTCTGGAGCGGATTGAAGTGACAACGCCCAAACAGCGAAATGCCGTCTATACGCAAGAAGAATACGAACAGCAGTATCAAGCGGGGTTTGAGGCTGGGCAGGCTGCCTTTGACGGGTCTGAGGAGGCCAACCGGTTGCTGGAAAATGCGTATAATGAAGGCTATCATGCCGGACAGGAGCAGGGGGTCCCGCTGGAAGAACATAACCGTATGGTGGCGGACGCCTACGCGGAAGGCTATGAAGCCGGCCGGAATGAAACGGAGTAAATCCGGAAAAGGTTTGGGAAAAAGCATAAAAAGAAGAAGCCCCTTTCAAGGGCTTCTTCTTTTTACAGCTGTGGGCTCAGGATTTCGGCTTTGTTCAGGGCATAGGAACGAAGGGAACGGAACAGGGTTACACCGGCGTCAGCCGCCAGGCCGATGCAGATCACAGCGATCAGGAATAAGTTCCAGTGTTGGAGGACAGCTTCCAGGGCTGGAGAAAGAGCGCCTTTTTCCCGCAGAACGGTTTCAATTGTTTGCTGGAATTCGGGATTGATCAGCCCGGGGAGCCGGAAGAAATAGGCGCTCAGCAATCCGTTAGCCAGGTTGCTGACTAAAACTACAGCGGCCAGACGCAAGGAATACCGTCCGTCAATCCATTTCAGGAGTTCTACCGGGATACCGGCCAGGAAAGCCAGGCAGAGAAGGAAGCGGTGGTTCAGGATGACTTCCCGGCTGAAAATAGGGATGATGTGTGAATCCTGGATGTAAACCAGGAGGGAATCGGAGAAAAAGAAGAAGATTCCCAGCAGAAAAAGGGAAATGCTGATCTCAAGGATCGGTTCGTGCCGGGGGATCCGTTCATTTTCTTTCGGGACAGGCGGAAGGTTTGCAATTTCATATCCGGGGGTAAAGGCCTGAAGCCGCTCTCCCCGGCGCTCAAATAAAGCGAAAACCAGCGTGACAGCGCCGACCGCCGCCAGCAGCCCGATGGATAAATCGGCGAAAAGGTTTCCCAGAAGCTGATACCAGGGCGTTGTATCAGAAGGAATCAGGATTGCCAGAAAGGAGGAAACCAGGATCCCAAAGGCGGCTGAGGCCAGGACAATTGCCAGTATGGTTTTATAGTAACGGTAGTAAGATGGGCCAATCAAGTAGTTGAACGGATCGGGGATGTATTTTCCCGCCAGCTCTGCCGGCGTCCCCAGCTTAGTGAGGATCTCGATGGCGTCCGATTCGGAAGGGGGCGATTCCCCACAGCGTTCTTCCAGCAGGTCGTCAATCAGGGAACGAAGTTCTTTTTCGGTTTCTTTCCGGATTTTGGCGGGAAGCCGCCTTCCGACAGCATAGAGATAGCGTTCAATAAGTTCTTGCGGGTTGGTTGGCTGTGGCATTCTGTTCATCCTTTCATTGGGTTGGATCCGGCGATAATAAACGAGTGATCGCTTGAGCAGACTCAATCCAGTATCGGCGGAGGGTATCATAAATTTCCTGGCCTGTTGCAGTGACCGAGTAATACTTGCGGGGCTTGGATTCCTGAGTGTCCCAGAAGCTTTGAAGCAGTCCCTGATTTTCCAGGCGGCGCAGGAGCGGGTAGAGGGTATTGGCTTCGACTGGGATACCGTTTTGGTTCAGCAGGGTAATCAGCTGATAACCATAAGCTGGGCAGCGCAGCTGGCTGAGTACGCAGAGCGTCAGGCTCCCCCGCCGGAGCTCCTGGATCATCCCGGCAAGCAGTTCGTCCTTTTCCATGGCATCTCTCCTTTAAAAATATTATACTGTGTGATATACAGTATGTCAATATCACACAGTATTTTATAGTCAACGCACTTGAAAAGAAGCATTGGCTTCTTTTCAATACTGCGGCATAATGCCGCAGTGGGCCGCGAAGCGGCCATGCGGTAGCGCTTCATAGACGGCGCACAGCGCATTTTATGCGCGAACGGGCAAAGCCTGACCCTCAAATCGGTATCCGATTTGAGGGTGTGCCGACTATATACACGCCTGTTTTATAAAAAGACTCCAGCTTTTAAGCACACCAATCTCCGAGCGGCCGCGACGTTCCCCCAGATCTGACCAGGGCGGCGCGGAAATCCTTGAGCTTTTCAGGATACGGCTTTTTATGAAACAGTCGTGGTATTTTATATGAAAAAATATCAGGGTTCCCGGAGCCGCCGGTCTGCGGTCCCGGGGATCCCTGCTTCCAGGCGGTATTTGGCAACGGTCCGGCGGGAAATCGGGATCCCCTCCTCCCCCAGCTTGGTGCAAAGCTGGGCATCGCTGAGCGGATGAGCAGGATCCTCCGCCGTAATCCAGGCGGTGATCCTTTCTTGGATACTGCTGGGAGCCAGGGCGGCCGGTCGATCTTTTTCGGGGATCCCTCCGGCGGAAAAAAACTGCCGCATCGGGAAAATACCCCGGCGGCATTGGAGGAATTTCCCCCGGACAGCCCGGCTGACGGTGGACTCATGCAGCCCCAGCTGGGAGGCGGCTTCCTGAACCGGCAGTGTCCGCAGCGGGCCGCCCTGGAAAAATTCCGGCTGGCGTTCGACCAGCAGGGAGGAGATCTGCAAAAGGGTATTTTGGCGCTGCTCCAGCGCACGGATCAGCTCCCGGGCACGGAGGAGCTTTTCCCGCAGATATTCCTGGACTTCCGGGGAGCTGTCCTGTGCTTGGTAAATACGGTAATAGGGGCTGATCTGTACGGATTTTGTCCAGCGGTCACCCAGTTCAATCTGGAACCCGGATCCTTTTTCCCGGATGATAACGTCCGGCACCTGGTATTCCGCCGGATGGGAGGACATCCCCTCCGCCAGCGGAAAAGGACGGAGCCGGGCGATCCGTTGGGTGCAGCGACGGAGCTCGGCCGGGGACTTCCCCAGCTTGGCGGAAAGGCTTCGGTAGTCCCGCGCCGCCAGCGGTTCCAGCAGCGTCAGGCAGAGGGCCGAAAACAACGCTTCCTCTTCTGAGGAAAGCCCCCGCCGGCGAAGCTGGAAAAGCAGGAATTCTCCCACGCTTTTACTGCCGGTGCCGGAAGGCTCCAATCCTTGAAGGAAGGCCCGGGACGCAGCAGCTTCCTCCTCAGAAATCCCGAACAGCAGGGACAATTCCTGATTGGAATAAGGAAGGAAGCCATGCGGATCGCAGAGGTCCAGCAGGCGTTCTGCCCGGACCTGCTCCGCGCGGGAGAGAGAGGGGGCGAATATTTGTTCGCGAAGGGATGCCCGCACAGGGTCCGGGGCAGGCGCAGGGGTTTCGGGGAAGGAAAGTTCCCGCCCCTCCCTGGGATTTTCCGCCTGTGGGGTTCGGCTCATATATTGAGCCTCTTCCCGCAGGATATCCGGGGAAGCGCTGTCCCCATCCACTTCCAGCAGCGGGTTTTCCAGCTGCTCGCCTGCGATCAGTTCCTGAAGCTCCATCCGGTTCATGGCCAGGACAGCAAGGGACTGCCGCTGTCCTGGCGAAAGTTTGGGGGCCGGCCGGACGGCGGGCTGAAGACGCTGCTGCGGCATAGGGGATTCTCCTTTCATTGCATCATTATAGCGAAAGCGTTCTGTCCCCGAATATCCCTGAACCCCGCCGCGCCGGATTTTATAGGCAGGGGAGTTCTTTAGTTATTAGAGGACTGTTCGATGTATTCATATAGATAGCCGATCTCGCTGATGGGGATCTGTACCCGGTAATCCTGTTCCAGCCTGGAAAACGCGCGCCGTACAGCTTGGATGAAATCCGTATGCTGGGCCGTGAATGCCTCCAGGTTGGCGTAGGTGCTGATATAGCGGTCCGTAATCAGCCGCTCAATCAGACAGCTGATATGGATATACAGCCCGATCATGGTCCTGTTGGAAAGGTTCAGCTTCATTTCAGAGCGGATGGATTCGATAATTTCCGAAACGTGCCCCACGATTTTTTCCGGGTTCAGGATAGTCAGATGGTTCAGCAGATTTTGCAGGGAGAAATTCCGTACCAGCTCCCAACGGAACGCAGTGATCTCCTCGTCGGTTAAAAGCCCGCCCAGCAGGGATTCTGCCCAGAGGACGTTTTCGTCTTCCATCACTTTTTCCAGCGGGATAAATTCGATCCCGGGAAGCTGGGGGTCTGTAGTTCCTACAATGAAAAGAACCTGATATTTTTCAAATAAGGGGCATTGGGTCCCCATCGTGAGCAGATGGTGGTATTCATAGGGCAGGATTTGGAGCTCCAGCCGCTGGGGCAGGCTTTGCCGGAGCAGATCGGCCATCTTTTCCGCCGTGCCGATTCCGGTTGAACAGACCGTCAGGATGGCGGGCAGTTTTTTCCGGTTTTGAATCAGGCGGGTTTCATGCCTGCCGGCAGATTCGGCCGCTTTCCGGACAGCTTCAGCGGCGGGAAGCCCCTCCAGCAGGAGCCGGCCGGTTTCCAGTGCCAGTGGAGCGGAAATATTCCCCAGCAGGACAAGGTTCAGATCCGGCAGGGATTCCAGGCAGGCGGCCAGCGGATCCAGCGAGAGCAGGTCGCAGAGGATGACAGCTTCCGTGCAGTCCTCCCGTTCCCGGAGGATTTCAGTCAGGCGGCCGTATAATACAGAGCTGTGGGTTTCGACCGGCTTGTCGATCCCGCAGAATACCGGCTGTCCCAGCAGGCGGTTGACAGTATCGGCCATGCTGCTTGCGGTGGAATATCCCTGCGCCAGGATGATTCCCCGCCACTGGGCAGGCTGGGATTTTTCCGCCATGGTGTAAAACAGCAGGAAAAGATCCAGCAGGCCGGCCCCCTCAATCCGGAGGTTCAGGCTGTCCTCCAGCAGCCGTGAAAATTCCGAGGCGGCGCTGTATTCCCGGCGGAAACGGTCCCGTAGCTGGCCCAGGAATCCGGACAGGGCTGGGGCGGATTTCCGCTCCACTGTCCGGAGGGCGGCTTCGGAGCGCTGGAGATCCTGTACCAGCTTCGCCAGGCATACCTGGTCATTGTTGCTGAAATGCAGGCCGTATTTTTCCGATAGGATACCGCAGAGATGGCGGATCAGGCCCAACAGGAATTTTTCCTGCCCGGAGGAAAGCGGCTGCAAAAACAGGAAATCCCGGTAATGCTCCAGCTTAGCCCGGCAGGAGGCCAGGAATTCTTCCCAATTAAGAGCGTCGCCCTGCTTTTGATAAAGCTCCAGCAATTCCCGGTTCAGCCGGCCGCATTTGTTGCCGGATCCAGCGCCCTCGCGGATCCAATACAGATCCAGCATCGTTTTGTCGCTGTAGGGGGTCAGGCTTTGGCGGAAGGGCTCCTCTTGGAAAAGGTCGTCCGGCAGATCCGGCAGGCGGAGCTCCAGCGGGACGTTCTCCCCCTTGGTGCGGAGCAGCCCATTGGCAACGGCAGCACGGATACAGTTAACCAGCTGCCCGACGTTTTCCGGAAAATCGTAGGCGGACAGCGCCTGATAAACCAGCTGGCTGATCCGGATTTCCCGCCCGATTTTTTTGGCCTCCTGTTCAAGCAGCCGGAAAACCAGTTCCTTCTTTTCCGCAGCCGGACGTTCGGACAAAGCGGGGATGATGCTGATCAGCGGGATCCTCCGCAGGAAGGTTTTCAGCAGCACGCCGTCTGTCCGTTCGGTGGTGGCAAAGATCAGGCGCACCTTGGAATGGTACCAGGTTTCGTTGTCGCCCACCATATGGTAGGTCCCTTGGTCCATAAACAGGAAAAGCTTTTCTTGGCACTCGGCTTTCAGGCAGTGAACCTCATCTAAAAAGAGCATTCCTTCATTGGCCAGCGCTAAAAGCCCCTGCCGGTCTTGATCCGCCCCGGTATAGGCGCCTTTTTTGTAACCGAATAAATTGGTGAGCAGAAGCTCGGGGTTATTGGCGTATTCGGAGCAGTTTACAGCGACAAACCGCCCTTTTTCCGGCAGGATCCCGCTTTGCTTCCCGTAGTCGAAGAGCAGCCGTGCCATCATGCTTTTACCGGTTCCGGTTGGCCCTTGCAGGAGGATCGGAAGGCCGCTTCCCGGATAAGAAAGAGCGGCTTTGCATTGCTTTACACAGGCGCTCAGACTGCCTTCTGCACCGATCAGGTTTTCAAAAGGGGAACCGGTTTTCCGTCCGGCGGCCAGCGCCTCCTGTAAAGCCTCCAGGGAGGGAAAGGCCAATTCATCCAAAGCGGCGGATTCCCGCTGCTCCAGGGCTTCCCGGGAGAAAAAATAAACAGGCCGGGAATTGACTTTGACAGCCCGGCCTTCCTCATAAAATTCGTTGAGATATTGACTGACCAGATTCCGGCTCCAGCCGAACTCTGTGGCTAACGCCCCTGCCGCCAGCAGGCCGGGCTTCTCCCAATGGAAGCCGCGGGTTGTTTTTTCAAGTGCAGCCCAAAGCAGCTGCTTGCGTTCCTGTGCTGTCATCATGCTTCTTTGCCGCCTGGAAGACGGTTCCTTCCTGGATTTCTTCCGGGATCGCCGGTTTGCTTTCAGCATACGTCTTTCTTTGGGATCTGTCAAGCTTTTCTTTCAGACAGGGAGGATTTTCAAAACAGTGTCGCGAAAGAGCAAAACAGTGTCGCGGATTTTGAAAGAAGAGCCTGTTTTGAGGAATGGTTTTAATTAGAAAGGAAAGAATCTTAACAAATGAAAGCCGGAAAAATCGCTATTTTTATTTTAGGATCAAAAAAGTTGGCATGGTTTTTGCTTTTATTATTCAGTAAAGAGATCATATAAACTGCTGGTTAAACACCGGCAGTCCGCACGCTGTATATGCCGGTGTTTGGATGGAAAGGATGGACGAATAATGCGGAAACTGATTTTAGCTTCCCACGGAAGCCTGGCGGAGGGGATGGCCAGTGCGGTCCGGATGATTTTGGGGGATGCGGCGGAGCTCTCCTGTTTCAGCCTGGACCATTATGTTTCTCCCCAGGAAATCGGGGAGGCTGTCCGGGGCCTGGTGGAAGCAGAACCGGAAACCCGTTTTTTGCTGTTAAGCGATATTAAAGGCGGGAGTGTGCATAACCAGCTCTTTCCTCTTTGCAAGCGGCCGAACGTGCAGCTGGTTAGCGGGATGAACCTCAGCCTGACGCTGGAGCTGGCGCTGCTGGGGGAAGACGGGCCGGCGGAGGAAAGCATCCGGGAGGCAATGCAGATCGGATGCGGCAATATGGATTATTTTGATAAAAATATCCTGGGCCGGGAATTAAACGGCTTGGGAGAAGACAAGGAGGAATCTTTATGGTAAAACTGCTGCGGGTAGATGAACGTTTATTGCATGGGCAGGTGGCGGTATCCTGGTTTTCAACAGTGGGAGCCAGTTCCATCTTGATTGCGAACGATGCGGTCATGAATGATGAAATGGCTAAGGTAGCGGTCAAGCTGGCCAAACCGGCCGGCGCGAAACTGGCTATCCGGGATATTGTGGGGGCGGCCGACCTTGTAAATGATCCGCGCGCCAAAGGGGTTTCCATTTTTATCGTAGTGCGGACGATTGAGGATGCTCTCCGGCTGGTGGAGCTGACCGGGGATGAGATTAAGCATGTCAATATCGGCGGGATCAAAAAAACAGAGGACAGCCGGATGATCAGCAACTCTATTTATTTGAATGATGCGGATTTGGAACGGCTGAAGAAGCTGGACTCCCTGGTAGAAGAGCTAGAGTTCCGCCTGGTGGCGGCGGATACGAAGAAAACGCTGCGGGATCTTTGATCCCGGAAAGGAGGGTGCAGGATGTCGCTGTTACAGGCAGTTCTGCTGACCGTAGTGGTGTTGGTATTAGGCTGGGCAGAAATGTGGTTTGCCTTTCCTATGATTTGTTCACCCCTGGTGCTGGGGCCGGTAGTCGGCCTGATTTTAGGGGATCCGGTGACCGGGGTTCTTTGCGGGGCGGCCTGTCAGATTTTTTTCCTGGCTTCGGTAGGGCTGGGCGGGACCACGCCGCCGGATGGAAATACCGGCGCCGTCCTGGGAACCGCCTTTGCCATTGCAATGGGGCAGGGCCCGGAGGTTGCGGTCGTGATCGGGATCCTGGCTTCGTATATCGGGCAGTTCTTCTTTTATCTGTCCACCCAGCTGAAAAGCGGGGACAACCGGAAAATTGAACGCTATATCCGCGAAGGAAACGACAAGGCCTTGATACGGCTTCACTGGCGGTCAGCATTGCTTCCGATGCTTCCGGGCGCAGCCGCCAATTTTATCCTGCTTTATTTTGGGACAATGTTCATCGGCGGATGGGGCGCCTATATCCCGGATTGGGTGATTACCGGAATCCATGTGGCGATTGGGATTGTCGGTGCGCTCAGCATCGCGCAGTTCCTGCGGATGATCTGGTCAAAAGAGCTGGCGGTTTATTTCTTTTTGGGCTTCCTGCTCAGCGCCTTCCTCCACATTGCGCCGATTGGGGTGCTGGCGCTGGGTTTGGTGCTGGTCTACTTTCTGTATCAGCGGGAGCAGCGGGATAAAGCGCAGGCAGCCCTAGAGCCAAGCTCTGCGGCCGGAGAGGAGGATCTGTTCAATGATTAAACCGAATTTGAGCAAAGAGGAAAAAAAGCTGGTGCGTCAGAGCTCGCGGCGAACCCTCTCCATGAGCGCCAGCTTTAATTTTGAAAAGATGCAGGCCTTGGGGTTCCTTTACGCCATGCTTCCGTATATCAACCACTATCACAAATCCAAGGAAAAGCGGATCGAAGCGTACCAGCGGGAGTGGACGCTTTTCAATACGACGCCGACCTGCGGGCCATATATTACCGGTACGGCGGGTTCGCTGGAAAAACGGGCGGCGGAAGATCCGGATTTTGACCCCAGCATGATCGAAACGACCAAGGCCAGCCTGATGGGGCCGATGGCCAGCTTCGGGGATCATCTGTTTTGGGGGACGCTGCGCCTGGTTTCGCTGACCGTTGGGATTATCCTGGCACTTCAGGGCAGTATCCTCGGAGCGCTGATGCACATCCTGATTTTCAATATCCCGGCGACGCTGGTGCGGTATTACGGCGGGATTGTCGGCTTCAGCGAAGGGACGGCCTTTATGGGCCGGGCAGCAGAAAGCGGTGTGATTGACTTTGTCAAAAAGGCGGCGACTATCCTGGCGCTGCTGATGGCAGGGGTATTGGCTTCCCGGATTGTCCGTCTGGAGATTCCGTATTCGTTCTCTTTCTTTGGGGAAACCACCACGCTGCAGGGGTTGCTGAACCAGGTATTCCCGGGCCTGCTGCCGCTGCTGATGGTACTTGGGGCGTTTGCCCTGGTCAAAAAAGGGGTTCAGACCTATTGGGTGCTGCTGGCTATCCTGGCAGTTTCCCTGGCGGGCGCTTACTTCGGATTCCTGGCCTGAGTTTTTCATTCGTCATTCATACCATCGATTGACAAGGGGAAATACGGTTTTTCGAGGCTAAAATTGCCGCTGACATCGTTATCCTCGTTACTGGGCGTCAGCCCAGTAACGATTTAGGACGCTGGAAGGCGTGTTTCCCCTTGTTAATCGATGGTTTTAATTGGTTATAGAGAAAAAAGGAGAAAATCAAATGGTTACTTTATTGGAAGTTATTCAGCGCACCCCTTCGATTGTACAGTCGATTCTGGACACCCGCAAGGAAAAAACGAAAGACCTTATGGACTATCTGGGGGGAAAAGTGCGGGAAATTGATGAATTTGTTTTTATCGGTTCGGGTACCTCCGGAACCTGTGCGATGTCCTCCCGCGGGGCGGTCGAGCGGGTTTCCGGGCTTCGTTCCACCGTATCCTTCCCGAATGAGTTTTACACGGACCGCGCAGTGCGGAACAAAAACGCGCTGTATATCTTCACCTCCCAGTCAGGCAATTCGATCCTGACCCGGGAATGTATGCGGAAGATGACGGCGGAAGGGTATCTGACAGTAGGGATTACCGAAGGCCCAACTACGGATATTGCCAAAGAAGCGGGCGTCCATGTAGATATGGGCTGCGGCTTTGAGGAATACGGGTTCCGGACAATTGGCTACTGCGCTTCCATCCTGACCCATATTGTGATCGCGATGGAGATCGCTTTGGCGGCTGGACGGCTTTCCCAGGAAGATTACGACCGGTATCTGGCCGATGCTTACCGGGTCCCGGAGAGCCATCAGGCAGTCAGCAGCAAGACCCTGGCTTGGTTTGAGAAAAATAAAGAGCGGTTGATGGATTCCACCAGTTATTTCTTCTATGGTGCAGGCCCGCTGTGGGGTGTTGCCCTGGAAGGCGCACTGAAAATGCTCGAAATTACCGGCCGGGTTGCGGTTGGCTACGAGCTGGAGGAGGGGCTGCATGGCCCGACGATGGCGTTTAACGACAAGACCTGCGTCATTTCCCTGAACGGCGGGGATGCCGGAAGTGAAAAAGCGGTCGGCCTGGGGAAAATGTGCAAAAATAATACCGGCAAGGGCTTCATCATGGGCGCGGAAGGCGTGGATGAAACCGACCTGGTCTTCGATATAGCCGGTGGGGAGTTCCGTGCGTTGGAGTTTGCTCCGGCTGTGGAAATCCTGGCCTATGAAATCGCAATCAATTCCGGGATTGATTTAATGAAGCCCTCTACCCCGCCGAAAGAATCTTATTTTGAAACCCATGATTTCAGCAACGATCCGTCTAAGGCGGGAGAATAAAAATAAAAGCGGGGGACATTTGGGATGAGAGAATTTACGTATACGGTCAAAGATGAATTGGGGCTTCACGCCCGGCCAGCCGGGATGCTGGTCAAGCGGGCGGCATCCTATCAAAGCAATATCCAGATTTGGAAAGGGGAAGCGTCCGCACAGGCCAAACGGCTTTTTGGCGTGATGGGCCTGAATGTCAAGCAGGGGGACGCGATCCGGTTTACCCTGGAAGGGGCAGACGAGGAAACGGCCTGTACCGAGCTGGAGGCATTCTGCCAGGAAAATTTTTAACGGAGGAACAGGATGATACGGCTGATCGCAACGGACATGGATAATACCCTGGTTTATCCGGATAAACAGCTTCCGCTTGGGATATTCCCGTTAATCCGGCGGCTGGCCCGGCATGGGATCGTCTTTGCCCCCGCCAGCGCGCGGCATTACAACAACCTGTTCCGGATGTTCGAGCCGGCCGGGGAACCGATGGCATATATCTGTGACAACGGGGCCTATGGGGAGTATCAAGGCAAGGCGTTTGTCCGGGAAGCCCTGGGACCAGAGCAGGTTGACCGGATTGTCCGGGTTTGTGAATCCATCCCGGGGGTTTTCCTTTCGCTTTGCGCCCGGAACGCGATGTATTACCGGGTCCCGCCGCCCTTCTTCACCAAGGAGGACGAAAAGCCGGACGGGCTCTTCCGGATGCTGCGCCTGGAGGATCTCCGGCAGGCGCCTGAACCGGTTTACCGGGCGGCGTTGTATGACCCGGCGAACCCGCTTTACCATTCCCTCCCGATTCTGCGGGAGGCGTTTGGGGAGGAACTCAGCGCCACAGCTACGGACGATGTTTCGGTTGACTTGATGAAACCGGGTGTGAATAAAGGGACCGGGCTGGAAGCGCTTCAGCGGCTTTTAGGGGTTACGCCGGCCGAAACCATGGCGTTTGGGGATTACTATAATGATCTGGAAATGCTGGGCCGTGCGGAATACAGCTTTGCGGTTGCCAATGCGATCGACGGGGTGAAAGCCTGCTGCCGTTATACGGCTGAAAGCAATGCGGAAGAAGGCGTGCTTCGCGCTATTGAGCGTTACCTGGACGAACAGGGCCTCGAGTAGGCCAGGCATAGAGGGAAGAAAGGGACATATTTGAGAATGAAAACAGAAAAAGAAAGCCAAAGCACCGAAAACTGGCGGGGAAGCGAGCCATTGATTCCCGAATCCTCCATCGTCCAAACGGTGGAAACGGAGTTGGTTGTCGTAGGCGGCGGGTTAGCCGGCGTCGCGGCAATCCGCCAGGCCGCTTCCATGGGGACGAAAGTGGTCCTGTTCGAAAAATGTAAGTCACCGCAGGCGCGCTCGGGGGATTTTGCTATCCTGGACAGCGAAATTGCGGATTTATGGGGACGGCGGGGGATTGATAAAAATGCGGTCGTTGCCGACCTGATGCGGGATATGGGCTACCGGGCTGATCAGCGGATCCTGAAGGCTTGGGCCAAAGAGGCCGGCGAAGCGTTTGACTGGTATATCCGTGCCTGCCCGGAATTGCTGGTGCTGAAAAACAGCCGGGAGCCTGTCCCAAAAGGGACGAAGTGCTGGATCCAGCCCCGGCGGTATCCGGAACCGGAATCCTTTGAGCATGAGAAGGAACCTTTCAAATGCTATCAGACTACCGTATGGGTGCGGCCCACCCATATCCCGGTGTTCAAGGCCAATTATGCGCTTGCTGAGCAGACCGGCAACCTTACCAGCTTCTTTTCCGCTCCGGCACGGAAGCTGCTCCGGGATGAGAACGGCCGGGTTAACGGCGTGCTTGCAGAGCATCCGGAGGGGGGCTATATCCGGGCGCTGGCTTCGAAAGGGGTGATCCTGGCGACGGGAGACTATTCCAGCGACGACGCCATGCTGGGGCACTATTGCCCCGGCGCCCTCTGCCTGCCCCGGATGTGGACCAGCTACGACCGGAACAAGCAGCCTTCGAATACGGGGGACGGGCATCGCATGGCGATGTGGGCCGGGGCCCATATGCAGGACAGCCCTCATGCGCCGATGGCGCATCATATGGGAGGGGCGCTGGGAGCTTCCGGTTTCCTGCTGCTGAACCTGGAAGGGGAACGCTTCGTGAACGAGGACTGCCCCGGCCAGCAGATCAATAACCAGATTGTCCTTCAGCCGGGGAAAACCGCCTGGCAGATTGCGGACGGGAATTGGCGGGATCAGGTGCCCTTCGTGACGCCGAACCATGGCTCCGTCTGCTATGTGATGGAGGATTCCGAGCTGGAGTCCGGGAAGGTTTACCCGCATTTGGGGACAATCGACAACATCACGACCCCGCGGACCTTGGAAAAAGCGATAGAATCCGGCGAGATGCTCCGGGCGGATACGATTGAGGAGCTGATCGAAAAAATGGGTTTGCCGGCTGAAACAGCCAAGTCTGAGATCGAACGCTATAACCAGTGCTGCCGGGAAAAATACGACAGCGATTTTGGGAAACAGCCCAAGCGGCTTTTCCCAGTAGAAAAACTGCCGTTTTACGCCACCCGTTTCACCCCTGCTATCATGATTATCTGTATGGGAGGGCTGGACAGTGACCCGTATTGCCGTACCTATGACGATCAAGGCCGGATCATTCCGGGGCTGTATGTGACGGGGAATGTGCAGGGCAACCGCTTTTCGGGGGAATATCCGCTGACGGTGCCTGGCATCAGCCATTCGATGGCGCTGACGCTGGGCAGGATTGCCGGCCGCAGTGCCGCAGAGGGAAGATAGAGCGATATTTGAGAATAAAACAAAAAATAGCCGGACAGCCGGTTTCCTGCTGGCTGCCCGTAGGAGAAAAGGATGGGGCTTTGGGCTCCATCCTTTTTCTGTTGGATATCGGAGGGCGGTTTATCCGTGCGGCGAGAGCAGGACCGGCTCGATCTGGATCCCCTGGAGCGCTGCTTCGATGGTTTGCGGGGCTAAATCGAACTTGGCGACCAGGGAGGTCGGCTTCTGCCGGAAATTATCCTGCGCCAGCGGGACAAAGTAAAAATTGCGGTAGTTGGAGAGGGTGCCGATGTTTTTCGCGCAGCCGCTGAGCGCGTCGTTGGTGGAAACCGCCAGTACCACTGGCAGATGGTTCCGCAGGTGGCTCTTGACCGCCATGGTGACCGGAGTATCAATAATGGAATAAGCCAGCTTGGCGAGGGTGTTCCCGGTACAGGGGGATACCAGTAGGATGTCGGTCATATGCTTGGGGCCGATTGGTTCGGCAGCTTCGATGCTGCAAATAACTTTTTTCCCGCAGATGGATTCCACCTGTTCAATCAGCTCCCGGGCCTTGCCGAACCGGGTATCCATCCGGGCGGCGTTGAAGGAGAGGATCGGAAGGATATCATAGTCCATGCCGGCGAGGGTTTCCATCAGGCGGACGTTTTCCGCGTGGGTGCAAAAGGAACCGCAGATCGCAAAGCCCAGTTTGATTTTATTCATGCGCCTGCCTCCGTTCTGCTTCGATATTTTGGATGGTATCGAAAATAATTTTTCCTGCGGTGATCGGCGCCACCTTCCCGGGGAGGGAGAGCGCCCAGACCGCTTTCAGCCCCATCCGGTTAGCCGTCGTGAAATCAATCCCGCCGGGTTTGGAGGCGAGGTCAATCAGCAGGCAGCCCGGCTCTACCCGGGAAAGAAGCTCTTCGTTAAGTACAACGGCGGGGACCGTATTGATAATCAGCTGTGTGCCGGTGATCGCTTCAGCCAGATCGGCTGTATGGGCCGAGCGGAAGCCGTTGGCCTGGATCCAGGCCAAGTCGGAAAATTTCCGGGCGGAAACCGTAACCTCCGCACCGAGCGCTTTAAGCAGCCGGGCCAATACTTTGGAGATCCTCCCGTATCCGATCAGCAGGATTTTCATCCCGAAAATGGTGGTGGGGAGCTCTTCCATCGCAATCTGGATGGCCCCTTCTGCAGTAGGCACTGCGTTCAGGACAGCCAGTTCTTCCCGGTCCAGATAATCACTGTAGGCCAGGCCGCGTTCTTCCAGCTTTTGGATCAGGGCAGGGGGCAGACGGCCGCCAAGGACGATGGTATCCGGGTTGGCACAGTCGAGCAGGGCATCAATGGCCAGCTTTTTTCCGGAAAAAGGGGTGTTGACAAGCGTTTCGTCGCTGAGGACAGGCATGGGCAGGATGATATAGTCCACCTTCAGCCCGGTTTGCCAGAGTTCGGAGAGGGTAGTCGGTGTTCCGCCGGCGCCTTCCGCTTTTTCAAGCCCGAGTGTATACACACGGTTGGCGCTGGAAAACAGTTTGGACAGATGCGCCTGCCGCAAATCCCCGCCCGCAACCAGGATAGTTTTATTATGAAGCATGACAGATTCAGCTTCCTTTCTGATCAAATTTCTGGGTACCGCCCGGTTCGAGCAGGCAGCATTCCATCCTATGAAATCAAGGGGATTTGCGTTCCTGGGAGTATCCTCCCGCGCCTTAAAAAGGATCCGGCTTTCAAGAGGAGCTTCCCGAACGGCGTTCCTGCGCGGCTGATTTGCCTGTGGCCGGGAAGGGTTCAAATCGGCCGAAAAAGGGCAAAAAAGCTTCGTGCAGAGTCCTCTGCACGAAGCCGGGGGATTAGGGGCTGTTTGAAAAATCGAAATTTTCGTTTTTTTCTACAAGCAACGGTGAATGCTGCGTTAAAAATACTCGGAATCCGGCAAGGATTCCTGCGTTTTTTGCCTTGCATTCTCCTGCTGTTTGCGAAAAAACAGGTCATTTCTCTATTTTCAAACAAGCCCTAGGCGTTCAGGTTTTGATAAAGGGTGTCCAGGAGGGTGCGGGTCGCGTCGCACACGTGCTCCCAATAGAAAATGCCGGCATAGCCTTCACGGTTGACGTATTCGCATTTTGCTTTGAGGGATTCCGGATCGTCATAGGAAAGGAAGGTGCTTCCATTAAAGAGGTAGGGGGCTTTGGCTTCGTCGTCCCAGTAGCGGGTATAGCCATTTTTATCGATGTAATCTGACACCAGGTCATGATAGTTGGGTCCGTATCCGCCGCCGTTTTTGCAGATCTGGAGCAGCCCGTGGTTGCGGTCCTCGATCCCTTCCCATTTGCGGGAATAGAAGGCAGCGCCCATCAGGAGCTTTTCCTTGGGTGCGCCCGCCGCATGGAACAGGCGAAGCGCCTGGTCGCAGCTGTTGCGGAAGACATCCCCGGTAGAGGAATAAAGCTGAGTATGGTGGCCTGCCAGCGCATGAAAGCCGCATTTCAGGTCATAGGTCATCAGGCAGATGTAGTCCAGCACCTTCATCAGCTCCGGGATTTCCACGCTTTCCACATAATAGAGATCTGCGCCGGCCGCAATGGTGAGCAGGTAGTGGCTGCCGTTAATGGCGTCGAGCTGGCGGCGGATTTCCTGGCAGAGCAGGGTGAAATTGTGTTTATCCGCCGGGGAGGTGTTGGCGCCGTTGGAAGGGACACAGGGGTATTCCCAGTCCAAGTCGATGCCGTCCAGCTTGTGTTCCTGGACGGTTTCGGCGCAGGAACGGGCGATAGTTTCCCGGCCCTCAGGGGTCGCGCAGTTAAGGGTGAAAGCATCGGGATGGTGGGGAACCAGGGAAAGCACGATTTTAATCCCGGGGTTCCAGGCCCGGATCTGGGGAAGCTGCTCCAGGATCGTCAGGTGATCGACGGAGATCCTGCCATCCAGGTTCAGCCGTCCGAAAGCCAAGTTGATATGGGTCAGTTTTTTGGCGTCTTCCTCGGTGATGCCGGCGGTATTTCCCGCGTAGCCCAGGAGATATTTTTTCTGTTTGTTGTCCATAGGGACACCTCCTAACTTCTTTCCCTCATCATACAGGAATTTTCAGGTAAAATCAACTGAAAACCAATTACTTTACTTGGTAAATATTAAGGTTTTCACAAAATAAAGCAGCAGTTTTCCGGATCGTTAGGCGGTGAAAAAATAGTTTGGCTGCCGGCTTGTTTTTTTAGTGAAAAACCTTTACTTTTCGGGTGGGAATGGTATAATACTGGATGTCATGGAACAGAGCCTGTCATCAGGGTAAAGTATCGGTGGTGTAACGTAGTACGGTTTATTTCAGAGGACCTTAGAACCTGTATTCATAGCCGGAGAACGCCATCTGACCGGGCCTTTTTCTGGCATACTGCGTTCATTTTTCTTGCCATACGCCAGTATGGCCGCAAAAAATCGCCTTGCCTGCCAAAAAAATCCATCGGCCATCCGGCATCCCTGGTTATGAATACAGGTTCTCAAAGTCAGAATTCATTCATTGAAAGGACATCATCAAAATGAAACCATTTCATTTTACGCTGGTAAAACCAGGGTCACGGGCGGACGGCTGGCTGAGCCGGCGGTTCAACAGCACGCAGTTTTCCTATCAGGAAATTTTCGGGATGTTCGGCCCCCTTTTAATTGACCAGTTTTTTATTTATCTGATCGGGATGCTGACCACTTCGATGATCAGCTCTTCCAGCCAGGAATCCGTGTCGGCAGTCAGTCTGGTCAGCCCGTTGACTTACATGATTATCGCGCTTTCCAGCGCAGTCGCTTCGGGCGGCACGGTGGTGGTCGCGCAGTATAAAGGGAAGGGGGACCAGGAGAAAATGCGGCGCGCGGCCGGGCAGGCGGTGTTTGCTACCTGTGCGGTGTCATTCATCACCAGTGCGCTGCTGCTGGCTGTTTCCGGCCCGGCAATCAACTGGATGTTCGGCGCGGCAGATGCCGTCATCCGTGAAAAAGCAACTTCCTATATCATCGGGTTCAGCATTTCCATGGTTCCATTCGCTTTTTATAATGGGGTGTTTGCTGTGCTGCGGGGAGTAGGGGATACCAAAACCTGCCTGCGTCTGACGGTAATTATCAACCTGATCCATCTTTTTGCCAGTATGCTTTTCTTGAACGTTATGAAGCTGGATATTCTCGGCACAACCCTTTCCTACAATATCGCGCGGCTGATCGGCGGAGGCGTGGCGGTTTATCTGCTGGTGGCCCCGCGGGGAAGCCTGACTGTCCCGCTCCGGGAGATTTTCCGGGTGGACTGGAGCTATCAGAAAAGCATTTTCCAGATAGGGATCCCTTTCGCAGCAGAGCAGCTCTTCTTTAACGGCGGCAGCCTGATCGTGCAGTCCTATATTTCCGGCATGAGCAGCGCGGTGATTGCGGCAAATGCCATTACGAACTCGTCGTTCGGGCTGTTTTATTCGGCGGGCCTGTCGGTATCGACGCTGGCGATTACGGTGGTTGGCCAATGTATTGGCGCGGGGGATGTTCCGCTGGCGAAAAAATACGGCAAGCAGATGGTCTGGCTGGGCAGTATTGCCTGTTTGGCTTCCGTATTGATTCTGGGCCCAATGATGCCGCTGATCCTGAAGCTGTATTCGCCCCATGCGGAAACGCTTCCGATTATTTATCAGCTTATGATTATCGGGGCGATCCCCCTGCCCTTTGTATGGGCGCTTTCCAACGTAACGCCAAGTATTCTGCGCGCGGCTGGGGACGCGAACTTTACTTCTGTTTCCTCCTTGCTGACGATGTGGGCGGTTCGGGTTGGCCTGGGTTATCTGGCGGCGGTTCCGCTGGGCTTCGGCATCCAGGGCGTCTGGGCCTGCATGGGGGTTGAATGGATTGTGCGCGCTGTGATCTTTTCCCTTCGGCTTCACGGGAATAAATGGTACCGGCATAAGGTGGTCTGACCTGCTGAGGGTTCATTTACATAGGCTATGCTGAAGATCGGCTGCCGCTTGAAGGATGAAAATCCGGAAGGCGGCGGCTTTTTTATGGGAGGGAAGCGGTTATGTACGCCCCCCTTGGATTCCCCCGTGCGCCAACGAATCCCCCTGCCTCCCGGACGAGAACAGATCGCTCCTTACGGTTTAACACGAGGCAAGCCTAAGAACCGTTGCGCGTACAGGCCAGCCCATCGAAGCACAAGTGGCAATAACAGGCAATACTCCCTTTAGGATGGAACCATAGGAGGTTTGCATGGCAGCAATTCTGTACTTAGGCCGCCTGGGGTAAAGTGCCCGGGGGCCTGGGGGCGGCCTCCCCCAACGGTTTTCTTTTCCCCTCTTTTCTTTGAGCGATCAAAGAAAAGAGGGTGCCAAGCGCGAGGCGGCATGAGCCTCGTATTCGGATCGCGGCCGGCCAGGGCAGAAACCCTTGAACACTTCAGGATACTGCTTTTTTATGAAACAGGCGTGCTGTACTGCCAAATTAAACTTGCATTCATTCCCTGAAATTGGTATACTGGAGGACAGAAAATCCACTACAAGCGCATGGGAGGCCGCTCATGAAGAGAAATTGGAAATTTTTTCAAAGCCCGTATTGGAGAGTATTCGGGCTGGGTGTTTTAACGTCCTTCTGTTTTTTCCTGCCTTTTTTGATTTACGATCAAGGGCTTTTTTTATATTACGGTGATTTTAATGTCCAGCAGATTCCCTTTTACCGGCTGGCGCATGATGCGGTTCTTTCGGGGGATATCGGCTGGAACTGGAATACGGATCTGGGCGTTAATTTTGTTGGCTCCTATACGTTCTATCTGCTGGGAAGCCCCTTCTTCTGGCTGACCCTGCTTTTCCCCAGCGGGGCGGTCCCGTATCTGATGGCGCCGCTGCTGATGCTGAAATTCGGGTTAACCGGTGTGACCTCCTATGCGTATATCCGCCGTTTTTCCCGGACGGATACCCTGGCAATGCTCGGCGCGCTGAGTTATGCTTTCTGCGGCTTTAATATCTACAACATTTTTTTCAACCATTTTAATGAGGTAGTAGTCTTTTTCCCGCTGCTGCTGCTGGCCATGGAGGAATTCATGGTCAATAACCGGCGGGGCGGTTTTGTGCTGGCCGTGGCTGCCTGTGCGCTGGTAAATTATTATTTTTTCTTTGGGGAAGTGCTGTTCTGTCTGCTGTACTTCTTTATCCGCTGCCGGACGGGCGGGTTCCGCTTTACCTGGAAGAAGTTTGGGCTGCTGGCGCTGGAGTCTGTGCTGGGCGTCCTGCTGGCGGCGGTTTTACTGCTCCCCTCATTTTGGGCGGTCATCAGCAATCCCCGGGCTGGGGAAGTCCTGACCGGTTTTGATCTGCTGCTGTATAACCATGTACAGCGTTATGGGCTGATCCTTTCCAGCCTGTTCTTCCCGCCGGATATTCCGGCAAGGCCGAATTTCTTCCCGGATTCCAACGCCAAGTGGTCTTCGGTGTCTCTCTTTCTGCCGGTATTTTCAGTGACAGGGGCGCTGGCCTTTTTCCGGATGGAGCGTTCCCACTGGGTGAAAAAGCTGCTGACGGTCTGCTTGGTTATCGCGCTGGTCCCGGGGCTGAATGCTGCGTTTTCCCTGATGAATTACAGCTATTATGCCCGCTGGTTCTTTATGCCTCTGCTCTTGATGGCGCTGGCCGGCGTGCTCGCGCTGGAACGGGAGGAAACCGACCGGGAAGCGTTCCGTCCTGCGGTCTGCTGGACGGCGGCGGGGATTGGGATTTTTGCATTGATTGGCGTCCTGCCGAAAAAAGTGGATGGCAAGCTGGCATTCGGCCAATTGCCGAAATACCCGGAGCGGCTTTGGATTTATGTGATCCTGGCGCTGATCGGGCTGTGCTGTTTTTTGCTGCTGCTGAACCTCACCACCCGGCACCCCCGTTTTTTCCGGATCGGGGCGGCTTGTATCTGCGGCCTGACGGTTATTTACTCCAGCTTTATGATTTATACCGGAAAATTGGCCGGCGATACTCACCAGATGGTAGCGGAACAGGCGCTTCACGGGGCGGAACGCCTTACTCTGGATACATCGGAATTTTTCCGGATCGATACCTTCGACGAAATGGACAACCTGGGGATGTTCTGGAAAATCCCCACGATCAATGCGTTCCATTCTGTGGTTCCCTCTTCGATTATGGAGTATTACGACATGATTGGCGGGGAACGGGGGGTGGCCTCCCGGCCTAAGCCCTCCCTAAGCGGGGTACGGGGCCTGTTGAGCGTACGCTATGCCTTTGTAGAGGAAAACGTCGAAAATCCGGATTCCAAGATTTCCTCGGGATTTGTCTACCTGAATACGCAAAACGGGTTCCGGGTGTATGAAAACGCCCACTTTGTCCCGATGGGGTTTACCTACGATTACGCTGTATCCGAGACCTACATGGGTGTGACCGAAACCCAGGCAGACCCATCGGATTCCAGCGAGCTGCAAGCGGTCTGCCCGACCAATGTGCGGGATCAGATGCTGTTAAAGGCGGTCTGCCTGAAGGATAAGGATCTGGAGCGCTTTGCGAAAATCCTGCCCGAGATGACGGACGCCCAGCTTTCCGAGCTGGAATTCAATTCCAACGCTTATTATGCCGACTGTGCGGCCCGGGCAGACAGCGCGGTGGATTCCTTCGAAGTGACCCGGGAAGGGTTCCGGGCCTCCTCCAGCTTTGAGGAGGATGAGCTGGTTTTTTTCAGCGTGCCCTATGAACGGGGCTGGAGCGCTTTTGTCAACGGGGCGGAAACCGAGATCGTCCAGGCAAACGGTGGGTTTATGGCGGTTTATGTCCCGGGGGGCAGCGGTGAGATCGAATTCGTTTACCGCACGCCTGGGCTGGCAGCCGGACTGCTGCTCACCCTGCTGGGGGCCCTTCTGTTTGTCGGGTATTGGTTCTGGAGCCGGACGGATCAGCAGCGCCATCCGGAAGAACGCTATCAGCGGTATGCCCATCGGGCGGATGTCCGGTTCCTGCCGGTGATTTCCGCGCAGGAGGCGTATCTTGAGCTTCTATTGGCCAGGGAGGTGCCGGCTTCTTCCGGAGAAGCTGAAGAAGAGAAGGAGGAGTAAACGAAAGCTGCGGGTTCGCAGGAAAGCCCCATCCTCAAACCGGATGAAGGGGAGCGTCCCATTCGGGGATTTTTTTGCAGGGCTTCCGTTCCGGAAACCCTGATGAATGGACGGGCACAAGAACTGCCCTGGAAAATCATCCCTGTTATATCATGTGCGAAAGGACACTCTCTGGATGAAAAAAGATTGGACAGCACTGCGGAAAGGTTGTATAATGATATGAAGAAAAAATCAATCACGATTGCTCTGGCAGCCGTCTTAGCGGTGGGACTGGGCTCTTCCGTACTCTTTTCCGCAGCCCGTTTCGGGGTGGCGAATCCCTTTTCCGTCTTGGCAGGGCTGTATCAGGTGGGCTGTATGGATACGGCATATGTGGAACTGCAGCAGTATCCCAAGGTGATGCTCGCCAAGCCTGCCACCGTCGATTTGCTGATAGGCTATATGGAAAGCCAGGGCTATGCTGAGAATCCGGAGGGCCGTACCGGCTCCATCTTGGAATTTGAACAGTCCGGTCATAAAATCTATGTGGATTTTTCTGTAAACCGCTGTTATTCGCTTTGGCAGTGGAGAGAGTAACGGCCGGAGCCAGCCCGTATACTGTATGGAACGCCGGATACAGCGTTCAGATAGGAGAGAGGAATCAATGGATTATCAATTTTCATCCCGGATGGACGGGCTTCAGGCTTCCGCCATCCGTGAAATTTTAAAATTTACAGCAGACCCTTCTGTAATCTCGTTTGCGGCAGGGAACCCGGCTCCGGAGGCCTTCCCGGTGGAGGCTGTCCGTGAGATTACAGCCGGGATTTTACAGAATAATCCTGTCGGCGCACTGCAATACAGTATCTCGGAGGGGTATACCCCGCTGCGTGACGCCCTCAAAGCGGATTTGAAAACCCGGCTGGGGATTGGCCGGGAATTCGATGATTTAATCATCACTTCAGGCGCTCAGCAGGCCATTGAGCTTTGCTGTAAGGTGCTTTGCAGTCCGGGGGATACCTTGATCTGCGAAAATCCCAGCTTTGTCGGCAGTCTGAATGCGTTCAAGTCCTATGAAGTGAATCTGGTCGGCGTCGATGTAGAGGAGGACGGAATCTCCATCGAAAAGCTGGCGTGTGCGCTGGAGGAGCATCCCAATACCAAGCTGCTTTATGTGATCCCTAACTTCCAGAACCCGTCCGGGGTGACCATGAGCTTGGAAAAACGCCGGGCGGTCTATGAGCTCTGTCTGAAACATGGCGTGCTGATCCTGGAGGACAACCCCTATGGTGAGCTGCGCTTTTCGGGCAGCGATGTTCCAACCCTGAAATCCATGGATACCGAAGGGATCGTGCTTTACTGCGGCAGCTTCTCCAAGGTGCTTTCCCCCGGGATGCGGGTAGGCTATCTTTGTGCGCCCCAGCCGGTGGTTCAAAAGGTGGTGGTCGTCAAACAGGTCAGCGACGTCCACACCAATATCCTTTCCCAGATGATCTGCCATGAATTTATGACCAAGCAGGATTTCCCCGCCCATTTGGAGGGGCTCCGCCGGATCTACAAGCATAAAAGCGGCCTGATGCTGGAGCAGATGCGCCGTCATCTGAACCCGAAAATCACCTATGTCGAGCCGGAGGGCGGGCTGTTTATCTGGTGCCGCCTGCCGGAAAAGGTCAACCTGATGGACTTTTGCAAGCGGGCCGTGATGAATAAGGTTGCCGTTGTGCCGGGGACTGCCTTCCTGCCGCGGGAGGATCAGCCAACCTCCTGCTTCCGGCTGAATTATTCTACGCCAACCGATGAACAGATCGTCCAGGGGATTGAAATCCTTGGGGAGCTGACCCACGAGATCCTGTAGAGGAGCCTTGCGATTGTGGAACAGCCGCTTAGTGGGGGCAGGCCTCCCGGCATAGCCAGAAGAAAGGAAAGAAGAATCATGCAGGAACCAACCACGAAAAAACCGATTATATTCAGCGGGATCCAGCCCTCGGGCAAGCCGACACTGGGCAATTATATTGGGGCCGCCCGCCAGTGGGTGCAGATGCAGGAGGATTACGACTGTGTTTACTGTATCGTAGACGCGCACTCCATCACTGTCCGGCAGGATCCGGCCCAGCTTCGGAAGCAGACGCTGGAGGCCTACGCGCTGATGATGGCCTGCGGGATCGACCCGGAAAAAAGCATTTATTTTGTGCAGAGCCATATCCCGCACCATGCCCAGCTCAGTTGGGTGCTTTCCTGCTATACCCAGTTCGGCGAGCTTTCCCGGATGACCCAATTTAAGGATAAAAGCACCCGCCATCCGGAGAATGTCAACGCCGGGTTGTTTACCTATCCGGTACTGATGGCGGCGGATATCCTGCTGTATCAGACCAATCTGGTACCAGTCGGGAATGATCAGAAACAGCACGTAGAGCTGGCCCGGGATATCGCTTCCCGCTTCAACGGGCTGTACGGGAATGTTTTTGCCATCCCGGAGCCCTATATCCCGAAGATTGGGGCACGGATCATGTCGCTCCAGGATCCCTCCAGGAAGATGTCCAAATCGGATGAAAATCCGAATGCCTGTGTCTACCTGCTGGACGAACCCGGTGTGATTGTGAAGAAATTCAAGCGCGCCGTTACGGACAGTGAAATGGAAGTGCGGTATGCGGAGGGCAAAGAGGGGATCAACAACCTGATTTCGATTTATTCGGTTGTGACCGGGAAGGATTACCCGGCGATTGAAGCGGAATTTGCCGGGCAGGGTTACGGCTTTTTCAAAGAACAGGTTGGGAACGCGGTGGTGGAACGCCTGCGCCCGGTACAGGAAGAATTTGCCCGCCTGATGGCGGATAAGGCTTATCTGGAGAAATGCCAGCGTGAGGGGGCGGAACAGGCCGCCAGGATGGCGGAACGCACCCTGCGTAAGGTTTATCGTAAAGTCGGCTTTTGCTGAGGATCAGCCCTCATGGGGAGAGATTTCTATGAGGGCTTACGGTTTTGTCCGGATACAGCGGAAGGCCCTTGCGTTGCCAAAGGCACGGCGGCGTATCACGCCGCGATAAAAAGATTAACATCTTTTTATCAAGAAATCGTATTATAGTCAACGCACTTGAAAAGAAGCATTGGCTTCTTTTCAACACTGCGGTAGTAGAGCTTCATAGACGGCGCACAGCGCATTTTATGCGTGAACAGGCAAAGCCTGACCCTCTAATCGGGTATCGATTTGAGGGTGTGCCGGCTATACCAATGAGATAAAAACAGGACGGAGAGGAACGAGAAAATGAAATTAGGAATGGTCGGCTTGCCGAACGTGGGCAAAAGCACGCTGTTTAACGCGATTACAAACGCCGGTGCGGAAAGTGCCAACTATCCGTTTTGTACGATTGAACCGAATGTAGGGGTCGTCAGCGTGCCGGATGAACGTCTGGACAAACTGGCCGAGATGTACCATCCGCAGAAATTTACCCCCGCGGTGCTGGAATTTGTGGATATTGCCGGGTTGGTCCGGGGCGCTTCCAAAGGGGAGGGGCTGGGGAATAAATTCCTGGCGGATATCCGCGAGGTGGACGCGATTGTCCATGTGGTCCGCTGCTTCGAGGATGATAATATCATCCATGTGGATGGGAGTGTGGATCCCCGCCGGGATGTGGAAACCATCAATCTGGAATTGATCTTTTCCGACCTGGAGATCCTGGAACGCCGGATCGACAAAACCACTAAGCTGGTGCGGGGGGATAAAAAATACCAGCCGGAGCTGGATCTCCAGCTGTCCATCAAGGAATGCCTGGAGGCGGGTAAATCGGTCCGTTCCATGGAATTTTCAGAAGAGGAAAAAGCGCTGGTGAAAAATTATGCGCTGCTTTCCTACAAGCCGGTAATCTATGCCGCGAATATGAGCGAGGATGATTTCATCAACCGGATTGATACCAATCCTTATTATCAGAAAGTCTGCGGGATTGCGGCTGAGGAACACGCCGGGGTGCTGCCCATCTGCGCGAAAATTGAGGAGGAAATCTCCGATATGTCTCCGGAGGACAAGCGGATGTTCCTGGAAGAGATGCACCTGGAAGAGTCCGGGCTGGACCGGATCATCAAGGAGGGGTATTCCCTGCTGGGGCTGATTTCCTACCTGACCGCTGGGGAACCGGAGGTGCGCGCCTGGACCATCACGAAAGGCACCAAAGCGCCGCAGGCCGCCGGGAAAATCCATACGGATTTTGAACGCGGGTTTATCCGGGCCGAGGTCGTGGGCTTTCAGGACCTGATGGACTGCGGTACCATGGCGGCGGCCAAAGAGAAGGGCCTGGTTCGTCTGGAGGGTAAGGAATATATTATGCAGGACGGCGATATCGTGCTGTTCCGATTTAACGTCTGATACAAGTTCCTGTCGGGAAAATGTTGTAAAAGCTGGGAGTTACCGCTTGTGGGCGGTAGCTCCTTTTGGCGTTTAACCCCTACCTTACCCCTACCCGATATTTTTGCTTAATAGTTTACTGCCTTATCCAGTTTTTGAATTTCATTCTGTTTCAAATCGTTCAATACGTGCGTATAAGTATCGGCTGTTTCTTTTATGGTGGCATGACCTAAGAATTTCTGCATAACCCGAACGTCCACATTATTTTCTGCCCCTCTGGTGGTGAACGTATGCCGCAGACAATGAGGGTGGAAGTTGCTCACGCCGATTTTCTCACAGATAGAATAACAGGTACGCCGCATATTCGTAGGGTCAAGCGGTCTGCCTAACTGGGTGCAGAAAACAAGGTCGTTATCCTCGTATGCGGTACTGGCTTTTTCCTTATTTTTCTCCTGTTGCTCCCAGACATCGGCAAGCACTTTGATAGCCGTTTCGTTAAGTGGGATTATCCTGTCACTGGACGGCGTTTTGGGTGTGCCAAATTCTAAGTGCCAATGTTCGTCTGCGTTGTCAGGGTCTTTCACCTTGCGGAGGATTCTCCTAATGTGTAACTGGTTCTGCTCAAAGTCTATGTCCTGCCATTTCAGCCCTAATAATTCTCCAAGCCGCATACCTGTACAGAGGTCAAAAATATAGACAACGCCCATATAGGTCACTTTCGCCTGTTCCACAAATGCGTTTTGCTGTTCCTGTGTTAAAACATTGATTTGCGGCTTTGTTGTTTTGGGAAGTTTTACCCTGTTAGCGGTGTTACGGACAATCAAGCCGTCATCTACCGCCGTTTCTAAGGCGTTGCTTAACAGCTTAAAGACATCTATCACCGTAGATGGTGCTAACCCCTTATCAGACAGGCTGTTGACAAATTTCTGAATGATGTCCTGTCGGAGTGCCTTTAGCTTATAGTGACCGATAGCTGGTTTAATGTGATTTTTTACCTTTACTGTGTAATTGATATAGGTGGTAGGCTTTACATACCGCTTTTTGTATTCGAGCATATAATAGTCGAGCCATTCGGCAAGGGTCATTTCTGTAGGATTGGTGATAATACCTTTTTGCAGATTATTTAGCAAATCGGTCATTTTGTTGTTCACTTCCTGTCGGGTCTTTCCATACAGGGATTTACGCTGTTGCTTTCCGTCCGCTGAAATGCCAATCGTTACACGGGCTTCCCATGTGCCATCTTTGCGTTTGCGGATAGAGCCTTCATTTTGTCCCCGTTTTGCCATATGAATCAATCCTCCTTATCAAGCATTTCTTTAAACTGTTCCTCAAATTCTGTCATCTTTAATGATTTTTTAGAGCCTGTACGTTGTCCTGCCCTGATACGCAAGGCTTTTTTAGCATTTACAGAAAAGGTAAGAACAGATGAAATACCAGCCCGTCTAATGTCATCTATTATACTGTATATATCATCAAAGCCGCTGATGTGCGCCAGTTTCACAGCTATATCATCTGCGGTTAAACCATTTGTGCTCACTTTTTCAGATAAATACTTTCCATATGACGTTGACATTTCAATATATTCTGCAAATGAATAGAACAACTGTCCCATGCACTCAATAAGATTTCGCCGTTGAGGATTTCCGTTGTTAAGAGACAATGAATTTATGGTATTTGCTATGGAATCAGCTAAAAAGTCTCCTTCATCTTCTGCAACCATATCCAAAGAATGAAGTAAGCGATTTACGCTATCTCGCTTGGAATAGTCCGTAGATGATGGATTCATTTTTTCTGTCAGTCCGTAAAGGTAATCAGCGGTGCATCCGTAATATTTTGCAAGGTCAATGAGGATAGTCTGGTCGGGAAGATGCCTGCCGCTTTCGTAACTGCTTAAAGCCTGTTTGGTAATACCGATTTCGTCAGCAACATCTTTTTGCCCTAAATCTGTTTTTGCCTTGCGGAGTTCTTTTAACCGTTGTCCTACTATGCTTGCTAAATCTTCTTTAGAAGTTTTTCCCATGTTATTTGTATCTCCTTTCCGATGATATTGCTATTATACTCCTTTTTATTCAAAAAGTAAATAGTATAAAGATTATTTCCTGATTAAGAAAAAATAAAAAGTCCATTGACAGGTAGCGGCTCATGTGTTATACTGTCAATAGAAACACGATTCAGACAAGAATAGGAAATAATAAAGAGAGGAGAACGATGTGATGAACTACTGTTCCGAAGAAGATTTACCAATCATTATGCAGGCAAAGCACGTTCAGTCGGTTTTGGGGATTTCTAAAGGGAAAACATATGAACTTATGAATTCCAGTGATTTCCCTACGATTTATCTCAACAAACGTATGGTTGTGCCAAAAGACAAGTTTTTTGAGTGGCTGAATCAAGACAAACGAAAAATCAAAAGGAGGGCAATTTATGTGTCAAGAAAAGGTTGAAAATAAGATTAAGTTTAGCGGCTCATGTATGGATGTAAACACGGGTGCGGAAGTGATTTTTGAAGGATACCGTGAAGGGGGCAACTTATTGCTGGAAGCTAAATGTATATCGGATATCTTAAAGAAACAAGCGGCTCAGGGGCAGAAGGCGCAACAATTTCTGGGTGCAGTCAGGTCTACACTCAAAAAATGTAAATATCTATCTCTGCTTTCAAGCCCTGAACAGAATGTAAGCTTGTTCTGTGAAATCAGAAGAAAATGTGACGGCGTTAGAATTGGTTATGTAGAGGATACGGATTATTTACTGGACTGTGAATATTTTTACATGCAGATTTTTAAACCTCCCGTAGAATCTCTTCCTCCTGTTGGAACTTTCTTATTCCCACCAAGTGAGCTTGCATATTATTCAGAATTGTTCCAGTTGGGAGTGCTGAAACCTTATATGAATGATTCATCAAAGGAGTTCTACATGATTGAAGACTTTGACAAGCGGTATATTCGTGTTTCCAATGCTCTTGTAAATTTTGATATTGCCAAATCAGAAATTCTGTAAATAAAGCATAGCCCTAGAAGCCATTACAGTTTCTAGGGCTATTATATTATCTCTTTTTCAAAATCCCCTCGTCAATCAAACTGGATACCCGTGCAAACTCTTCTTTGGGGTCATGTACATAATATCCACAGGGAGCAGGGGGCGGTACTATATCCTCCCACATACATTCTACGCCCATTCCCTGTAAAGAGCCGAAAAGATAAGGGCAGTCATTACAACCTTTATATTCTGGAGCTACTTTCCGCACTTTATCCTGTCGCTTACAGAAAATCCGTCCGTTTCCGTCCATATAATTAAAATGATTGACCGATTCCAGATGAATAGCCATTTTCATTCCCCCTCTCCGTCAGTACCTATATCGGGCAGTTGAATGTAAGTGCCGTCATATCTCCAAGATTCTGTAGAAGTGATGATTAGTTCATTATCTTGAATAATGGCAGATGTATATACTCTGTCCTCAAATTCCCAGTTGATAAACTCCCAGCCTGCGTCTGCTCCGTTTCTGTCAAGGACAAAGGTTTCTGCTTCTGGCTCAAAATACAGTACCAATGAGCTGTTCTGTATTTCTACGCTTACAAAAGTGTCTGTTTCAAAGCATTGGTATCTGCCATAAGCGGTGTAATTACCATCCGTATAGGAATCATCAGGCTGTTCCTCTATAGCTGTTTCATTAGGCAATTCCGGCTCTTGTGTAGGTTTTGGTTGTTCTTCCTGTGTTTCAGCATCACTGATATAAGTACCGTCCCAATTGATTTGGGTTTTATAAATTACAGGTCTGCCTGTTAAATCCTCAAATAAATGCATACTTGATTCATAAGTCCAGCCCAACATAATGTTTTCTGTAGTAGCGACACACTCTACATATCTTGTCTCATTATTTTTTGGTGAAGCAGGCAAGGCACAATGTGCGTCCACATAAAAACTGATGCGATACTCGTTTTTAGATAGCTTTTCCACGGTTGGCTCCAAATAAGTAAATTCTATACCTTTACCGCCGTAAACGGTTTCATAATAGGATACAGCTAAAGATGTAGCTGTGTCTGGGTCTACCTTATTTATAGAACTGGAACCCTTTTCCTCTATAGGTGTCGTTACCTCTGTTGTCTGAGTACTCCCACAACCTGAGAGAAGTGTTGTTATCAATAAGGTTACAGCAATAAATCTATGTTTCATTCTCTTATCTCCTGTGTTGTTTTGCAACTTCCCTGTTATGCTGAATGGTTCTGATAGCTTCTTTGACAAACTGCTCCGTTCTCTGTTTCCCATAATACCGATAAGGGTCTACGGCTTTCTCCGTCTTTTCGTCCATCCATGGATTGACGATACAATAACCTTTGTAATCAAATCTCACCATGTTAATCGTAGCTGTTCCAGAATTATCATGCCACATAGCGTCCAACTGCTGCCACGCAAATTCTTTTACCTGTTCAATCGTTATTTCCATAGCTATCTCCCGATTTAATCTTCTTCCTCATAATACACTAAATCGTCAAAATACCCACCCTCGGCATCATCTTCAATCAATTCTTCCTCTATCGTTTTCGTTACATCTTCCAGAGCCTTATCCATTTCAAGGGCTAATTCTTCAGCCGATTTCTGGGTGAAAGGCAATCTTTCTTTTGGTTCAACGAATCTCGCCATGTCATTATCCCTCAATTCTTTGTCGATAAATGCTTTTTAGAATGAATCCGTACATAGTGTCCATGTCTAACGGTTCTGTATCAATCTGTCCACCCAGTCACATAAATTCTGTTCTTGTTTCGGGGTAGAAGCACTTACAACAAATTCCTGTCCTCTGCAAGCAGAATTTAATTCCGCATATCTGTCCTTTAGCGTAGGGCGGTTATCGCCTTGCCATGAAATAGATATGTCACCTTTACCAAAGAACGCAGGCAAAGCCCATAGCCGCCGATTGTCCTGATTCCTCTTTGTAAGTACCAGTGAATCATCATACTGGAATGTGCCGTATGTATCGGGCAGATATAAACGGTTATTCGGGCGGTCTGGGTTTATGCCGTGTGGGTGCCAGGAATAACGCTCAATTTCCTGTTTCTCCCTCAATACTTCTCCAACTTTCATATAGCCGTAGATGATATGGACAATAGGAGCGTTACGGTCAAAACACAGTGTTTTATCAGGTTGAACCATTGTCTTTTGAAACATTCCGTAGAATAGAAATATATCCCCCACGCCTACGCCCAATTTATCCAGATGTGCAGCAGATACGCCATGCTGTCCGAATACGGGTTTCCATTCATTTGTTGCCGTTCTGCCCTCTATATCCTTATATATGTCGGGGTCAAGGTGACAGGTCGGATTTTTGCCAAAATCAAATTTAGGGCAAAGCTGACGGATAATTTTCTCTAAACGCTGTCCTTTATAAAACAAATCCTTGTACGCCGTTCCTACCGTGTTATCTGGGATTGGGAGAGATAACAGCGTACCATCTGGCAAAATAGGGCTTGCCATACCTCCCGATGTACTGTCCATGCCTTTTCTGCTCAATATCACTTTCATAATGCCATGCCTCCTACTAAGCACCATCTTAGCATATAGCACAGCAAAAAGCAACTGACAGCGTATCAAAATAACGCAACGTGCGGATTATCTAACACATAAGCAATTAGTATCATTTACATATACTATTTGCATTGGAGGAAAACCGCATGGAGCAACAGGCATTAGGAAAGCGTATTCGTGAGGAACGGCTAAAGCTGAATCTGACACAGGAAAGACTGGCAGAAGATGTAAACCTTTCAACCGCCTATATTGGGCAGATAGAGCGTGGGGAACGCAGCTTAACATTAGAGAATTTGGCAGCAGTTGCCAACCGCTTAGGCGTCACCATAGATTATCTGCTCTCTGATTCCGTTGTTTCTGACAGTGACGGGCAGTATCGGCTATGGTGTCAACTGATGAACGGCAGAACAGAGGAACAAAAAGCCCTGGCAATCAATATGGTAAAACTCATGTTTGGCTATCTGGACGAAAATTCTTGAATGATACAGTGATGGGGAAGATACCCTTTAACAGAGAATCTTCCCCATTTTAAATGACCAGAAATCACCGCTAACGAATTTTAACCGCTTGACTGAGAATAACTCCACCTACCGCCGAATGAGCCTTAAAACGCAATTTTAGGGCTGTTTCAATCGGTGAAAAGTGACCTGTTCGCTTACAAGCCTTATAAAAGTCCTATTTCCGTCCTACAAAGTCTGATAGAAAATCCATATGGCTGAAATGCTGTTCCTCAATCGCTTACAAGACAGATTCCTTACAGCGGTTCACATATCCTTTTATTCTGCATTCCGCTTACAAACCGCCTAAAATCCTTGCCCCTTTGACTGGTATAGTTATAAGCATTTCAGCATAAATCGTATTCCCTCGCTGAATCCCTTACAAAATCCCTCTTTTTCCAGCTCATTATAGAAACGGTTCAATTCTTCTTCAATCTGTAGGTATTCTTCACCAGAGATAAGAGCAGACAACCTTGTATAAAGCTGTTTTTCCATCAACTCAATTTCTGTCGCTTTTTCCGTAACAGTATGGGCGTAAATCATATCTGTGATAAATCGTTCCATGGCACAACCCCCTTGCCTGTAAAATTATTTTAAACTTGGTTCCTATCAATCTGTCTGAACGAAAACAGTGTTTCCAGTCTACTTTAAAATAAGTTTAAAACCGTTTTCGCCCATAAACTTCATTTAAAATAAAACCTCAAGTTTAAAATAAATTTTATTTTCGGTGCTTTGTTTTCAGCACGATATACTTTTCATCGCCAGTTAGGCGGCTTAACGGCTCATAGGAGCGGAAAGGCTTTTCCTTACAGACAAGGTAGCTTTCCAATGTCTGGTACTCCTGTTCGGTATAGGCTTCTGTATTTAGTTCCTTTACATTATAGAATACGCCATAGCCCTGTATCTGGCGGATATGGGAGAGGGCATAATATAGAGTTTTGAAGTTCTCATACCTCATAAGGCTGTTATCCTCGGAGTACATTTTTGTCATATATCCGAATAGCTTCTGATAGTCCTCTGGTTGAAATTTATCCACGATACAGCTATATCGTC
The DNA here is from genome assembly GCA_947363605.1 of uncultured Clostridia bacterium. Classification (GTDB taxonomy): domain Bacteria; phylum Bacillota; class Clostridia; order Oscillospirales; family Ruminococcaceae; genus Paludihabitans. The sequence goes on along the minus strand of CANAQK010000006.1, from coordinate 21,438 downwards.
CAGAAGAATTGTTTTCACCTAAGATATTATCAGAGGTAAGCCGCTTTCCGTTGACTAAGAGCCACCATATTCTCTGGATAATGGATTCAAAGTCAGAAAACAGGCGGTTTCCAGTACCCGAAAACTGGTTGACAATATATTTTTCCTCAATGCCGCCGTTCCCCAAAACAGCGGCTACATGAAAGTGAGGGTGGTAGACATCTTCTCTGTATGTGATTTCTAAGGAACGGATACAGCCTTGAAAGCCATATTGTATAAGGTCTATTCCTTTCACTTTTTTGTTGCCGTTTAGATATGTTACCAGAGTTTTAAAGCAATAAGCCATATGCTGTATGGTTTCCCTCAGTTCTTCACCGCTACAGTCTGGAACGGTCAGCACCATATGATACAGAGAATCCTTATATTGTTCCATATAGGGCAGAAAACGGTTTTGCAGTAACATTTTCTTCACCTGATTACAATTACTGCAAAATTTATCCTTACATAAAAAGGTTCGCAGTAACACTCTTACATGACTGGCTTCATAGGTTTCCATAGACCAAAATCTGTTACAATTCTCCAAACGGTTCTTTCGTTCTCTGATTACATGGGCTTCATAAGGCGACAGGCGTTTTTTTACAATGCCATTTGCGAGTAGTTTCAGATAGTTCATAACCATTTCGTCATTCCGCCTTACGTTTCCATGTACTTTTCCCATATGACGCTGTGTTACTTCCTTTACAACAGGCGTATGTTCCATATTTCCCATGTTTACAATCCCCCCGTTCCCTTTTTTCTATATCCTTTTTGTTTTAGTACGCTTAACTCTAATTAGAGAATAGATAATTATATAGGGGTTCGCCGCTTGTAATTTACAAGGTTTTTCAAACAGGCTTTGAACCCCTACCATCACCCCTAACCCCTTGACGCACTTTGGATTTTATGGTATATATTGAACTGGTAAAGTAGAAGAAATTCAACATAATGTGAAAGGACGGAATTGTATAGACATGGTGAAATTTCGGTTTATAGTGTTCCGTTTCAGCGTAGTTATTATAGCATTGCTGCTTTACGATGGCAAGAATAAAGGGGTGCCGCGCATTTTATAAAAGGATCAAGTTCCCCCGCTGCTTGCCATATGGGGGTTCCCAGGGGTAAGGCAGGGGGTAAACGGCAAAAGGAGCTACCGCCCATAAGCGGTAACTCCCAGTGTTTACAACATTTTCCCGACAGGAAATTGTATCAGACATTAAACCGGAACAATATAGAAAGAGATTTATTTTATTATGCCTTCATTAAGTGATTTTTTAGTTGGATTTTTAGATACCCTGACGGGTCATCTGGCGTTAGCGGTCTATCTCCTGGCGGTAACAGGGGAGCGCGCGGTGTGGAGGCGGCTGAAAAAACTGCCGCTCCTGTTTTTGTCCCCGCTCATTTCGATCCTGCTTTCTGTTGGGATGTATGCAATCCCAGTATTGGCAGCGTTCCAATACTACATCAACTCTTTCAGTATTCTTGTCATGTGTGCCTTATGGGTACAGTGGACATGGAAATGGGGATTCTGGCAGTCCTTTGCCGCCACCTGTATGGCGGCGATATTCCAAGTAGCGGACACAACCCTGTCCGCGATGGTTCCAATCCCCGCCGCCGCAGCCATTGTGCTGCATCTGGGCATCAGCGTGGTTACTTCCCTGCTGCTTTACAAGCTGCGGTTTGGGACATGGTTTTGCCTGCTGCTGGATAATAGATCCGCACCGTGGCGGACAGCCCTCCTTTTATTTTCCTTGGAAGCGATTATGGAGATGCTTCTCCGGCTGGCATTTGGCGTTCAGCCTTATTTCCTGATGTTCTACTACCTGCTGGTGGTGGCGATGGTTGTCCTGATGGCTGTGCTGATTGTTTCCCTGGCCCAACAGATCGACACTGCCCGGAAAATGCAGGCCCAGCAGGATGTTATCCTCCAGCAGCAGCTCTACGAACAGGATCTGGAAATGATCCGCCGTGAAGTGCGCACATTCCGCCACGACTATAAAAATCTGCTGGCGGGTCTGTCCCAGCAGGCGGGGGAGGGCGAATTGGAGGGACTGCGGCGTAGCCTGTCCGAGCTGGACGCCGGGTTTGACCTGCGGCTTGGAAGGAAAATCCAGGAATCCGCCCAGATCGGGAATTTGCAGATTGTGGAAGTCAGGAGCCTTCTGTTAAGCAAGCTGACCGTCATGCGGGAGAAGGGGGTAGAATGCCGTCTGGAAGTGCTTTATCCAGTCGAAGCCGTGGAGATGGATGTGTGGGATTTTGTCCGCTGCCTGGGGATTTTGATCGACAACGCAGTGGAAGCCGCGCTGGATACGGAACAGCCTTGGGTAGAGATCCTGCTGCTGGCCCAGGACCGGCGGGTATTCCTTCGGGTATCCAACCCCTATACGAATCAGATTGAAGCAGGAAGTATGTGGAATGACGGCTGGTCCACCAAGGGCGCGGGCCGGGGTCTGGGCCTGCCCAGCTATCAGCGTATTTTGGGGGGTTATCCCAATACCTCCTCCTGCACCAGTTGGGAAGACGGCGTATTTGTACAGGGATTGACCGTGGAGGGCAGACGATGATTGGAATTTATCTTTGTGATGACGAGAGCGCTATCCGCCACCAGATCCAGACGGCCCTGGAGTGGAAAATCTTTGTTGAAAATTATGATATGAAGGTGGTGTGCAGCGCTGCCAATGCGAAGGAATTGCTGGCCGCAGCGGAAAATGAAAAACGCGGGATCTACTTCCTGGATGTGGAGCTGAAGGATAAGGAATGGGACGGGTTCCGGCTGGGGCAGGAATTACGGCGGCGCGACCCTCATGGCACGCTGGTTTATATCACCGGCTATGGCGACCTGGCTTGGCGTACCTTCCAATACCATCTGGAGGCGTTTGACTACATCGTCAAGGAGCCGGAGCAGATTGGGCCGTCTGTATCGCGGTGCTTGGGCGAGATCCACAGGCGTCTGCTGGCGGAACGGCAGGACCCGGCAGAGGTACTTACTTTACGGGCAGATGAAACCGTGCGCCATATCCCTTTGTGCGATATCCTCTTTTTTGAAACGGCCGCCATCCCCCACCATGTCCTGCTCCATACATCCAGCGGCCGAATGGATTTTTTAGGAAGCCTGAATGAACTGGAACGGAAGCTGGGGGACCGCTTTATCCGCGTACACCGGGCCTATCTGGTGGCGGCGGATAAAATTGAAACGATCGATTTGAAACACAACAGGCTGTGGGCCGGCGGCCATGAGTGCCTGCTTTCCCGGGCTGGGAAGGCGGAACTGCGCAAAAAGATGGGAGGGGATCTGTGAGTTCCCCTCCCATTCCATTTAGGAAATTTTTCTGTTCATTCAGGAAATCTGAACCACAAGGCCGGGTTTATGTGGTAGGATTGCACTGTCAAATGACGAGAAAGAAGGTGATCCTATGGCAAAAGACCGTTTTGTGGAGGTTTACTCTCAGGGTGTTGTTAATGTGGCGAAAATTATCGTTGATACGGAAACCGGTGTGAATTACCTGCTGGGCTCCCACGGGAAACAAACGGGGACTGGGCTGACCGTTTTGGTCGATCAGGACGGCAGGCCTGTCGTCACCCCTGTCAAGCAGGGGAAACAATAAGCGGGGGATGAAATATGAAATCAAAAGTTACCTTAAAAGAAATAGTAGGGACAAAAATCGTTTACGCGCTGCTTCTTGTCTGCTACTACTGGATGTGGGCAAGGCAGGATTGGCAGGATTATTATGAAGTGATCCAGCATGTAGCCCTCATATTCACCGTTCTGTTTTTGGCAATACGGGCAGGCCGTATTTATAAGTACGGCAAGGAAGAAAAGGACGGGTTGGCAATTCAGCGTCTGCGCAGAATAGACGCCATCGGCTTGAAGATCATGGCGGCCGCTGTAATCGTGATTGCCTTCGTATCCGCCGTCGCCTTTATGGATGGAAGAATGGCAGGCTATATGCTCGTTGGAACGGTCCTCGCGTTGACGGTTATACGCTTCATTCTGTTTTGTGTGATGAGCAGAAAAGAAACCTGATGGGTAGCCTGGTCAGCAGAGGAGGGTTCCGCGCCTTTTATAAAGGGGCCCGGCTTTCAAGAGGAGCATTCCCCGAGCTGCGTTCCTCCGGCGTCAGGCCGGGGCGGCTCGACAGCAGGGAAGCATCCCCGCTGTCCGCTGCGTGAGGGACGCGGAGCCTCGTATTCGAACCGCGGCATCTCTTCCCCATAAAATCTTTATATTGGACGCCCCTGGCAGAGGCCCTTCTTCGGGTCCTGCGAAAGCAGCCTGCCATGCGGCGGAAAAAGCCCTTATACAGCATAACTTGCAGAGGCCAAGACCTCCGGCAAAGCCGGAGGTCTTGGCCTTTTTATGAACTTCCGGCGCCATCTTCCAGCCCCTTGACGCATACTGGATTTTGTGGTATATATTAGACTGGTAGAATAGAAGGAATTCAACAGATCAGGCGGCTGTCAGGCCGGAGGAGGTCAAGCCATGAATATACTGATAGTGGGATGCCGGAAGGTAGGCGCACGGCTGGCGGCTATTCTGGACCGGGAAGGGCATGATATTTCAATCGTGGATCAGGATGAACGCGCCTTTGAACGGCTGGATGAGGATTTTGAAGGGTTCAAGACCTGCGGGATCCCGATTGACCAGGATGTCCTGCGGGAGGCCGGGATTGAAAATTGTGATGCGGTAGCCGCTGTAAGCCCGGATGATAATGTGAATATCATGGTCAGCGAGCTGGCGCGGGAGGTTTTCCATGTCGATACGGTACTGGCGCGGATTTATGACCCGGACCGGGAAGCTGTATTTTCCAATTTCGGCCTGCACACGATCTGCCCCACGAATATGACGGTGGCTGCTGTGCGCTCGGCACTTCTGGAAAAGGAACGCCCCCGTACGCTCAACCTGGCGGCGCATACCGTTGCCTTCCGCACCCTGCCGGCGCCGGCGCACCTGATTGGGGAGGATGTTTCCCGGGTGGATTTGGAGGAGAGCCAGAGCATTTTTGCGGTAGAGCATGGCGGCCATGGGATGGAACTGTATCAGGGCCAGCAGATTGAGCTGGCGGCGGCGGATCAGATCGTGGTTGCTTCCCTGGTAGACTGAGGAGGGCCTATGGAAAAAAAGAAACAGCAGGCGTTGGAAATTATTGTGGTCGGCGGAGGGAAAATCGGGTTTTATCTGGCACGTACCCTTCTGGAGCATGGGCATCATCCGGCCTTGGTAGAAAAGGACCGCGTGGTCTGCAAACGTCTGGCCAACGCATTGGACATCCCGGTCATCAGCGGGGATGGGACGTCGGTAGATGTACTGGAGCAGGCGGGCGTCGCCGAATGCGATGCGCTGATCGGGGTGACCGGGCAGGATGAGGAAAACCTGGTTGCCTGCCAGCTGGCCAAGAAGCTTTTCAGCGTGCGGAAAACGATCGCCCGGGTGAATAACCCCAAAAATACGGATGTAATGCGGCGGCTGGGGGTAGATATTGTTATTTCGGCGACGGACAGTATCGCCCGCTTGCTGGAGCATGAGGTGGATACCGCCGGGCTTCGCCAGCTTACAGCGATCAACCAGGGGGAGGCCTCCATCTGCGAAACCCGGCTTCCGGCGGATTACCGGCTGAGCGGGAAGTGCCTCTCCGAGCTGGATATCCCCCAACGGGCGGTCATTATCTCCATCAACCGGCAGGGAAGCACCATTATCCCCCGCGGTGATACCCAGCTGCTTTCGGGGGATACGGTGATCTTTATGGCCAAGAATGAAGCGCTTCACGAGGTGAAAGTCAAGCTAAAGCTGGAGGATTAAAGCATACGTTCCACATCATTATAAAAAGAGAGGGATTTTTTATGAAAAGAAAGGATGATTTCCGCATTGTCACCTATTTCCCAGCCTGGGCACCGGAACGGGCAGACCGGCTGCGCTATGATGTACTGACCCATGTGATCTATGCGTTTGCTATCCCAACGGAGGAGGGAGGGCTGCTCCCGCTGGATCATGCCGAATTTGCCAAGCGCCTGGTTGCGGAAGCACACGCGAACGATACCCTGATTTCCGTGGCGGTCGGCGGCTGGAGCTGGAAGGATATCCCGCTGGAGCCCACTTTTGTTAAGGCTACGGAAACGGATGAAAAGGTGGAAAAGCTTTCCGACGCGATTGTTGCGATGGTGGAGGAATACGGCTTTGACGGCGCAGATATGGACTGGGAGCATCCCCGGGTCGCGGACGGCTCGGGAAAGCGGTATGAGAAGCTGATGCTCCGCCTGTCCGAGAAGCTCCACAGCAAGGGGAAATATTTGAGCGCGGCGGTCATCGGCGGGGTGGATGCGAACGGGAACCCCGGTGGGATTGATACCGGCGGGGCGGATGTCGGCAATGCGGCGATGGCCCAAAGCGAGGCGGTGCTGGGGTGCATCGACTGGCTGAACGTCATGGCGTATGACGGCCCGGGCGATCATCATGCTTCCTGGGAATATGCGCTGAATTCGACCCGGTTCTGGAAGGATGTCCGCAAGATGCCGGCAGACCGGATTGCACTGGGCGTGCCTTTTTATGCGCAGGCGCCGGGCGGGAATTTCGACAATCTCAACCGGCTCTATCCGGACGAGGCTTGGAAAGTGGACTTCATGGAAAAGGAGGGCCGGCGCTACTGCTATAATGGGATCCCGACCATTGAGCGTAAAACCCGGTATGCGAAAGAGCATCTGGGCGGCATTATGATCTGGGAAGCCGGCGGTGATACGCTGGACCAGGAACGCAGCCTGCTGGCAGCGATCGGCCGGGCGGCAGATTCCATTTAAAGGGTATAGGATTCTGAAGAGCGGGGCTTCCTTTCATCGGGAAGCCCCGCTTGCCGGATACGGGAAATTTTTGCTGAAAACTTCACAGACTGTTCACCCCACACCCGGGAAAATCCGGTATAATGGTAAACAACACGCGGGCTTTATACTAAGAACCTGTATGCACAACCATCGAACACGATCTGCCGGGTGCTTTTTCATGCAGACTGCGTTCATTTTCCTTGCCATACGGCAGTATGCCTGCAAAAAATGGCCTTGCCTGCCCGAAAAACCCCTCGGGCATCCGGCGTCCTCTGATTGTACATACAGGTTCTAATTCCCAATGAAACGATTAAAATCTTTATATCCAGAAATAGTATTACTCGTATGCCTGACTGAAAATTTGGACAGGAGCGCTGCTCCGGAAAGGATGGAACAACTGATGGCTGCTGAAAAAATTCTCGTTGTAGACGATGATAAAAATATCTGTGAACTGCTCCGTTTATATCTTGAAAAGGAAGGGTATAACGTCATTCTTTGCCATGACGGGCAGGAAGCGGTAGTAAAATTCAACGCGCTTTCGCCGGATCTCCTGCTGCTGGATATTATGCTTCCGTCGCTGGACGGCTGGCAGGTCTGCCGGGAAATCCGGAAAAAATCCGATGTGCCGATTATTATGCTGACGGCCAAAGGGGAAACCTTTGACAAGGTGCTGGGGCTGGAGCTGGGCGCGGATGATTATGTGGTCAAGCCCTTCGATACGAAAGAAGTGGTTGCCCGGATCAAGGCGGTGCTCCGCCGGATGTCGCAGTCTGTACAGGCGGAGGAAATCAAGGAAGTTTCTTATGATAAATTAGTCGTGAATATGACCCGTTATGAGCTGAAGGTCAACGGGAAGGTGGTGGATACCCCGCCGAAAGAGCTGGAGCTTTTGTTCCATCTGGCCTCCAACCCGAACCGGGTGTATACGCGGGACCAGCTGCTCGATGAGGTTTGGGGCTTCGAATATTACGGGGATTCCCGCACGATTGACGTCCATGTGAAGCGGCTCCGGGAGAAGCTGGAGGGCGTTTCGGACAAATGGACACTGAAAACCGTTTGGGGAGTCGGGTATAAATTCGAGGTCAGCGACCAGGCGCTGGATGGGTCGGATACCAAATGAGGATTGAACCAGTCAAGCGGCGGAGCGGGCTTCAAAAAAGCATTTTTTCCAAGTATTTCTCTGTGACCGCCTCGCTGGTCATTGCCAGCATTGTGATCCTGGGGGCGATTTTCCTGATCTTCGCTGCCCAGTATTTCAAAGAAGACAAATATACGCTGCTTCAGGACAATACCCGCCGGGCTGCGCTGGTGCTGGAGGAGAGCTACCGCGAGGAAAATATCCTGCGGGGGGATCTGACGGTTTCCTATCTGAGGCTGTTGAGCCAGACCATTAACGCGAATTTGTTTTTAACCGATTCCGTCGGCCAAACGCTTTACTGCACTGAAAAAAGCCCTTGCATCCATACGGGGAACCATGTCCCTGCGGCGATCCTGAAACAGCTCGACCGTTTGGGCGAGTATTCCGAATTAGGGAAAATGGGCGGGATGTATACCGACCGGTTTTATACCGTCGGCGTGCCGGTGAGTATGGATGGGGCCCGGCTGGGATATGTCTTTGCTTCGGTGCATGGCTCCATGGAACAGCAGGGCTTTTTGACCGAGATGCTCAAAATGTTCTTAATCTCAGCGGTTGCCGTGCTGGCAGTCACCTTTATCGCAGTTTATTTCATTTCGGTCCAGCTAGTGAAGCCGCTGCGGCAGATGTCGGCGGCAGCGCAGAAATTCGGCCGCGGGGAGCTGGACACCCGGCTGGAGGTGGACAGCTTTGACGAGATCGGCCAGCTGGCCATGGCGATGAACAATATGGCGCAGTCCCTTTCCACCCTGGAGGTTTCCCGCCGGAGCTTTGTGGCAAATATTTCCCATGAGCTGAAAACGCCGATGACCTCCATCTCCGGCTTTATTGACGGGATTCTGGACGGGACGATCCCGCCGGAAAAGCAAACCTACTACCTGACGATTGTTTCGGAGGAAACCAAGCGGCTTTCCCGGCTGGTCAAGAGTATGCTCAACCTGTCCCGGATCGAGGCCGGGGAAATGCCGATCAACCTGTCCAAGCTGAACCTGGTGGATGTCATCTGCCAGACGGTGTTTACCTTTGAACAGCAGATTGAGAAGAAGAATCTGACCATCCTGGGGCTTGACCGGGAGAAGGTCATGGTGGAGGCCGACCCGGACCTGATCCATCAGGTCATTTACAACCTGACGGAAAACGCAGTGAAATTTGTCAATGAAAACGGCGTGATTGAGTTCGGGATTGAAGAACGGGGCGATGTTACCTGGGTTCAGGTAAAAAACAGTGGGGAGGGCTTGTCGAAAGAAGAACTGCCTAAAATTTTTGACCGCTTTTATAAAACGGATAAATCCCGCGGGTTGGATAAAAACGGTGTGGGGCTGGGGCTGTATATCGTGCGTTCCGTCGTGAACCTGCATGGCGGTGAAATCCTGGTCAACAGTGTAAAAGGGGAGTATGTGGAGTTCGTCTTTTCGATTCCGCACCGCCATCCTCATCCCAAGCCGCTGCCAAAATTCAAGAAAAATTCATAATTTTTCGGAAAGCTTTCATGCTTCTTCCACGACTTTTCCAAATCCGGCGGGTATAATAGAACCAGTATGGCTGAAAACACCCTTTATGTTTTCGGCAGTCCCCGCTGCAGGAATGCGGATGACAGACAAAAGGGAAGAATCTCCCAGCAGGGGAATTTCCGCAAAACGGGCGCGAAAGGAAGGAACCATTGATGAACGAGCAGAATGAAGGGTTTGAAACCGGCGGCACACCGCCGGAATCCCAGCAGGATCCCGGGTATCAGCCGGATTTTATCCTGAAAGAAGAACCAAAGCCGGAGATACAGGAGCCGGATCCCCCGCCGGCCTATACCCCTCCCTCCAATATGCCGGGATGGGGGGAGCCGCCGCAGGCCGACGGATGGGCTTCGGCGGAATACGGGCCCATTGAGCACGGGAGGAAGGCCGGCCGGGCGCCGAAAGCCTCCAAGCCGCCCCGGGAGCCTAAACCGCCCCGGGAGAAAAAGCCCGGAAGCGGCTATAAAGTGCTGGCTATTGTGATGACGGCGCTGTTTGTGCTTTCCATCGGCGGGTTCGGCAGCTATATTCTTTACGATATCAGCCAGAACCGCCCGGAGGATGAACCGCCGGTTTCCGCTCCCGCGGCCGGGAATACCGAGGGGGAGATTGACATCAACAACATCCCGCGCGAGGAGGAACCGGAGGAATCCCCGGTCACCGGCGGGAAAATGACGAACAACGAGATTTACCAGGCGGTGGAGCCGGCCGTGGTCGGGGTGGTCTGTTACCGGAAAGAAACTATCGGCACCCAGCTGGCCGGGCAGGGCTCGGGCGTTGCCTTTTCGGAGGAAGGGTATATTGTCACCAATGCCCATGTAGTCAAAGACAAGCTTACCGGCCAGGGATTTGAGAAAATCCAGGTTATCCTGAGCAGCGGCGAAAAGTATGACGGGCAGCTGATCGGCATGGATGAGCAGACGGATCTGGCGGTTTTGCAGATCCAGGCAGAGAACCTGACCATTGCGACCTTCGGCAATTCGGACCAGCTGCTGGTTGGGGATAAAGCCATCGTGATCGGCAATCCCAGTGGCGTGGCCTTTGCGGGCAGCTTTACCCAGGGGACCATCTCGGCCCTTAACCGCTTGGTTGATGTGGAAGGGCGCAAGAGTGAATATATCCAGACCGACGCGGCGATCAATCCGGGAAATTCCGGCGGCGCGCTGGTGAATGAATATGGCCAGGTGGTCGGCATTACCACGGCTAAGCTGGCTGGGGAGGATTATGAAGGCGTGGGGTTTGCGATCCCGATCAACAATGCTAAGCCGATCATTGATTCCCTGATCAACGACGGATGGGTGCGCGGCCGGGTCAAAATCGGCATCACCTACCGCGAAATTCCGGAATCTACCTCGATTTACGGCAATATCCCGCGGGGCCTGCGGGTAATCAGCATTGAAGAGGGCTATGATATTTCTACCAAGGATGTTCAGGGCGGGGATATTATCACGCATATGGATGGCCAGGAGGTTTGGAACGCCGGCGATGTAGCTGCTGTTTTAGAGGGCAAGTCGCCCGGGGAAACGCTGGAGCTGACCATTTACCGGGCAGGCGTGGGGAGCAATCCGCGTACCTTTAACGTTTCGATTATCCTTTCTGAAAAGCAGGGCGGATAGGACAGAGCTCTTTTTAGAAGCTGTATTCATAATCAGAGGATGCCGGATGCCCGAGGTTTTTTTCGGGCAGGAAAGGCCATTTTGGGCAGGCTGCCGTATGGCAAGGAAAATGAACGCAGTCTGCCTGAAAAAGCACCGGGCAGACCGTGTTCGATGGTTGTGCATACAGGTTCTTATAGTCAACGCACTTGAAAAGAAGCCAATGCTTCTTTTTAACACTGCGGCAGGGCTTCATAGACGGCGCGCGGCGCATTTTATGCCAGGCAAAGCCTGACCCTCAAATCGGGTGCCGACTATATATGTGAAGAAGCGCAGAGGAACCCTGCAAAAAAGCCGCCCGGACGGGCGGCTTTTTTGTTTATGCGAAGCGGCAGGGCTTCGCTTGGGCGAAACGGCGGGGCTGGTTTGCAGGCTTTAGAGTCTGTTTGAAAACTCCGAAACACTGTCTGTTTTGCCCAGAAATGATGGTTTCGGCGTCAAAAATCCTCGAAAGGCGGCAGCATTTCTTGCGGTTTTTTCCTTGAACTCACTCATTTCTGACCAAAAATCCAGCATTTCTCCGGTTTTCAAACAGACTCTAGGCCACCCCTCCGGCGACCCTCTCCGCGGAATTTCATCCTCAAAGCTTTTCGCAGGCGGGCCGGGGCTCCGGCCTCACGGGCCGCACCTGTGTACTTTGCAGCTGATTCTCTACCGCGTTCAGCGCGTTCCCCCTATTCTATGCGGGAGAAGGCCGGATGGTTCTTCCGGAAGGCTTACCGGATCCCGGATATAGTCGGCACACCCTCAAATCGATACCCGATTGGAGGAGCAGGCTTTGCCTGTTCGCGCATTTTATGCGCTGTGCGCCGTCTATGAAGCCCTGCCGCAAGAAGCCAATGCCTCTTTTCAAGTGCGTTGACTATAAAAGCTGGAAGGCAAAGACAATGGCGGGGATCGTCACAACGCAGCAGACGTTGGAAAGGGTCAGGATCCTCAGGGCGTGAATGCTGTCCTTCTCCAGCTTTTGGGCGAATAAAAGGGTAGTTACCGCGGGGGGGCAGGCGGTGGATACCAGGTTGACCAGGATCAGCTCCTGCGGGAGCGGCAGGAAAGTATAGACGGCCAGGGCGGCAGCCGGTACCAGCAGGCAGGAAAACAGCATGACCATCCAAACGCGGGGAGAGGTGAATGCCTCCCGGATCCGTGTTTCCGCAAGGGAAATCCCGGTGATCAGCATGGCAAGGGGCGTATTCAGCGAGGCCAGATAGCCGACGCTTTCCCCCAGTATGCCTGGGAAGCGGATCCGGAAGAAAAACAAGGCCCCGCCCGCTGCGACAGCTAAAACCACCGGCGAGAGGAAAGCTTTTTTCAGCGCGGATTTGTCCCGTTTGCCAGAAATCAGGATATATCCGTGCGTCCAGGAGAGAATGTTGAATACAGCCAGATACGCGCTTGCATAGAAAACCCCCTCGCTGCCGAACAGTGCCTGGATCAGGGGCAGCGCCATGAACCCGCAGTTGGAATAAATCATGCTGAAGCGTTCAATGGGGGCGCGGCCGTCCGGCCTGTCCCGTATGAGAAGGTAAGAAAGGACGATCGCGATCAGGTGGCTGGCGATCCCCAGCAGGAACGCATAGCCCAGGTTCCGGGCCAGCGCCGGGTCGAAATCCATCTGGAAGGCGTGCAGCACCACCATGGGGTTGACCAGGTAAAGCAGGATATTCGTCATCTGCTGTTTGCCCTCGGAACTGACCAGCCGGGTTTTCTGGCAGAGATATCCGGCAGCCATCAGAAGGAACATGATGCAGACTTGGCGGAAAACAGTAAAAGCTAATTCCATAAATAAAACTTCCTTTTTTGAGGGGGAAAATTTCCGGGAGCATCCCGGCCCTTTTTCCATTATAATGCCAAATTGGAAAAAGGCAATCCTTTTTCTGAAGCTGTGTGCAGAAAACAGGGAGGGATTTATGAAAGTTTGGGGTAAAAAATGCCGGAAAACTTGACGGAGAAAGGCGAATCGAGTACAATAAAGCTGAACCTGTCCGCCTATGTGCGGATTTTGTATCGATGAAGAACAGTATGCACAAGAATAAGCCGGCTTCTCCCTGTATCCGGCAGCAGGGGGGAACCAACGGACCTTCTGCCGGAGAATGGAGCCCTGTTTGGAAAAAATTATCTCCCCTTCGATCCTGTCTGCCGACTTTGCCAATCTCCAGCGGGAAATCGAACGGGTGCAAAATGCGGAATGGCTGCATTTGGATGTGATGGACGGGCATTTTGTCCCCAATCTGACCATCGGGCCGTCGGTAATCCGTTCACTGCGGCAGGTTACCCGCCACGTGCTTGATGTCCATCTGATGATCAGCAACCCGCTGTTTTATGCCGGGGAATTTGCCCGTGCCGGTGCGGATCTGATCTGCTTTCACTTGGAATCGGATTCCGATCCGTCCCATGTGATTGATAAGATCCGGCGGTATGGGAAGAAAGCAGGCCTGGCCATCAAGCCGGGAACACCGGCCAGCGCGCTGACGCCCTATCTCAGCCAGCTGGACATGGTGCTGGTGATGACCGTGGAGCCGGGATTCGGCGGGCAGGCATTTATGTATGAAATGCTTCCCAAGCTGCGGGAGGTACGGGAGATCGTGGACCGTTCGGGCAATCCGGACCTGCTGGTGCAGGTGGACGGAGGTGTCAAAGCGGAGACCGGCCGTCTTTGTGCGGAAGCTGGCGCGGATGTGCTGGTGGCGGGTTCGTTTATTTTTGGGCATGAGGATCCTGCCGCACAGGTGGAGTTGCTGCGCCAATGCTAGAACCTGTATTCATATCCGGGGATGGCCGAGGGGGTTTCCCGGCAGGCAAGGCGGTTCTTTGTGGTCATACTAACGTATGGCGAGAACAATGAATGCCGTATGCCAGGAAAAGGGCCCGCCAGACCGTGTTTTCTGGTTGTGAATACAGGTTCTTAGGACAGGGCTTCCCCCGGCGGCGATAGATAGCGGGCGAACTGCTGCATGGCGTCTTCTTCCAGCAGGAGTGTGCCATGCTCCTTGACTGCTGCGGAACAGACCGCCCCTTTCCCGTAAAACTGCCCGTATTCTTCCAGCAGGCGGCGGATTTCACGGTCCATCCGGAAATAGGTATAGACCAGCAGGAGATACTGCCCTTGGTGGGAATACAGGGAGGTTTTCAGGATGGCATGGCCGAAGTGCCGGTTGAGCCGGCAGCAGAGCTGTGCCAAGGTTTCCGCTTCGGGAAAAGCAAAGATCAGCGGGGTGTCAAAGCTGTGCTTTGAAGCATTCCGCCCGGTTTGTTCCAGCAGGTTCAGATAAAGGATACAGCCGCCGTCTGCGTAGGGGAAGGCTTCGATAAACAGCTTCCCGCTGGAGCAGTCGGCACCTGTCTGAAGCCGGATCTCTTCCAGAAGCTGGCGGACAACCCGCCGGGTCTGGGGATTTTGATAATCCATTTCCTCATAAGTAATGCCGAGACCCGCCATATCCCGGCTGGAGAGCACCAGCTTGATGGTTTTTTCGTCGAGCGTTTCAATATGCAATAGGAATCCCCCTTTATAGTCAACGCACTTGAAAAGAAGCATTGGCTTCTTTTCAACACTGCGGTAGGGCTTCATAGACGGCGCATGGCGCGTTTTATGCGCGAACAGGCAAAGCCTGCCCCTCCAATCGGGTATCGATTTGAGGGTGTGCCGACTATACTGCGGATATTCTGATTATATGAACCGGCCGGCGGCTTCATCACTGCCGGAAAGGCCGGGTGAATCAAAACGATTAAGCCGGCGTCGGCTGCCGGCGGAATGGAGCATGTATGCAACAGACATCAATTTCCAAATCTTTTACGGTCCCGGCCCAGCCGCCGAAGCCGTCCTCCCCTTATCTGGATGTGACGGTAACGCTGCTGGCGCTGCTGGTGATGCCGCTTTACCTTTTTGGTGTGCGTACCCTTTGGCACGCCCTGACGGCTGTGCTGGCGGGATTGGCGGCAGAATATATCGGGGTGCGGCTTTGCGGGGAAAAGAGGATCCCCGCCGGGGACTTCTCCTGGATGGTAACCGCCCTGAGCACAGTGATGCTGATGCCGGTAAGCGCCCCGCTTTGGATTACCGGGGTGAGCGTGGTGCTGGGATTGTGCATTGCCAAGCATCCTTTTGGCGGAACGGGGAAGAATATTTTTAACCCGGCGGCGGTGGGGGTTGCTTTCTGCGCGATCTGCTGGCCCGGGCAGGTCCTGCATTATCCCATCCCGCTGACGACGCAAGGGATCAGCGACCCTGCGCTGTACCAGTATTCCGGCTCAATTGAAAGCTTTCTGCGTGTAAACGGCACCCCCCAGATTGATTATTTTGATATTCTGCTGGGCAAGTTTTCGGGACCGATGGGTGCGACCTGCATGATTGTGCTGGGCTGCTGCCTGTTTTACCTTCTGCTCCGGAAAAAAGTTTCCCCCCGGGTGGTTTTTTCCATGTACCTGGTCATTTTCCTGGTCGCGGTGTTTTCCCCCCGGCTGGTTTCAGGAAGGAAGGCGTCGGTTATTTTTGAGTTTGCCTCGGGCGGCATGGTGTTCGGCAGCATTTTTATGGCGAATGATCCGGCTACCCTTCCCCGGACCAAAGGCGGGCAGGTGTATTACGGGCTTTTGCTGGGGCTGCTGGTGATGGTCCTGCGTCACATCGGTGCTATGGATTTGGAGATCGTCTATGCCATTCTGCTGGCCAACCTGTTCTCCACCTCCTGCGACCGCTGGTCAACGATGCTCCGGGCCGGCTGGAAGCGGATGCGGCAGGAGCCAAAGCTGAAAGTGACGATCATCAACGCCGATACTGCACCAGCAGGGGATTTGCCCGGGAAGGGAGGAAAGCCGAATGCGTAGAACCTTTTATCAGCGGAACCAGCCGTTCCTGGACCGTTTGTTTGCTTTTATCCTGCATAACCCGGTGCTGGAACGGGGGCTGGTGCTGGCGCCGATTGTGGTTGCCGCCTATAATGTCCAAAATGCCCTGATCCTCGGGGTATCCTTTGCCCTGATCACCTTTATTACGGTATTCCTTTCGTCGCTTCTGCCCCAGAAAATCCCGTATGTTTTCCGGGTGAT
The DNA here is from genome assembly GCA_947363605.1 of uncultured Clostridia bacterium. GTDB lineage: Bacteria > Bacillota > Clostridia > Oscillospirales > Ruminococcaceae > Paludihabitans. The sequence continues at coordinate 5,266 of CANAQK010000006.1, read as the reverse complement.
TTTTTATGCACTGCTGGCCTGCGCGGTATTCGTGCCGACAGCGATGATGATGGACTGGATGTTTGCGGAATCGGTTGTCAATATCGGCGTATTCCTGCCGCTGCTGGTGGCCAATTCGCTGATTGTGGTGAAAAGTGAAACCCGTTTTCACCAACACCCTACTTTCGGGAGAATGATAGGCGATTTGTTTTCCAATGTGCTGGGATTCCTGCTGGTGATCCTGCTGGTGGGGCTGTGCCGGGAATGGCTGGCCAATGGGTTTTCCCTTACACGAACAGCAGAGGGCAGTTTCAGTGTTCCGGCGGCGGCCCTGCCCTTTACGGGCTTTTTCCTGATCGGGCTGCTGGCAGCCTTGGTAAAAAAAATCCGGGGACGGCTGGAAAACCCGCGGCCCCGGAAATCCGAACAGCGGGAAGAATTTCTCGCTTCACTGCAGCAGAAATAAGGGGGTGTCTGCACTGAACAGCTTTTTTGAGGTCGTATTCACCTTTTTCCAGGAGATGTTCACCTATGCGTTGATTGCCATTTTCTTGGAAAACACGATTTTTTCCCGGGCCCTTGGTACATCGACGGCGCTGTACGTCATCCGCAAAAAGTATAATATTTTCCTGTTCGGCGGCGTGATGACCCTGATTATGGCGGCGGCTTCGGTTCTGACCTATTTGGTCTATCCCTTTTTGAAAGGGCTGAGTTTTTCTTATTATATCGTACCTCCGGTTTTTGTGGCCATTATCGGTGTGGTTTATGTGGGGGCGTTGCTTTTAACCCGGAGTCTGGTACACAAACGGAGGGAAGAAATCCTCCAGCTGATCCATGTGTCTGCGTTCAACTGTGCGGTACTGGGTGCGCTGCTGCTGGCGACGGGGATCCCCTTTGCCGGTTTCGGTGTTTACCTGGGCTTTGGGGTCGGCTCGGCGATTGGGTTTACCTTTGCGGCTTACTTGATCTCGATTGCGTCGGAGCGCCTGAACTCGGAGGATATCCCGCCTGCTTTCCGCGGGTTCCCGATTACGCTGATCTATATCGGTATTATTTCGTTGGCCCTGTATGGGCTGATCGGGCATACCCTACCCTTCTAAAGGTGGGAATTCGACTTTTTTACTAACTTTAGAAAGAAAAATATAAGAAGATTCGTCGGGTTGCTTGCAGGATTCCTTTTTTTGTGGTATGATATCATCATACACTTAAAAAATGCAAATGCGCCTGTGAAAGTTATAGTCAACGCACTTGAAAAGAAGCAATGGCTTCTTTTCAACACTGCGGCAGGGCTTCATAGACGGCGCACAGCGCATTTTATGCGCGAACAGGCAAAGCCTGACCCTCAAATCGATATCCAATTTGAGGGTGTGCCGACCATAAAACCGGGCTGTTTCTGCGGTGGATTTATCGCAGGAATCTTAGAACCTCACAACGATCGAACACGACCTGCCCGGTGCTTTTTCATACAGACTGCGTTCATTTTCCTTGCCATACGGCAAGTATGCCTGCAAAAAATGGCCTTGCCTGCCCGAAAAAACCCTCGGGCATCCGGCATCCTCTGATTGTGAATACAGGTTCCTAGAATCCATACGGTTTTTAGGAAAGGTTTTGACAATCATCAATAGGGTTAGATAGATGGAATGAATTTTCAATAAGATAGGGCAGCGCACAGCGATGCCAGTACGCGAAGCGTATGTAGGGTTAAGGCAGGGGCGGCTTCATCAGCCCCGAACAGGACCCTTTTCGCAGGAATGGGCCGCAAAGAATAAAGAGTAATTTTCGGGAAAGCGGTAAGGAGTGACTGTCCATGGCGAGGGCTCGGAAAGTAATCCGAACCAAAAATATCTACAAAAAAAGCAGGTCTAAGGGTGGCCGTGTATTCCGCGGCCTGCTGTATTTGTTTTTGATCCTGGCGTTGGTTGGCTTTGGTTTTATTTTCAGCCGGGAGTGGTCAATCCGGTTTGGGCCGGATGCGCCGAAGCCTTCTTCGGATTTATCCCCGTCCAGTCTGCCCCAGGAGGAGCCTTCTTCTGATCCGGAAGAAAGCGTTTCTTCTCAGGAGGAACCGCCGCCTGCCGAACCGTTCGGCAGAGTCCGGAAGCTTTCGGAGGAAGAACTGCGCCTGACAGGGGAAGCCCTGGAAGCGAAAATGGGTGCGATTCGGGCAGAAGGTGCGGAAATTGTTTTATTTGAGCTGAAAACCGAGGAGGGCTTCCTCCTGTATGATACCGCAAATGAAAAGGCGCAGGTGTACGGCGCCATTGACAGCCAGCCGGCCGCATTGGACCCTCTGGTCGCAGCAGCGCGGGAGGCCGGGCTGAAAACGGCGGCGCAGGTTTCTGCACTGAAGGATCCGAAAGCGGCGCATCTGCGGAACCGGAATTCGTTTGCCTTCGGGAACCAGACCAATACCAACTGGATGGATAACTCCAAGGATCAGGGCGGGAAGCCCTGGCTGAACCCTTATATGGAGAACACCCGGGCTTATCTTTCCGAGCTGGCGGCGGAACTTCACAGCCGCGGCATGGATATCATCCTGCTGACTAATTTGAATTTCCCAACGAAAAATACGAAAGACATGAATCCGATCAATCCCTTTACCTCCCAGGAGGAAATCCTACGGCAGACACTGGCAGAGATTCAGGAGGCAGCCGGGGAAACACAGGTGCTGAACTGCATTGACCTGGCAGAGCAGGCGACCCTTTTTGAAGGGGATGCCGCCGCGTTTTTCCAGAGCTTGGAAGGGGCGGACTACGGTGCGCTGATCTCGCTGGATTCTATCCGGGAACGCCGGACCAAGCTTCTTCCGAAGCTTCGGGGCGGGGTGGAAACTGCGTTGGATCCACTGGAAATTGCGGGCGAGCTGCTGGATGGGACAGGTGAAAACGCCGTTTTGATCCTGCGGGGATCGGATACGGAGGCTCTGGAAGAGCTGCTGGACGCACGCGGGTATGACAGTTATCTCGTCATATAGCAATAGAATGAAGGAGTGTTTTAGTTATGATGGAAATGGAAGCTTACAAACTCTGGACTCGGACGGAATTAGAGGACGCGGACTTAAATGCGGAGCTTGCGGCAGTTGCAGGCGATACCGAAGCGATCAAGGACCGTTTTTACCGTGACCTGGAATTCGGCACCGGCGGGCTCCGCGGCGTAATCGGCGCGGGAACCAACCGGATGAATATCTACACCATTCGGAAAGCAACGCAGGGGCTGGCGGATTACCTCAATGAGGAAAGTAATGCGCCGAGCGTGGCAATCAGCTATGACTCCCGGATTAAATCGGATGTTTTTGCGCGGGAAGCAGCCGGCGTTTTGGCGGCTAATGGGATCAAAGCGTACATCTACCCGCAGCTGATGCCTACTCCCTGCCTGTCGTTTGCCGTTCGGGAGCTGAAATGTGACGCCGGCATCATGGTGACGGCTTCCCACAATCCCGCTAAATACAACGGCTACAAGGTTTATGGCCCGGATGGATGCCAGCTGACGATAGACGCTGCCGATCGTGTGCTCAGCTTAATCAATAAGATTGATATTTTCCAGGGAGTAAAAACGCTGCCCTTTGAAAAAGCCCTGGAGGAAGGCAGTGTGGAGTATATCAAACCCGAGGTAGAGGAGAAGTTCCTCGACCATGTACAGGGCGAATCCCTGGATACCGAAGCCTGCAAGAAAGCCGGCCTGAAGGTGGTTTATACCCCCCTGAACGGCACCGGAAACATCCCGGTTCGCAAGATCCTGAAACGGGTAGGCATTGAGGACATCGTGATCGTCCCCGAGCAGGAAAATCCAGACGGTACCTTCCGCACCTGCCCCTTCCCGAACCCGGAAATTGAAGAGGCTATGCGGCTGGGCCTGGCGCTCTGCGAGAAAGAGAAACCGGATTTGCTGCTGGCTACCGACCCCGACTGCGACCGCGTAGGGATTGCCGTACCGGACAAAGAAGGCCGCTATGTGCTGATTACCGGCAACGAGGTGGGCGCTTTGCTGATTGAATATATCTGCAAACAGCGTACCGCTTCCGGCAAAATGCCGAAAGACCCGATTGCCGTCAAGACCATCGTTACCACTGAGCTGGCCGCTAAGATTGCCGCAGACTATGGCGTCCGGGTGATCGACGTCCTGACCGGATTTAAATTCATCGGCGAACAGATCCATTATCTGGAGGAAAAAGGCGAGGAAAGCCGCTACATCTTCGGCTTTGAGGAAAGTTATGGGTATCTTTCCGGTACTTATGTGCGGGATAAGGACGCTGTCAATGCGTCGATGCTGATCTGCGAGATGGCGGCTCATTACAAGCTGGAGGGTGTTTCGATTCTGGACGCGCTCAATGCGATCTATGAAAAATACGGCATCTATATCCATCAGCAGCAGTCCTTCACCTGCGAGGGCGCTTCCGGTATGGAGCAGATGAAACAGATTATGACGAGCCTCCGCACCAACCCGCCGAAAGAATTAGCGGGCTTGAAGGTCACTGCCTTCAGCGACTATCTGGAAAGCAAGACGCTGGATCTGGCAAACGGCGGCGAAACCGTGATCGACCTGCCGAAATCGGATGTGCTTTCGTTCTTCCTGGAAAACGGGGCGAGCGTTGTCCTCCGTCCTTCCGGCACCGAGCCGAAGATCAAAGCTTACTATACCGCGATTGACCCGTCGCGTGAAAATGCGCTCAAGTTCCTGGACGGACTGAAAGCCGATTTCACCAAAGTGATGGGCTTCTAAACCATCCGGCGAATCCCCTGTCATCCGCCTTCCGGATGACAGGGGAATTTATTTTCATTCCCTTTTCAAGGGAGAATATAAAACCTTTCGCAAACCGGAATTATAAAGGAGTCCGCTATGGAATTTAATGAAGAGTTCGAACAGTTTACATTGGAGTATAACGGATTGATTTTTGCCTGGGATGAAGAACCTGAAGAGGGTTATAGGGAACGGGTAAAGGCAATATCCGAGAAATATGTCAGGCATTTAAATTCGATTATAAAGTTCATGACGCCTGATATTACAAAAGTTTTTGGCAGCTTCAGCCCTGATGAAATAAAAGAGAAGCTGGGCAGGCCGGTTATTGATTGCGATAACGGGCAGGTAAATTATTTTGAACAGTCATTTGATGATACGCATATCTTTACGTTTGAATTTTTGGATGATGAGTTCGAGCATTTACAATATTTTTCGATAGATGGCTGACAAGCTGCTTCTGAATTTGCCGAACGATGAACCGGGTGCAGATTCAGAAATATTACTTCCGAACTGAAAGGTCGGAAGTAATATCTGCCATGTTTTGCGGTTG
>CANAQK010000005.1 GCA_947363605.1 uncultured Clostridia bacterium | reverse complement strand
CCCGCCCTATTTCTTTGGACGCCCAAAGAAATAGGGGAAAGAAATGCGCCAAGGGAGTCCCCTTGGATCCCCGATCAACGTAGGCGACCGGGTTGCAGACTGTAGAAGCTTCTGCTTCTAGGGCATCACAGAAGGCTTGCTAGTATTTAACTAATTTTTTCTGGGCGGTTTTACATTAACTGCCGGACAAATTTCCCCTTCAATCAGACCATTGGCTTTCTCAAATTCTGCGATATTTTCACGCACCAGAACCAACACATGACTGTTGATTGAACGTCCTTCATAATCGGCTACATAGGCGAGTTTTTCCAGCATTTCCTGCGGGAAACGGATCGTGACGCCCTTCACTTTCATAAAAATACTCCTTTTTTAGTGATATTACATATTTATTGTATAATCTAAATCTGCTATAATCAGTTTATGGTTATACAATATAACTATCAAAATTTGAAAGGAGCTGTTAAAATGAGTGTGAAAGCCATCTATGAACACATCGCCCGAAAGAATGGTGTCAGCGCGGAGGAGGTCGAGCGGGATATCCGGATCGCCCTTCAGACCGCATGGAAAAACCCGCCGGATGACGGCGTCACCAGAGCCTACCAAAGACGGATCTCGCCGGACGGAAAACCGCCCTCCTTGGAAAAGGTCATCCAATATGCGCTGGATGAACTAAACGCCGAAAACAAAAAATAAACCCCCGAAGCAGAAAAAACTCCTGCCCCGGGGGAAACAAAAAACAGGCTGATTGCTCAGCCTGTTTTTTTCACGAGCTTATACCAGCTCGATAATAGCCATCTCTGCTGCGTCGCCGCGGCGCGGGCCGGTTTTGATAATCCGGCAGTAACCGCCGTTGACATCTGCATATTTCGGGGAAATTTCGTCAAACAGCTTTTTGACGACGCCCTCTTTGGTGATATAAGCAAACGCCTGACGCTTGGAGTGGAGATTATTCGTCTTGCCGAGCGTAATCATCTTCTCGGTCATTGCGCGAACCTCTTTCGCTCTGGTGACGGTGGTTTCAATTTTGCCGTTTTCCAGCAAGTAAGTCACCATCGCTCTCAGCATTGCTTTTCTATGGTCAGAGGCTCTGCCCAATTTTCTGCTTCCTGCCATTGTAATTCACTCCTTACCTTGGTTGGTTCAAAAATACGAAAGAAAATACCTGCTGCCTGCCGAATGGTGGCGGCTGGCCGCGCCCGCAGCAGCGGGACGCCAGGCGGCTTATTCTTCGTCCGAAGTCAGATCGAAACCGAGCGAACGCAGCTTGGCAATGACCTCTTCCAGAGATTTCTTGCCGAGGTTGCGCACCTTCATCATTTCTTCTTCAGACTTATTGATAAGGTCTTCTACCGTATTGATGCCGGCACGTTTCAAACAGTTGAAAGAACGTACAGACAAGTCAAGCTCCTCAATAGTCATCTCGAGAACCTTTTCCTGGGGATTTTCTCCCTTTTCAACCATTATCTCCACGTTTGCGGCTTGTTCATCCAAGTCCACAAATAAGTTGAGATGCTCATTCAGAACCTTGGCTGCCAGAGATACGGCCTTTTTGGCGGAAATCGTTCCGTTTGTCCATACCTCCAAAGTCAATTTATCATAGTCGGTAATTTGACCTACGCGGGTGTTCTCCACCGAATAGTTCACCTTATTGACTGGGGTGTAGATACTATCTACGGGGATTGCACCGATAATATTCTGGATTTCTGCTTTGTTGCGTTCTGCCGGAACGTAGCCCCGGCCGCGGTCAATCACGATTTCCATGTAGAGGCTTGCGCCCGCGCCCAGGGTAGCGATGTGCATACTGGGGTTGAGGATCTCCACTTCGGAATCGGCTTTGATATCGCCCGCGGTGACTTCACATTCGCCGGACGCTTCAATGTAGACGGTTTTCGGCATCTCAACTTTGTCCGGAACCTTCATGGTCAGGCTCTTGATATTGAGGATGATCTCGGTCACATCTTCTTTTACGCCCGGAATGGTTGAAAATTCATGCTGTACGCCATCAATCTTCGTCGATTTCACGGCAACGCCGGGAAGCGAGGACAGCAGCACTCTTCTGAGGGAGTTCCCCAGGGTAATGCCGTAGCCGCGCTCGAGGGGCTCTAATACAAATTTACCGTAGGTACCGTCCGGCTCCATCTCCACGATCTCCACAACCGGCTTCGTGATCGGATGCGCCATCTGTTTATCCTGCGGGCTGGTCATCGTTTCTACCATTTTAAAACCCTCCTTCTGCAGTTAAACTGCACTCTTGTTGCCCATTCCCAAACATCAGCCCGCCTTACGCGGCGGACAAGGTTATCTGGAATAGTACTCGACGATGAGCAGTTCCTGAATATCGGATTCGATATCTTCACGGTTGGGAAGATGAACGACCTTTGCTTCCAGTGTATCCCTGTTCATATCCAGCCACATCGGAACCGGGCGGGAGCCGCAGGTTTCGGTGATTGCCTTCATCTTATCGCTGCCGCGGAACTTCTCGCGAACGCCGATTACATCGCCGGCTTTCAGCAGATAGGAAGGGATATCGACTTTCTTGCCGTTTACGGTGAAATGAGCGTGAACCACCAGCTGTCTTGCTTCCGCGCGGGAAGTAGCCAGGCCCAGTCTGTAAACCACGTTGTCCAGACGGGATTCACAGATCCGAAGCAGGTTTTCGCCGGTCATGCCTTCCTGGCGGTCTGCAAGCTCGAAGTAGCCCTCGAACTGGCTTTCCAGGATACCGTAGTAACGTCTTGCTTTTTGTTTTTCTCTCAGCTGAGTACCGTATTCCGATACTTTTTTGCGGTTTGCGCCGTGCTGGCCCGGAGCGTTCGGCCTGCGGGTGAAAGAGCATTTGTCCGAATAGCATCTTTCACCTTTCAGGAACAGCTTCGCGCCTTCGCGGCGGCACATTCTGCATACTGCGTCCGTATATCTTGCCATTTAGATTGCACCTCCTGATTCTTGGTTACACCATTAGACACGTCTTCTCTTGGGAGGACGGCATCCATTGTGTGCGATCGGGGTTACGTCCCGGATCATGGAAACTTCCAGGCCGACTGCCTGAAGTGCGCGGATTGCGGCTTCACGCCCTGAACCCGGGCCCTTGACATAAACTTCAACTGTTTTCAGGCCGTGCTCCTGAGCGGCGCGCGCTGCTTTTTCAGCGGCGGTCTGAGCGGCGAACGGAGTGGATTTCTTCGAGCCGCGGAAGCCCATCTCGCCGGCGCTTGCCCACGAAATCGCATTGCCCTGAACGTCGGTAATGGTAATGATCGTGTTGTTAAAGGTAGACTGAATGTGTACGGCGCCACGCTCAATATTTTTGCGCTCGCGGCGTCTGCGAACCACTTTTTTTGCTCCGGTTTTACCAGCTGCCATAATAATCGCCCTCCTTTACTTCTTCTTGTTTGCGATGGTCTTTTTCGGACCTTTTCTGGTACGGGCATTGGTCTTGGAACGCTGGCCTCTGACAGGCAGGCCCTTTCTGTGCCGCGTGCCGCGGTAGCATCCAATTTCAATCAGGCGTTTGATGTTCAGCGCAGTTACACGGCGCAGATCACCCTCTACCTCGCAGTTTTTGTCAATATAATCTCTCAACAGGGAAACCTCGTCCTCGGTCAGATCCTTTACCCGGGTGTCCGGATTGATCTTGGTTGCGGCGAGGATATCCTTGGCGGTTTTTGCACCAATGCCGAAAATGTAAGTCAGACCGACTTCTACTCTTTTTTCTCTCGGCAGGTCAACACCAGCAATACGAGCCATTAAAGTTGCACCTCCATTACAATATGGGCACAAGCGGGGGGAAATCCGTTGGGATTAGCCCTGACGCTGTTTGTGCTTCGGGTTTTGGCAAATGACCATGATACGTCCTTTGCGTTTGATTACCTTGCATTTTTCGCAAATTGGCTTTACCGAAGGTCTTACTTTCATTTGAAATTTACCTCCTTATCGGTATCGGGCAAACGCCCGTTTCATTCCTTACTTGGAACGCCAGGTGATGCGCCCCTTGGTTAAATCATATGGCGACATTTCGACCGTCACCTTATCGCCCGGCAAAATCCGGATGAAGTTCATCCGCAGCTTACCGGAAATATGCGCTAAAATTGTATGTCCATTCGGCAGTTCTACTTTGAAGGTCGCGTTTGGCAGAGCCTCTCTGACAACGCCTTCAATTTCGATCACATCTTGTTTTGACAATCGACATACCTCCTATTCGGCGACGGACGCCTGCGGCCCGTAATTGAGCTCATGCAGCGCACGCCTGATTTTTCGATTGGTGTCAAGCCCGGCGAGCTCGACGCTTTGCCCGGTCCGCTTGAGATGAATCGGGTTTTTCCGTTTCGGCTTTTCCAGCTTCCGGCACTTGCCGTCTGCAATATAGGCAAAGCCCTCCTTCATCTGAACGATCACATAAAACCGGTTTTGGTCGTGTCCCGCGTCCGACTTAACAATCATGCCGGGTTGATACTGCACGCCGCTTCCTCCTATTTGACAGTCAGAATCTTCGCGCCATCCTCGGTAATAACGACGGTATGCTCAAAGTGTGCGGAATTGCTGCCGGATTGGGTGACAATTGTCCATCCATCCGCCAGCTGTTTCACCCCTGCGCCCGAAAGGTTGATCATCGGCTCAATCGCCAAGACCATCCCCAGGACCAGCCGTACCCCACGGCCCGGCTTCCCAAAATTGGGAACCTCGGGATCTTCATGCACCTTCCGCCCGACGCCATGCCCCACGAACTCCCGAACCACCCCGTAGCCGAAGCTTTCGGCATGGGACTGGACGGCGTGAGAAATATCGCCGATGCGGTTTCCCGGCTTGGCCTGCTCGATCCCCAGCCGCAGGCATTCCTGAGTTTCCTTCAGGAGCTGTACGGTGGCTGGGTCTACTTTGCCGACCTGGAAGGTCCAGGCGTTATCCCCATGGAAGCCGTTGTAGAACGCGCCGACGTCAACCTTGACGATGTCGCCCTCCTTCAGCTTGACCTTAGGGGAAGGGATCCCATGGATCACCTCATTGTTCAGCGAAATGCAAGCGCTTCCCGGGAATCCGTAAAGCCCCAAAAAGCTGGGCTTTCCCCCTGCCTGCACAATGAACTTGTGCAGCACATGGTCGATTTCCTTCGTGGTAACGCCCGGCTGCATATAGCTTTCCACCGACCACAACGCCGCATTGGAAAGCTTGCACGCCTCGCTGACTGCCTGAATTTCCTGTGCATTTTTGAGAATGACCATTCTATGCCTCCAGAACCTTCATTGTCAGGGCGATGGTGTCCCGCACCTCTTCCTGACCCTGTACTGGATAAAGTTTATTTTGCTTTTCGTAGTATTCCTTCAGCGGCTCGGTCTGGTTATGATAAACCTGAAGCCGCTCCAAAACCGTATCCGGTTCATCGTCTTTGCGGAGGATGGTCGGCTCGCCGCACTTATCGCATACGCCCTCGGTTTGAGAGGGCTTATATTCGATATGATAGGTTGCGCCGCAGCTCCCGCAGACTCTTCTGCCGGACATCCGGCGGATAATCTCCGAATCGCTGACTTCAATATCAATGACCTTATCAATGGTGACCCCCATCTCATCCAGCGCCACCGCCTGAGCCAATGTACGCGGAAAACCGTCCAGGATAAAGCCGCCCTTGCAGTCCTCCTGCGCGAGCCGTTCTTTCACCATTGCAATCACTACTTCGTCCGGAACCAGCTGGCCCTGCTCGGTATACCGCTGCACCGCCTTGCCGGTTTCGGTTCCTGCTTTGATCGCTGCACGAATGATATTGCCTGTGGAAACAGCGGGGATCTGCAGTTTGTTACAAATCGCTTCCGCCTGCGTGCCCTTTCCGGCACCTGGGGCTCCCAATAAAATAAGGTTCATTGTGTCATCCCTTTCTTATTCCAAAAATCCTTTGTGATGTCGCATCATCAATTGGGACTGAAGCTGCTGCATGGTTTCCAGCGCTACGCCGACAACGATGATGATGGTGGTACCGCCCAGTGCAACCTGGATACCGGTCATTGAATTGAAAAGAATCGGGAAGAGCGCGATAACCGCCAGGAACAAAGCACCGATAAAGATAATCTTCGACAGCACCTTGCTGATAAAGGTGGAGGTTGGTTTGCCCGGACGGATACCCGGGATCGCGCCGTTATTGTTTTTGATATTATTGGCAATCTCGATTGGATTGTACTGGATCGCCGCATAAAAATAATTGAAGCCGATAATTAAAACCGCAAAAAGGATCCCATAAACCGGATGCTGCGGGGACATCACACGCAGGAACCCTGCCCAGAAGCTGTCTGGAGCCGGCTGCGCGAACGCCGCGATGGTACCCGGAACGGAAAGCAGGGAAGAAGCAAAGATGATCGGCATAACGCTGCTCATATTCACCTTGATCGGAATAAAGGAGCTTTGCCCGCCGTACATTTTCCTGCCGACAACCCGCTTTGCATACTGAACCGGGATCCGCCGTTCTGCCTCGGTCATGATGACAATGAAGACGATCATTGCCGCAAAAACCAGCAGGATAAACGGAACCAGGATATAGTTGATACCGCCCTGTTTGAAGCTTTCAATCAGGATCTGCGCATTCTGCGGAAGCCCGGCCAGGATCCCCGCAAACAGGATCATGGAAACCCCGTTCCCGATCCCCTTTTCGGTGATTTTATCCCCCAGCCATACCACGGCGCAAGCGCCTGCGGTAAAGGCCAGGATGATAACCCCTGCGGTAAAGAACTGTGCCCAGCCAGTCAGATACTGGCTTTCGATCCCGCCCTGGTTGCGGACCAGCACATAGTACGCATAGGACTGGACCAGCGCCATCGCCAGGGTAACCCAGCGCGAAACCTTGTTGAGTTTTTTACGTCCCGTTTCGCCCTCTTTTGCCAATCTCTCCAGAGGAGGAATCGCTACCGTTAAGAGCTGAACGATGATCGTAGCGGTGATGTAGGGCTGAATCGACAATGCAAAAATTGTCGCGTTCGCAAACGCACCACCAGAGAAAGTGTTCAGCAGGGCGAAGAAGTTATTTCCATCGCCAACTAAGGATTTGAGTGCCCCCGCGTTCACGAACGGCACCAGAATGCTGGAGCCGAACCGGAACACCACCAGAATGAAAATGGTGAAAATCAGCCGTTTTCTCAATTCCGGATTTTTAAAGGCATTTCTAATCGTACTGAACACCTTAGATCACCTCGGCCTTTCCGCCTGCTTTTTCGATCTTCTCTTTCGCAGAGCCCGAGAAAGCAGCCGCTTTGACAGTCAGGTTTTTGTTCAGTTCGCCGTTGCCCAGGATTTTGATCCCATCGCAGACCTTCTTCACCAGCCCGCTTGCAACGATTGCTTCTGTATCGACTACAGCGCCGTCCTCGAATTTCTTCTCCAGGTCGCTGACGTTGACAGTTGCGTAAGTGGTTGCAAAAATATTGACAAACCCTCTTTTCGGGAGCCGTCTCTGCAACGGCATCTGGCCGCCTTCAAAGCCGGGACGGATGCTGCCGCCGCTGCGCGCTTTCTGGCCCTTGTGGCCCTTGCCGGCTGTTTTGCCGTTACCGCTTCCGTGGCCTCTGCCCTTACGCTTAGGGGCAACGTTGGAGCCCGGAACCGGCGATAACTCGTGCAGTTTCATCTAGTCGCACCTCCTTGTTATCTTGTTACCTCGATAAGATGAGTAACTTTGAAAATCTTGCCTTCGGTGGCAGCGTTTGCAGGCTGCTCGGTCGTGTCGCCAATTTTACGAAGGCCCAGCGATTTTACAGTCGCAATCTGATCTTTTTTCACGCCGGCCAGACTTTTAACCAGCTTGATTTTAATGGTATCTGCCATAATAAAAGCCCGCCTCCTTAGTGATAAATTTCTTCGACCGTTTTGCCGCGGATTGCCGCAACTTCTTCTGCGGTACGCAGGCTCGCCAATCCGTTGATGGTTGCGCGGACTACGTTGCAGGGGTTATTGGAACGCAGCGCCTTGGTACGGATATCCGTAATGCCGGCTGCTTCTACAACCGCACGGACCGGGCCGCCGGCGATGGTGCCAGTACCTTCCGGAGCCGGTTTGAGCAGTACGCGGCCTGCGCCGAATGCACCAATGACCTCATGCGGGATGGAAGAACCCTTCAGGGAAACTTTAATCAGGTTTTTCTTTGCGTCCTCAATACCTTTGCGGATCGCATCCGGAACCTCGCCGGATTTGCCCATGCCGAAGCCAACGATCCCGTTGCCGTCGCCGACAACCACCAGAGCGGCGAACTTGAAGATCCGGCCGCCTTTAACGGTTTTGGAAACGCGGTTGATCGAAACAACGGTTTCTTTCAGGTCCAGTGTGCTTGCGTCTATTTTTTTAGCCAAACGAATAACCTCCTCATCAGAATTTGAGGCCGCCTTCGCGAGCTCCGTCAGCCAATTCCTTTACGCGGCCGTGATACAGATAACCGCCTCTGTCGAAAACGACGTCCTCGATCTTCTTATCCAGTGCCAGCTTTGCGATTGTCTGACCAACCTTGCGTGCAGCATCTTTGTTCCCGCCGTTGCCTTCAAAGGCTTTATCCATTGTAGACGCAGCGGCCAATGTAACGCCATTTACGTCATCGATCAACTGCGCGTAAATGTGCTTGTTAGAGCGAAATACGTTCAAGCGTGGTCGCTCGGGGGTGCCGGAGATTTTCGCACGGACCCTACGGTGGCGTTTGAGCCGTTGCTCATTGCTGTTTAAGCTTTTCACCATAGCTTGTCACTCCTTTAACTATTTCTTAGAGCCTTTACCAGCTTTACCTTCTTTGCGCTGTACATATTCGCCAACATACCGGATTCCCTTGCCCTTATACGGCTCGGGCGGACGTTTTTCGCGGACAACCGCTGCGAACTGGCCAACGACCTGCTTATCTGGACCGCTGATAATGATTTTGTTCGGATTGGGAACCTCAATGGATACCCCTTCAATCTCAGGCATGATGACCTGATGGGAATAACCCAGGTTCATAACAAGGTCTTTACCCTGTTTTGCAGCACGATAACCAACGCCCTGGATTTCCAGTTCTTTTGTAAAGCCATTGGTCACACCCTCGACCATATTGGCAACCAGGGTTCTGGTCAGGCCGTGGAGCGATTTGTGCGTTTTTGCCTCACTCGGACGTTTGATCTCGATCTCGTTTGCATTCTGCTCGATAATCATGTCCTTGTGCAGTTCTCTTGTCAAAGTCCCCTTCGGACCCTTCACGGTAATTACGTGATCGTCCAGTTTTACCTCGACGCCGGAGGGAACGCTGATCGGTTTTCTACCTATACGCGACATTGTTGAATGCCCTCCTTACCAAATGAATGCGAGAACCTCGCCGCCCACTTTTTCTTTCCGCGCGCGTTTATCAGTCATAACGCCTTTGGAAGTGGAAACGATGGCGACGCCTAAGCCCTTCATGACCTTGGGCATATCCTCGCAGCTGGAATAGATCCGCAGGCCCGGTTTGGAAACCCGGCGGAGCCCGCTGATAACCGGTGATTTATTTTCGCCGTATTTCAAAGTAATACGGATGATTCCCTGTTTGCCGTCGTCGATAACCTGAAAGCTTTTTACATAGCCCTCGTCAACCAGAATCTGGGTGATGGACTTTTTCATATTGGATGCAGGAACATCGACCGTATCGTGCTTTGCTGTATTCGCATTTCTGATGCGGGTCAGCAAATCTGCAATGCTATCAGTGATTTGCATGCCGTCAACCTCCTTTGCTAAGCAATTTACCAGCTCGCTTTTTTCACGCCTGGGATTTGGCCTTTGTACGCCAGCTCTCTGAAGCAGATACGGCAGATGCCGTATTTTCTCAGGTAGGCGTGCGGTCTTCCACAGATTTTGCACCGGTTATAAGCGCGGGTGGAAAACTTAGGCGTCTTCTGCTGTTTATTGATCATGGATTTCTTTGCCATAGCTTATACCTCCCTCTTATTTTGCAAACGGTGCGCCCATCAGGGTCAAAAGCTCGCGGGCTTCTTCGTCTGTTTTTGCAGTGGTGGTGAAAGTGATGTCCATCCCGCGGATTTTGTCGATCTTATCATAGTCGATTTCCGGGAAGATGAGCTGCTCTTTCACGCCGCAGGAGTAGTTGCCGCGGCCGTCGAACGAGTTCGGATTGATCCCTCTGAAGTCGCGGACGCGGGGCAGCGCAACATTAAAGAAGCGGTCCAGGAACTCATACATCATATCGCCGCGCAGGGTGACCTTTGCGCCGATGTTCATGCCCTCACGGAGCTTAAAGTTTGCAACCGATTTTTTCGCCTTGGTGATAACCGGTTTCTGGCCGGTGATCTTACCCAGATCGGAAACGATTGCATCCATCATTTTGGAATTGCTGCCGGCTTCGCCGCAGGCAATATTCACAACGATTTTATTAAGCTTCGGAATCTGCATGACGCTTTTGTAGCTGAATTTCTTCATCAAAGCAGGAGCTACGTCTTTCACATAGTACTCTTGTAATCTGGTCACTTATGCTTCCTCCTTACTTAATTTCTTCGCCGCATTTTTTGCAAACGCGGATCTTTTTGCCGTCTTCTACTTTTACGCCGGTACGGACCGGTTTTTTACATTTCGAGCAGAACACAGCCACCTTGCACGCGTAAACCGGAGCCTCGGCTTTGACAATACCGCCGGTCTCACCCATTCTTCTGGGTTTTACGTGCTTGGAAACCAGGTTGATCCCTTCGATAATGACCTTGCCTTCCTTGGGGCTGACCTCCAAAACCTTGCCGGTCTTGCGGGTGCCTTTATCGTCGGAATATTTGTCGTTATATTTACCCGTCATCAGGCAGACAGTATCGCCTTTTTTAATGTGCAGTTTCTTCATCAGGCTTGCACCTCCTTAAAGGACTTCCGGTGCGAGGGAGAGGATCTTCATGTATTCCTTATCACGAAGCTCTCTTGCAACCGGCCCAAAGATACGGGTGCCTCTGGGGTTTTTGTCGTCTCTGATAATTACCGCAGCGTTCTCGTCGAAACGGATATAGGAGCCGTCCTCACGGCGGAGCCCTTTCGCAGAACGAACGATAACTGCTTTTACTACATCGCCTTTTTTAACCTGGCCGCCGGGCGCAGCTTTCTTCACGGAAGCCACAACCACATCGCCAATATTCGCGTACCTTTTTCTGGAACCGCCTAACACGCGGATGCACATCAGTTCTTTTGCACCGCTGTTGTCGGCTACCTTCAGGTAAGTTTGCATCTGGATCACAGTGCGTTCCTCCTTTCGGCATTCGGATGAAAGAAATTATTTAGCCTTTTCAATAATTTCGACCACGCGCCAGTGCTTATCTTTCGAAAGCGGACGGGTCTCCATCAGCATAACGCGGTCGCCAACGCCGCAAGCATTGTTTTCATCATGGGCTTTAAGCTTGACCGTACGTTTAATAATCTTTTTATAAAGCGGATGCTTCACGTTGTCCTTTACAGCGACAACGCAGGTCTTTTCCATTTTATTGGAGACCACGACGCCCACTCTGGTTTTTCTGAGGTTTCTTTCGCTCATCGCTTAAATCCTCCTTCCATTACTGCTGCTCGCCGTTCAGCTCATGCGCACGAACGATAGTTTTAATGCGAGCAATATCTTTTTTTACTGCGTTAATACGCATTGGGTTCTCCAATTGATTAACGGTCAGCTGGAAGCGAAGATTGAAAAGCTCGGATCTCAGTTCAGCCAATTTATCGTTTAATTCAACGATTGACATTTCGCGAAGTTCTTTAGCTTTCATTATTGCTCACCACCTGTCTTTTCCTTGGAAATAAATTTGCATTTAATCGGCAGCTTGTGCATTGCAAGGCGCATTGCCTCTCTTGCGAGTTCTTCCGGAACGCCGGCGATTTCGAACATCACGCGGCCCGGTTTTACCACTGCTACCCAGTATTCCGGGGAACCTTTACCTTTACCCATGCGGACTTCGGCCGGTTTTTTGGTAATGGGTTTATCCGGGAAAATCTTGATCCAAACCTGGCCGCCACGCTTGATATAACGGGTCATGGCGATACGCGCTGCCTCGATCTGGTTGGAAGTAATCCATGCGGGCTCGGTTGCCTGCAGGCCGAAATCACCGTAAGTCACGGTGTTGCCGCGGAGCGCTTTGCCTTTCATGCGGCCTCTGTGTACACGGCGGTACTTAACGCGTTTTGGTAACAGCATTATTTACTTCCTCCTTCCTCGCGAGGTCTTCTGGGTCTTCTCGGAGCCTGTTTTCTTTCCTCCGGCAGCTTAGGAGCTGTCTGGATCTGGCCCTTGAGGACTTCACCCTTGTAGATAAATACTTTTACACCCAGCTTGCCATAGGTGGTGTCTGCTTCTGCAAAGCCGTAATCGATATCCGCGCGGAGGGTGTGCAGCGGGATAGTACCCTCATGATAAACCTCTGCGCGAGCAATCTCCGCTCCGCCCAAACGGCCGGCACAACGGATCTTGATCCCCTTTGCGCCCAGGCGCATGGTGCGGCCGATCGCCTGTTTCATCGCTCTTCTGAACGAAATTCTGCGTTCAAGCTGAGCGCAGACGCTCTCTGCTACGAGCTGCGCGGACAGGTCCGGCTGTCTGACTTCAACAATGTTTACGATCACTGGTTTTTTCAGCATGGACTCCAGTGTGGAACGCAGCTTTTCGATCTCGGCGCCGCCTTTGCCGATGACCAGGCCCGGTTTTGCACAGTGGATGTTGATTCTGACGCGTACAGCGTCGCGCTCGATTTCCGTGCGCGCAACACCTGACGCAAACAGACTCTTTTTAATGTACTCACGAACCTTATAATCTTCGACTAACGTATCGCCGAAAGTATTTTTATTTGCAAACCAGCGGGAATCCCAATCTTTAATTACGCCCACTCTCAAACCATGTGGGTTTACTTTTTGCCCCATAGTTTACCTCCTCTTTCAGCTTATTCCTTATCCTTCAGGACGAGGGTAATGTGTGATGTCCTTTTCAGAACCCGGAACGCACGGCCCTGCGCTCTCGGGCGGATCCGTTTCAGGATCGGGCCCGGGCTTACGAAACATTCCGCAACATACAGGGATTCTTTATCCATGTTGTGGTTATTTTCCGCATTGGCAATGGCCGACTTCAGAAGTTTTTCAAGGATCTCGCTTGCAGCCTTCGGCGTGTGTTTCAAAATCGCAATCGCTTTATCGGCCGGCTGGTTGCGGATCAGGTCCAAAACAATCTGAACTTTGCGCGGCGCGATGCGTGCATATCTCAGGTGAGCTTTTGCTTCCATTTAAAAATCCTCCTTCCGGCCTATTTTCCGTTATTCGATGTTTTCGAGCCGGCATGACCGCGGAAGGTTCTGGTCGGCGCAAACTCACCGAGCTTGTGGCCTACCATATCCTCCGTTACATAAACCGGAACATGCTTGCGGCCGTCGTGTACCGCGAATGTATGACCAACGAAGTCAGGGAAAATGGTAGAAGAACGGCTCCAGGTTTTCAGCACTTTCTTCTCGCCTGCTTCGTTCATCTCTCTTACTCTTTTTAAGAGGACCGGCTGAACATAAGGTCCTTTTTTAATGCTTCTGCCCATTAGTCATCTGCCTCCTTTCAAAGATTACTTGTCGTTTCTGCGTTTCACAATAAATTTATCGGAGCGATGATGTTTCTTGCGGGTCTTATAGCCCAAAGCAGGTTTGCCCCACGGGGTAACCGGGCCCGGACGTCCGACCGGGGATTTGCCTTCGCCGCCGCCGTGCGGGTGGTCGTTCGGGTTCATAACCGAACCGCGCACCGTCGGGCGCCATCCCATGTGGCGTTTTCTGCCGGCTTTACCGACCGAAACGTTCTCATGATCCACGTTGCCAACCTGGCCGATCGTAGCCATACAGCCAACCGGCACGTTCCGCAGCTCGCCGGAAGGCAGACGGATCAGCGCGTAAGCGCCCTCTTTTGCCATCAGCTGAGCCATATTGCCAGCCGAGCGGACCAGCTGCGCGCCTTTGCCCGGATACAGCTCCACGTTATGGATGACGGTACCAACCGGGATTGCGCTCAGCGGCAGTGCGTTGCCGGGCTTGATGTCGGCGTTCGGGCCTGCGGTGATCACATCGCCGACCTTCAGTCCGTCCGGAGCCAGGATATAGCTCTTCACGCCGTCTTCGTATTGGATCAGCGCGATATGAGCGGAACGGTTCGGGTCGTATTCGAGTGTCTGCACGGTAGCCGGCATATCGAATTTATTTCTCTTGAAGTCAATCACACGGTATTTCGTGCGGTTGCCGCCCCCTCTGTGGCGGACGGTGATTCTGCCGTAGCTGTTGCGGCCGGATTTCTTCTTCATCGGTTCCAGCAGGGAACGTTCCGGAGCAACTTTAGACAGGCCGCTGTAATCGGTGACGGTCATGGAACGTCTGGAAGCGGTCGTCGGTTTATATGACTTGATCGCCATATTTTTCACTCTCCTTATACTAATTCTCAATAAAACGAAGCAGTCGTTTTATTGGGCCGCAGAATGCGGTCCAGCGGCGCAGCCGCCAAGAATGTTGTCAATACTTTTCTTGGTGCGCCGCAGGCACGGCGGCGTGTCACGCCGCGATAAAAAGATTTTAGTCTTTTTATCAAGAAATAGTATTATTTCGGTTTAGCGAGCGGTTCCCCCGCTCATACATCACCTGGCGTCAGGCGCGGATCAGATCCGGGCTTATACCATACCCTCAAAGAACTCAATCGACTTGGAGTCTTCTTTCAAAGTGACGATAGCTTTTTTCCAATCGGAAGTATAGCCTTCGCTTCTGCCCTGGCGGGTCAGATGGCCCTTCACACGCATGGTGTTGACTTTGGCCACTTTTACGCCGAACAGCTCTTCAATCGCGGAAGCGATCTCGATCTTATTGGCAGCGTCGCTTACTTTAAAGGTGTATTTTTTCAGAGCGATGCCTTCCATCGACTTCTCGGTGATGATGGGCTTAATGATAATATCCTGAGCTGTTCTTACCATTATGCGTACACCTCCTCAATCTTTTTAACGGCTTCCACAACCACGATGAATTTGTCGCAGTTCAGGATGTCGTATACATTCAGGGTGTTGACCAGCGCGGTCTTAACCCCCTCGATATTGTTTGCGCTTTTAATGACCTTCTGGTTGACTTCCGGCATGACGATGAGCGCCTTGCCCTCTGCGCCGAGCGCTTTGAGCATATCGGCAACCGCCTTGGTCTTGTAGCCCTCCAGCTCGATCTTGTCGAGGACGATCATGTCCTTTGCGGCAACCTTGCTGGAAAGAGCGGATTTCAGCGCCAGTCTCTTGACCTTTTTATTCAAGGAGTAGCTGTAATCCCGCGGCTTCGGGCCCAGAGCGATGCCGCCGTGAGTCCACTGCGGAGCGCGGATCGAGCCCTGTCTTGCATGGCCGGTCCCTTTTTGGCGCCAAGGCTTACGGCCGCCGCCGCGGACCTCGGTGCGGGTCAGGGTGGACTGGGTGCCCTGGCGCTGGTTAGCCAGGTAGTTGACGACTGCCGCGTGCATAACCGCTTCGTTCGGTTCGATACCGAACACTTCGTTTGAGATGTTCATTTTCTTGACTTCGTTGCCAGCCATATCAAACACTTGAATTCTAGACATGTTGCTTCCTCCTTCCTACGCTTTTTTCACGCTGTTGCGGATCACAACGGTTCCGCCCTTCGGGCCGGGAACTGCGCCTTTGACCGCAATCAGATTATTTTCTGCGTCTACTTTTGCAATCACCAGGTTCTGAACGGTGACGCGCTCGCTGCCCATGTGGCCTGGCATCCCTTTGCCCTTGAAGATACGGGACGGGGTGGAGCAGGCGCCCATAGAGCCGGCATGACGGTGGACAGGGCCGGTACCGTGGGTTTCCTTCAGTCTTGCGTTGTTAAAGCGCTTGATGGTACCCTGGAAGCCTTTACCCTTGCTGGTGCCGGTTACGTCAACGATCTCGCCGTCTGCGAAGACGTCTGCCTTCAGGATATCGCCGACGTTTGCATCGTCTACGTTTTCCATCCGGAACTCTTTGAGCACGCGTTTTGCCGCAACGTCGCCTTTTGCGAAATGGCCCTGCATCGGTTTGTTGACCTTTGCCGGCTTCAGATCGCCGAAGCCAACCTGGAGCGCATTGTAGCCGTCGCTTTCAACGGTCTTTTTCTGAACAATAACGCAAGGGCCAGCCTCGATTACCGTAACCGGGATGACTTTGCCCTTCTCGTCGAAAATCTGCGTCATGCCGATTTTCTTGCCAATGATTCCTTTTTTCATGATGAAGTTCTCCTCCTATTAGGTTATTGGTTGACTCTTTGGCCAACGTGACCTGTTCGCGCAAACCGAAATTTACAGTTTGATTTCGATATCTACGCCAGCAGGAAGTTCCAGACCCTGAAGCGCTTCCACCGTTTTCTGGGACGGTCTGAGCACATCAATAAGTCTTTTGTGAGTTCTCATCTCAAACTGCTCGCGGCTGTCTTTGTACTTATGGACAGCACGGAGAATCGTTACGATTTCCTTCTCGGTCGGCAGCGGAATCGGGCCGGAAACCCGCGCGCCGGTACGTTTTGCCGTTTCAACGATCTTGACTGCTGCTGCATCGATCAGCGTTGCATCGTAACTCTTCAATCTGATTCTGATTTTCTCTTTGACTGCCACTGTCATCGCCTCCTGAAATAATTTCTTTTCTGTTTGTGGGGGACTAGACGTATTATTCATCACACGCACCCGTGCGTTTCATGCCTTTGGGCATAAAAACACCGAAAAAACTTCACAGTTTTTCCGGGTAGGGTTCTCAATCATAACTTCAAACGCAATCACATCTGCATCATGGACAGAGCTTGCCCACTGCAGGGATATTGCTGTTACGTTTTTGTTTTGAATCAATAGTCGCCCGGTTTAAAATCGGACATACTCCACGGAAAAACCCGCCTTTCAGGGCGGCAACCTCCCGCTTCATCGCATATCTGTTGCAGTCTTGCCTTATTATATTACACGATCCCCCCTAAAAAAGCAAGAGGGAGTTTCGGAAAAGATCGAAAACTTTTAGCCCCGATTTTGGTCAGGATGCACAAGGGATGAGGTTTTGCGGGGGTGCGCACCCGCGCCCGACCTGTTTTACGCGGCGTTGCCGCCCCCAGCTCGCCGGAGGACACAAACGCCTTTCTTTGGCGCAGCCAAAGAAAGGCGTCCGCCCGGCGCGGGGCGGCGTTGGCCACGCATTCCAATACAAGGCGAAACCTTGGTACCCGAGCGGTGCAGCCGCGAAAAACTTGCAGCTTTACAGAAGCTCCCTCACCGGTAACATCTCCCACAATAAAAAACTTACCAGCTTCCCCCGCCGCCGCCGGAAAAGCCTCCTCCGGAGAAACCGCCGCCTGAAGACGACCCGAAGCGTCCGCTGCTCCCTTTGGTTTCCGGAGGCGGGACAGCCAGGGTCTGGCTCATCTGGTTCATGCAGCTGCGGAATACCAGATAGTTGAAATAGCCCCGGGTACCATAAGATGTCTGATACCAGTCCGGCGGCTCCACCGCCAATTCCTCCAGACGCCTGCACCAGACATCCGAAACATCCAGCACATAGGCAAACGGGAGGATTTCATAAAAGCTTTCCGGATTCTCCTCGGCCAACTGCTCCAAGCGTTCCTTCTCAGCGTAAAGGATAAATTCCCGCAGGCCCAGCAGTTCGCCCATCCATTGGGCACACTGCTCGGTACGGCGCGGCATCACGCAGCAGAGTACACCGCAAACCACCGCCCCGGCGATTCCCAGCAGCGGAATCCCCCAGGCGCCGGTATCCCGCCAGAGCAAAAAAGCCGCCGTGCCCGTTCCGCCCAATCCGGCCAGCAGGCATCCGGCCAGCGCGGCTATGCGGAACGCCCGGCTTTTTTTATGCCAGCTGAAGGTGAGCCCCATCAGCCCGACATAAGCCGGCACCAGCAAAATCAATCCGACTGCCCCTACAATCAGAATCCCTGCCGAGGCCACCGCCAGCCAGCCTCCCAGCAGAAGTCCGACCCCGGCGCAGGCCAAACCCGCGGCAAAAGCCGCCCAGCTTCCGCCTAAAGATCCTTTGGTATACAGCGCATTCCCCTTCCTATGGGAAAAGTGCCTGGATAAAAGCTGAAGCGCCAAAGCCAGCCGATGGTAAAACGTCCCTTTTAATTCAGACAGCTTCACCTGCTCCCCGTTTTGGAACAGCCCGTCGAACAAGGTCCGTTCATAAACCGGGGCGGTCCCCGGCAGAGAAGAACGGCGGGTTAAAATCAGATCCGAACCTTCCTCCTGAATCATCAGCAGCCCTTTCGAAGCCCAATAGACGATCAGGGAAAGCAGGTCTTTCTGGCTGGCCATCCCATCAATCACCACACCGGCCTCGGCGCTGGTCATCCCGGCAGGAGGGGACACCGTCATCACCGGGATGATCCGGGGATCCCGCCCGATTTTCAGGTAAAGGAACAGCATCCCTGCCGGCAGCAGGATCAGAAGCGCCCAGGCCAGCGGGCGCAGGAACAGCCCAGGCACCCGTTCGTTTTGGAAGTAGCCTTCCTCTACGACAGCACGGACCGTCAGCCCTTCAAAAGGCGGAAGCCAGCCGGAGGATTCCCCCGTCCAGACCCTCCCCTCCTGGGTAATCCGGAAATCCGTTTCCCCTGTACTGCCAAAGCCGCCCTGCGTGAAAGAGAATGCCTCCGCCGGGACTTCTTTAGGCAGGGTCAGGGAAAAACGCGCCTTGGAAATCCCGGTCTGCCACCCCTGAGGGATCAGGTTCAGGTAGATCTGATCCATGCTGTCCACCCCGTCCTCGCCCGCATCGAAGTCAAAGGAAATCCGATAGGTCTGCTCCCCGCGGACGGTGGAATCCTCCTCCCCGATCCGCAGCACGGCATTGCCGTTTTCCCAGCTTACCGAACAAGGCCAGCCCTCTACCTGGATGTTGGATATTTTCGCCCGGTACCGCCGGTAAACCGGTTCCCCCTCCGGCCCAACCGTTTCCACCTCCCCTTCATAAGGGATGTAGCGGTAAAGGCCATGCCGCGCCGTATGGAAATCCACCTGGATGGTTTCCTCCACATGATAGACATTCTGTTCGGACAAGGTCACGTTTACCTCATACAGCTCGGTACTGTAGGCCGTATCCGGTTTCCTTGTTTCCGCCGAAGCCGGCAGCATCCACAGCCCTGCCAGAAGGAACAGCAGAAGCCCGGCAAAAATCCGGGCCGTTTTCCGCTTCTCTTTCATCTCCAGACCTCCCCGCCGCCGTTAAAACTGCACCTTGACATTTTCACGTTCCTCCGGCGCGCTGACCTCGTAAAGCGGTTTGCGGCTGAAATGGAACAGACCTGCCAGCAGATTCCCGGGGAAAAGCTCGATTTTGGTATTATACTGGTTGACAACCGCGTTATAAAACCGGCGGGAACGTTCAATTTCCCCTTCCAGCGCCTGAAGCTGACGCTGGAGCTCCAGGAAATTGGTATTCGCCTGCAGGTTCGGATAGGCTTCCGCAACCGCGAACAGACTGCGCAACGTCCCCTGGAGGATGTTGTCCTGCGCGAGCCGCTCCTCTGTGGTGGAGGCCGATACCGCGCCGTTCCGGGCTGCAATCACCCGCGAAAGGGTTTCCTGCTCATGTTTGGCGTAGCCCTTCACGGTTTCCACAAAATTCGGGATCAGGTCGTACCGTTTTTTCAGGTAAACATCCATCGAAGCAAAAGCCTCTTCCACCTTATTCCGCAGCTTGATAAAGGAGTTATAGCTCCCAGCCAGCCAGATTACCAGAATCACAGCGATCCCGAGTGCAATCCACCATCCCATATTCATCCATCCTTTCCTGGCCCGGAGTTCTTCTCCGGGGTTTTCTCTATTGATTGATTTCATCGAATGCTTTTTCAAATCCAAGCCGGAAGTCACGCCGTCCTGTTTTTCTACTACAGGGGCGCAGCGCGGGTTCTTTTCCGCTGCTTCCGCTGCAATTTCTTAGAAAGCGCGGGCGGCCTCTTCTCTTTTTTCCGAACCGGATCACCGCGTTTTTCCGCTGTAAACACATAGTATCCCTCAATCTCCTGGATTTTCACCCCGCCGAAGACGGAAATCAGCTTGTTTTTGTACCAGTCCAGCCGTTTGGTCACCATAACCAGCCTGCCGCCGGATACCAGTCTCTGGAACCCGCCCTCGATAAACCGCTTGGCTACCGAAAAATCGGTATGGTAAGGAGGGTTCGACAAAATCAGCGTAAAGTCCTTTTCCGGTATATGCGAAAACCCGTCGCTCCGCCGGATGTCCAGATCCGGAAGACCGTTCCGCTCCGCGTTGAGCCTGGCCTGCGTGACCGCACGTTCCGAAACATCGCACAGGATGACCTTTTCACAACCGATCAGCCTGCCCGCCAGGATCCCGACAACCCCGTAGCCGCAGCCTAAATCCAGCACTTTGTCCTCTTCGCGGAACTCCATGGAGGACAACATGGCCCGCGTGCCGGTATCAATATGATTGGGAGAAAAATTGGAAGGGTCCGTTTCAAATCGGAGCTCCACCCCCTTTATTTCGACTGAGATCATTCTTTTCTTCCTCACGACATTTGAATCGCGTTTTTCTAGGTTTTTTCTGCATTTTGGAATATCCAAAACCGCGTCAATTCGCTGTTTTCGCATGGTGTATTTTTATGTGCAGGATTTTTTTGGCGCCGCTTTTTCCTCAGCGGCCATACAATCCGGAATTTATTTATATCGTGGATATTCGGGCATCAAATCAATCAATTTAATGGTCCGTCCTTCTTTATCCAATAGAATTTCAATATTTTCCACATCTCCGCCTAAATGCATCATAAATTCTCTGCAAATACCGCAAGACGGAATGATATTTCCATCTTTATATACGGAAACCACTTTTTTAATCTCACTTTCGCCATATGTAAGCATTGCTGATAAAGCATTTCTTTCAGCACACATTCCGATAGAGCCATCTGTGTCAATACATATACCCTTGTAAATAGTACCTTTTTTTGTGAGTACGGCAGACGCCACGCTTCCTACCCACATTTTATTTGAAACATTACGAGGGTTCAAGACACTCATTGCCTCTTCATATAATTTTTCCCATTCTTTATCCATCGTCTTACCCTCCTTAATATTTCCCGAAGTGAAATCCCGGGGCGTTCCGCTGCATTTTATTTTATCAGCTTCCTTTTCGGCACGCAAGCTTTTTCTGCCGAAAGCTGTAAGGAGGTTTTCGGCAGAAAAGCTACAGCATCCCTGCCAGGTCCACCTCTCCGAAGGAAACCGTTTGGTACACAAACAACGCCTGGGCATAGTCCCCGGGCTTCAGATAGTCCGTCCAGCGTTTCTCCCCCAGCTGGGAAAAATCGACCAGGGCAATCTCTTCATAATGCAGGGGCAGAAACTGCATCATCCCGTCCGCTGTCCCTTCGGAAAAAACCAGCAGGCGCTTCCCATTATCCCGGTTCGTCCGGATGCGCACAACCGGACAGTCCTCCCCCAGATAAACCCGGAGAGGGTCCGCCCCCTCCAGCTCCTCCCGGAAGAAAATAGAGCGATAAGTTTCCGTTTTTGCCAAAAAGCAGCGCTCCACATCCACCACAGGCTCATACTCCGCATAGGAATACAGGGCGATAGGCTCCGCAAACTGTTTTCCCCAGGCGGCCCGATAGTAGAGTGAACCCAAAAAGTCCGAAACCGGATATTCAATATTGAACTGTTCCGGGCTGACGGCCCGGAAGCCCAGTGTTTTCGCCAAGGAGGTATAACCGGTATAGGCGCCGTAGCTGTTCCAGCGGGGATCCGTCCGGTAATACAGAGAATCCCCGGATGCGGCGCTCATAACTCCATAGGCATCCACCATGTTGACCCGATGGAGAAAAGAGGCGCATTCCTGGATATACCGGCTCTGATTCGCCGTATCCGCATAAAGGGAAACGTCGCCCTGATAAAATGCCGAAGCCGTCGGGACCAGCATCAGCGACACCTCCATTTTCGGATACCGCCGGGCAAACCGGTTCAATGCCTCCGCCTGGCCTGCCAGCCCTTCCGAGTTCAGAGGCGGAGTCTTTTCCAGCAGGCGGCTTTTCCCGATCAGCACCCCGTTTACTTCCCGGCGGCCCTGAAGCAGCTCCAGCCCGGAACGCATCTCCGCCAGCTGCTGCCGGAAAGGGAAGCCCTCCCGCAGCCACTCCTCCGCTTCCTGCTGGAATGTCCCGGTCCCCCAGGCTTCCGCTGGGAATCCCGATCTCTCCCCTCGGGGGATCAGGCAGGAAGCCGCCGATACCAGAAAAATCAAGCCCCAAAAGACCGCTATCCGAAGCCTCCGCATGGCTTTCCCCCTTTCATCGTACTAAATAGCATAGAGAAACCGCCAGGCCTGCCAGCACGCAAAGCGTTTTCCCGCTTTCATAAACGAAGGGGAACCGGCGCTCCGCATAACGGCGGACACGTGAGAACGTATTCCCCAATCCCAGTATACACAAAAAGAACGTGGTCAGATTGGAACTCAGCAGATAAAGCGCTTGCTGGTCTGCCAAGCCCTCCTGCCCGCAGAGCGCCCTCAGAAAGCGGATCCACTCCTCCAGGCTCCCTGCCTGCATCAGCGTCCACCCAAATAAAATGGCCAGCAGGGCCAGTATCCGCCGAAGCCAGGCCGGTACACGGCCAAGCCCCTTGAGGCTGCGTTCCCCCAGCAGGAAAACACCCATCAAAAGCCCCCAGGCCAGCATATTCCAGCCGGTTCCCTGCCAGGCGCCGTACAGCCCACCCGCCAGGAGCAGCCCTGCCGCCGGATAGAAACCCCGTACCCGGCCTCTGCTGACCGGAACGTATATATAATTCCGGAACCATCGGGTAACCGTCCGGTTCCACCGCCAGACAAAACCGGACAGGCTCCGGGCGGAATAGGGATGCAGGAATCCCGCCGGCAGCCGGATCCCCAACATCAGGGCCAGCCCTCTGGCCATATCCTGATACCCCGACCAGAGGTAATACAGCCCGAACACATAGGCCAAAAGCCCGGTCCAGGCCGTCAGCAAAGGAAGCGATCCCATCGCCTGAACGCCCTGCCAGGTCTGGGCCATCGGGTCGGCCAAAAGCAGCTTTTTCCCAAGCCCTTTGACGAAAAGAGCGATCCCATCCGAAAACATCCGGACATCCGGCGTGCGCCCATCCAGCTGTGCCGCCAAACGCCGGTAGGGAATCAGCGGGCCGGCGATCAGATTGGGGAAGAACAGCATCCCCGCGCCAAACCGCAGGAAATTCCGCTCCGCCCGCAGTTTTCCCCGCCGGATATCCCACAGATAGGCCAGCAGGGCCAGCAGGCAGAACGGCAGCCCCAGCGGAAACACGGGATTCCGCAGCCCCAGAACTCCAGCCAGGCAGAACAGCAGCGCCATCCCCCCCAGCAGGATCCCGGACGCCGCAGGTTTCGGGCGCAGCCGCTCCAGCAGCAAACCCGCACCGAAGCTGAGCAATACTCCTCCCGCCAGAAGGAAGGCCGCCATCCCTTGGGCGCAATAGATCAGCCCGGCCGCCGCCAGCAGCGCTGTCCTCCCCCGTTTGGGGCAAATCCAATACAGCGCCAGAGTCAAAGGCAGAAACCAAAACAGGAACAGCATCTGATCGAACGGCATGGTCACCCCTCCTCTTCCAGCATTTCCCGGTATCCCTCATAATCCATCCGCGCGTTGAGCAGTTCCAGCAGGGCATTCGCTGTCAAATAATGGGGAAGTCCCAGCTTCCGGATCAGCCGGGCTCGCCTTTCAGCCGCATCCGGCCCGCCCGACAGCCCATCCGCAAAAAAATCCTGCTTGGTGATCCGCCGCCCCCGTACGGCAGGAGGGGAACTCGAAAGAAGCCCGGCCTGCTCAAACAATTCCCTCAGGGCGGCTTCCGAAAAGCCTTCCACCCCCAGCAGATTCTCCTTCCCAGGGGCAGCCTTCCGCTTTTCCTTACCCAGTACCTGCGGGATATACAGGTGGGTGATCTCCGCGCCTGCCGCAATGTTTTTGATAAAACCCCGCAGCTGGAACCCGGCCCGGTCCGAATCGGTCAGGACGACCACCCCATGCTGCAGCGCGGTTTCCCGGATCAGGCGGATCTTCTGCGGATCTTTATAGATGCGGAACCCGTCCGTCTGGATAATCAGCGCATCCAGAAAGGGCTTCAGCCGCAAGCGGTCATATTTCCCCTCGACCACCACCACCTGGGAAAGATGGATTTTTTCCATGCACAACTTCCTTTCTATCCGCCTACTCCGCCGCCCGCATTTTCCCCAGCATCTGCTCCAGGATCAGCCGGTCCCCCAGCCGGGAGGACTTCAGCAGGCGGTCGGCCTCATAAAGCGCGCTTAAGCAAAGCCGGAACTGCGCGGAATCCAGCTTCCGCACATCCCGGAAGGCATTTTTCACCGCAAACTGCCGGTTCTTGGGATACCGGAAGTCCACGCTCATCTGCTCCGGCGTACGCCCAGCCGCCTGGGCACATTTCGCCCGGTAAAGATCTCCAAACGCCATGGAGAGGGCCCCCAGGATCATCATAGCCTCCTGACGAAGGAAAAACAGCTCGTCCAAAAGCTGGAAGGCCAGGTCAAAATTCCGGTTCAGCACCGCCTTCGCCAGGTCGAACGCGGACGCATCAATTGAACGGACACAGCATTCATCCACATCTGCTTCCGTGATTTCCCCTTCTCCCACATAGGCGATCAGCTTATCCAGTTCCTGAACCAGCAGGGTATAATCCGAGGAACAGCGCTCGATCAACGCTTCCGCCACCGGAAGCTCCATCCGGATATAAGCCTTCCGTGCCCGCTCGCTGAGCGCCCGTTTCAGGGTAGTTTTATCCTTGAAGGAAAACGCGCAGACCACACCCGATTTCTCCGCCGCCTCCGAGATTTTCCGGCTCTTGGCGGACTTTTTGGGGTTGATCGCCGCCGAAACCTGAAGCAGGATCAGCACCGTAGAGGGATTCGGCTCCTGAACCAGCGCCAGCAGCCGGTCCAGCTCCGGCTTATTCAGCTTTTCCAGATCCAGGTCCTTCACCAGTACGCATTTGCGCGCCGCCATCATGGGCAGAGCGTCGCAGGCATCCTCCAGCTCGGAAAAATCAAGCTTTTCCCCCTCAAACCGCTGGAAATTAAAGCTTTCAAAGCCAGGGCTTACGGCCAGCGACTGAATCCGTGCCGCCGCCTGCTCCGAAAAATAATGCTCCTCCCCATAAAGCAGGTAAACCGGCGCCAGCTCCCCCTGCTTAAGCCGGGAAAACAGCTCCGTATCACTCTGTACCGGCATCTTAAAACCTCCCTTTTCTATAGTCAACGCGCTTGAAAAGAAGCATTGGCTTCTTTTCAACACTGCGGCATGATATGCCGCAGTGGGCCGCGAAGCGGCCATGCGGTAGTGCTTCATAGACGGCGCACAGCGCATTTTATGTGCGGACAGGCAAAGCCTGACCCTCAAAGCGGACACCGATTTGAGGGTGTGCCGACTTTATTCTGCTTTCCAGCTTCCGTCCGGATGAATCCGGATCCGCAGTTTCCCGGCATAAGCGGGAAGGTGTTTGGACGGGACCGCGCCGTCCGGTTTTTCCAGCAGCACCACCGTTTCCGCGCCGGACTGCGCCAATTTCGCGGGATTTTTCCCGGAGGAAACCGACAGCGTACAAGGCGCAGCCCGTTCCTCCTGGCCATCCGGCAGGAACCGGAATACCCGGCCCCGCACCGTCAGCCGGAGTTCCAGCCCCTCAGAGCCCCGGTAAACCTCCAGCAAGCTGCCGTTCTTCCCCCGAATCAGCTCCATGCCATGGTTGGGACGAAGGGCATACACCTTCTCCACCGGCAGACTCTCCTTGGCATATAGCCGGAACCGTTCCTCAGCTGGATAAACCGCCTGCTCGATCGGGATGCTGTATCCCAGCAGCCGGGTGTCCGAGCTGTCTTTTACCGGGCTTCCGGAAATATACCACCGGATTTTCCGGACATTCTGTGACCGGAGCAAGGCTTCCATCTGGATATCGGCATACCCGTCGTCCCGCATGGAAAAGACGACTGCTTCAGAACCCTGAATTAACGCAACACTCTGCCCCTCAAAGGAAAGGGCCGGGATCACCCGAATATCATTCCGGCCGGTAATCCGGGCAAATACCGAAAGCGCCAGCAGCCCCGCAATCCCGCCTGCCAGCATCCGGTAAGTCAGCCGGGGCTTTTTCACCAGCAGGGCTGCGGCTAATGCACTGAGATAAACCATCAGCACCCAGGGCAGGGCAAAGGGCTCGTCCAGCCCCAGATAGCAGCCCGGGGAACTGCCCCATTCCGAAATCCGCCGGAGCAGCTCCAGCAAAAACTCCAAAGGCGGGGCCAGGGCCGGGCCAATCCCCGGCAAAAGCAGGCCGCCGGAAAGGGCCAGGATCACCGGCATCAGTGGAAGCACAAGCAGATTCACCGCCAGCCCGCTGAGGCTGATCCCGCCGAATAACTTCAGCAAAACCGGGAGCATCCCCAGATTGCAGGCCAAAGAAGCCGAAAAGATCCCCAGTGCCCCGCTGAAAAGCCGAGGCAGGCGCCACAGCTTCCGTTCCAACGCGGAGCGGATTGGCCCGGCCAGCAGGATCAATCCCAAAACCGCCGAAAAAGAAAGCTGGAAGCTGGCGCTGGATACCGTACGGGGATTCCAAAGCAGCAGTAACACCACTGCGCAAAAGAGCGAATTCAGCGCATGAGCCGGACGATACAGGATCTTACCCAGCAGCAAAAGCGTCATCATCACACCCGCCCGTACCGAGGAAACGCCAAATCCCGTCAGCCCGATAAAACCCCACAGGACGCATCCGGCCGCCAGGGCAGACAGGCGGGGAGAAAGCCGAACCCGATGCAGAAGCCCGTAAAACAGCCCGCAGAGCAGGGAAACATGAAGCCCTGAAATCACATAAACATGGCTGGTCCCGGAACGCTGGGCATCCAACTCCAGCCTGGGATCCAGCTTCCCGTCTTCGCCCAGCAGGAGGGTCTGCACCATCCCTGCGTAGGGGCTTTCCAGCCGGCTGGCCGCCGTTTGGCTGAGAAAACTCCGGAACCGCTCCAAACGGGCCGGAATCCCCGGATTTTCTACCGGTTCAACCGAAATCCGGCGGGCGTAAACACTCAGGTCAATCC
The DNA here is from genome assembly GCA_947363605.1 of uncultured Clostridia bacterium. GTDB lineage: Bacteria > Bacillota > Clostridia > Oscillospirales > Ruminococcaceae > Paludihabitans. The sequence goes on along the minus strand of CANAQK010000005.1, from coordinate 35,650 downwards.
CCAGCGAGCCATAGTATTCCGCCAGATCAAAGCCCGGCGTCCCCTCCATCGAAAGCACCGTTCCCTGTACCGTCATCCGATCCCCAGCCCGGACAGCAAGATCCTCCCGGCTGTACACCAGGCAGCCCGCCCCTCCGGCCCGGAGCAGGTAACGCAAGCTTCCGTCTCCCCGTTCCTCTACCCGGCGGACTTCACCGGAAAGCAAAACGGTCCGCCCCTCTGCCGGGAGTCCCGGGCTTCCCCACTGTTCCCGCAGGGTAAAATTGAAACAGCCTGCGAAAACAGCAAAAAGCAGCGCCCAAGCCCGCACCCTCTTGGAGCGAGGCAGGAACGGCAGAAAGAGCAGGCTCCCTGAAAAGAAAAAGCAAAGCGCCCAGTTTGCTTCAAACGGGAGCTTTGCCGCCAGAAACGTCGCAAAAAGAAACGGGATCCCAAACCAAAGCATTGGCAGCGCCATAAAACCCGTCCCTTCCTTCTGCTGACCCTTAATCGTCACGGATGGGAAAACGCCGGCGGCAATTCCCCATTGTGTTGATTCTATCTTAGTATAATCCAAGGCAAAAATCAATGAAATCTGCAAAGATATTCAGAAAATTGCAACAAATCTGCCGCCCGTTGTGTTATAATAAAAATGATTTATCTTTAGAACCTGTTTGAAAAACGCAAGCGGCTGTTCATTTTGCCGGAAACACCGGCTGCTGTTAAATTTTCCGGGCCAATGCCGCCCTGCCTGCACTCCGCAGGGCAGTCTGTCTTTTTCGGTCAAACCGCTGTCCTTCAAGCAGGTCCCAACACAGAAGGAGGCACGCTATGCAGTATGAGAAATCCTGCGGGGCGATTATCTATCGCAAATTCCACGGCAACACCGAGCTTCTGCTGATTAAAAACCAGAACGGCGGGCACTGGTCTTTCCCCAAAGGCCATGTGGAAGCCGGTGAAACCGAAGAAGAAACCGCTGTCCGGGAAATCAAGGAGGAAACCGGGATCGATGTAATCCTGGATACCAGCTTCCGCCGGGTCATCACCTACCTCCCCAAAAAAGAAGTAACCAAAGATGTGGTTTATTTTCTGGCCAAGGCCACTTCCTACGACTATGTCCCGCAGGAAGAGGAAATCGCCAAAATCAAATGGGTCGAGATCAACCATGCCGCCACCATGCTGAGCTATGACAACGACCGCCAGCTGGTCAGCCAAGCGAAAAACATCATCCGGGACAGCTACTGAACAGCCCGGCCAAAGGAGTACGAAACATGAAACAATCCCTGGCCCGCACAGCCGCTGAGGTGGATATCCACCATATGAACCGGGATCAGGCCAAACGCTATCTCGGGCAGTTCCTGGACCGGGTGGAGCCCTCCGTGAAGGAGGTCACGGTCATCCACGGCTGGTCGGGAGGAACCGTCCTTCAAACAATGGTGCAGAAGGGGCTGCGCCATCCGCGGATCCGCGCCAAGATCAAAAGCATGAACCCCGGCGTCACCATCCTGCTGCTTTCCTGAAAGAAAAGAGGCGATTTGAATGGCTTATCGAAAAATTGTAGGCTCCTACCGGAGCAGCGACGAAAAACATACTCTCCGCTATGTTGTTTACGAACCGGCGGATAGCCCGATCCGGGCCGTTTTGCAGATTTCGCACGGGATGTGCGAATATATCGACCGTTATGAGGACTTCGCCGGCTTCCTCTGCCGGCAGGGGATTCTGGTCTGCGGGAACGACCATCTCGGCCATGGGGAAATGGCCCAGCGCTCCAATACCCTGGGATACTTCGGGGAAAAGAACGGTCACAACCTGCTTCCGGCCGATGTCCGGAAGCTGACGCTCCTCATCAAGCGGCAGTACGGGGACCTGCCTTATTTCCTGCTGGGGCACAGCATGGGTTCCTTTATCGCGCGGCGTTACCTGGCCAAATACGGCAGCCAGGGCCTGCTGGACGGGGCTGTCATCATGGGAACCAGCGGCAGCAACCCCCTTTCCAAAACAGCAATCAAGCTGGCGGAATGGACCATCCGGCGGCGGGGAAGCCGTTACCTGAGCAGCTTTCTCCGCAACCAGAGCACCGGGATGTATTCCCGCCGCTTCAAGGACGGCGACTCCCCCAACGCCTGGCTCAGCCGGGACCTGGGGGTAGTGCGTAAATATGACCGTGACCCGCTATGTACCTTCCAGTTTTCAGCGGCGGCCTACCGCGACCTGTTCACCCTGCTGGATTCCGTCAGCGGGATGAAATGGGCGGAGCGCGTTCCCAAGGAGCTGCCCATCCTGATTACCAGCGGCGGCGACGACCCGGTCGGGAATTTCTCCAAGGGCGTCCGGGAGGTTTATGAAAACCTGAAAAAAGCCGGCGTAAAAGAGGTTTCCCTCCAGCTTTATGAGAAAGGCCGGCATGAAATCCTGAACGAAACCAACCGCACCGAGGTTTATGAAGATATCCTCCGCTTTCTGGAATCCCACTTGGAGGAGAAAGGCTCCGGGCGCTGATGAAACCCAAAGAGAAATGGCTCCGCCGGAGGAACACTGCCTGTGCATTCCTGGCGGGGTTCCTGCTGATCCCATCCCTGCTTTCAGGCGTGTTTCTCCTGCAGTGGAAAGAACAGGAAACCGCGGGACTTCCCTGGTGGTTCGGCCCCGCCCTGCTGTTCGGCTTTTTCGCCCTGCCCATCCTGGCGGCCGGCGGGACCGCGCTGGCTTCCCACCTCCGGATGAAAAAACAGAGCCCTGACACTGTGTCAGGAAAACCATCAAACTATAGTCGGCACACTTGAAAATCGATACCCGATTGGAGGGCCAGGCTTTGCCTGTCCGCTCATAAAATGCGCTGTGCGCCGTCTGTGAAGCCCTACCGCATGGCCGCTTCGCGGCCCACTGCGGCATGATATGCCGCAGTGTTGAAAAGCAGCCAATGCTTCTTTTCAAGTGCGTTGACTATAAAAGCGAGTGAACCATGATGACCAATCAGGAAATCCTGCGGATTGCCATGGAGCAGTCTGCAATTGATATCAACTGTGATCCGGAGGATTTCACCGCCTCCACAAACCGGGTGGTCCTCTCCCAGATCGGCCCTCTTGCCCGAAGCTATTACAAAGAACCTATCGCCTGCAACCTGGTATCCTATGGGAACAATATTGTTGCGTCCATCAAAGAGGAATACCGTGGGATCGTCGAAGAATACATCGGGAAATTTGAGTTTTTCCACTGCTTCGAAACCCCGAACCTGCACTGGCTGGACAGCCGGATGAATGAAAAGGGGCAGAAGGTATGCTTTATGGCTGAGTATTTCCTGCCCGATATGAAAAAAATCAGACGGCTGCCCTGTAATTACCGGCTGGAGCTGTTAGAGCCGAAGGATTTCGCCGATCTCTACCAGCCGGGATGGGGCAACGCGCTCTGCCAGGAGCGGAAAAAGCTGGATATTTTAGCGGTGGGGGCTTACGATGGGGATCAGCTGATCGGGCTGGCCGGATGCTCCGCGGACTGTGCCGGGATGTGGCAGATCGGGGTCGATGTATTGCCGGATTACCGCAGGCAGGGGATCGCTTCCGCGATGACCAGCCATCTGGCCATCGAAACGCTGGAACGGGGGAAAGTCCCGTTCTACTGCTGCGCCTGGTCGAATATCCGGTCGGCCCGGAACGCCGTGAAAAGCGGGTTCCTTCCGGCATGGGCCGAAATGACAGTGAAACCGAAAGAGCTGGTGGAGGAGATGAACCGGTAACCCCCTCTTGAAAAAAGTGTTGTTGGAGCAGGACTTCTGCCGTACCAAGCTGACGAGGCTGCAGCCAAAGAAGGGGCCAATCGAAAAAAATACATAGAAAGCTGTCAGGTTTCCGAAATAAAAACTTATAATCTAAATGGATATCCTCAGAAAGTTTTATTGGAGGGGAAAACAGCAGCTCTCCGATCATCATTTATCTTCACGGGGGCCCCGGCTCGCCCGTCCCCTTTTGTGCAGGAAGCCGAGGGATGTTCCCGGAGATCACGGATCCGTTTATTCTGGTTTATTGGGATCAGCTTGGCTGCGGTATGAACGATTATCCCATTGACGATACTTTTTCCGTTGACAGCTATACCAAAATGACTGTAGACTTAGTCAAAGCTGTCCGAAGCGATTTCCCCGAGAATCCAATCAATCTGTTCGGTGTTTCCTGGGGCTCGGTTTTGGCGGCAAACGCCGCCGTCCGTGTTCCCGAACTAGTCAGCCGCGTCCTGGTGTACGGCCAGGTGATAACGGATCTGTTTTTCAGCCAGGAGGTATTCGATACACTGGAGAACGCCTGGCTGAGCAGGAGAGAAAAAGAAAAGCTGGCATATTTAAAGACGGCCCATTCCATCGGGCAAAAGGATATCATATCCATGGCAGCGCTAATCCGCCGTCACACCGAGGGTTATCAGGCGAAAAACGGCGGCAGAGCGCCAATGGGCAAAGTTATTTGGGGACTGCTCACCAGCCCTGATTACTCGATAAAAGATTTCAAGGCTGTGGCTGTCAACGGAACGCGGAAGAATCCCTCATTGTTTCAGGAACTGATTCATTTAGATCTGCAAAGCACCCTGAAAAGCATTACCGTTCCGTATTTGATCCTGCAGGGCGATACTGATATCGTCACATCAACAAAATACGCGGAAGCCTTTGTAAAGGAGTCCGGAAATGAAAATCTTCATTTTGCCGTTGTGAAAAACAGCGGGCATATTCCGGGCAGAGACGGTATGGCCTATGTGATTGAAAAAGGACTTGCATTTCTTTACCCGGTTCAATAGCTTCCAGGTTATCGGGCAGCTGCTTGGTGGGAAGCCTCCGGCATTAGGCCGGGACAGCTCGGGGGCGGCTCCTCTTGAAAGCTTGATCCTTTTATAAACTGCGTGGGAGGACACCCCCTGAAACCGATGCCCTCTTGACAAACCGCTTCAAATCCGCTACAATACTTCCTGCGAGCAAACCGTATCGTAGCGCAGAGGGGTCCCCCTTTGTGAGGAAAGTCCGAGCATCACAGGACAGGATAGCTGCTAACCGCAGCCGGAGGCGACTCCAGGGCCAGTGCAACAGAGAGATACCGCCCGTTTACGGGTAAGGATGGAAAGGCGAGGTAAGAGCTCACCAGCGTATGCGGGAGCATACGGCTATGTAAACCCTATCCGATGCAACACCGACCAGGATGCTATCGTTGGTCCGACGGTCCTGACAGGTGGCAGGGAGCAGATAGGCGACTGTCTGCCAAGATAGATTACGATACACGACAGAACTCGGCTTACAGGTTTGGTCGCTAACTTTTCTTAAAAAACCAAATTTCGGCTTGACATTTGGTTTTTTGCATGATATAATAACCAAGCACATGGGAAATGTTCCTGTGTATGCGCCCGTAGCTCAGCTGGATAGAGTGTTTGACTACGAATCAAAAGGTCGTGGGTTCGAATCCCGCCGGGCGTACCATGAAATTGGGTCTGAATGCAGTTGCGTTCAGACCCAATTTTTATTTTGAGTATGGCGAATAAAGCATTGCGAAGTGGAACCTTCATTCGGGATAAAAACTGCACTTTTTCCGTCTTTGTGATTGCCGCAGTCCGGGCCGCGGCCGACGAAGCAAAGAAGGAAGAAGCCTGACTGTTCTATTTTTACATTTTTTTCCAAACGTAAATGTTCCCTTAAACAAAGGGTCGCTTCTTATTGTAGAAACCTTATAAATTCCGAACATTTGCTCCTAAAGCTGTCCCAAGGCTCGCCTTAGGACATTTTATTTTCCATAAAATGCACAATTTATGTCATAATAGCTTGTACTTTCTTGTTTTGTTTGATATAATAAGGATAATTTCAATCTGTATGAAACAGATCTGCATCTTGTTTGAATGCAGGCAGCGCTTGCCTCACTGCTTTTTCGAATAGGGACGAACAGAAACCAAAAGAAACCGGTGAGGAGAGTGAGCACTATGAAAAATGGGAAAGAAAGGATCTCAGCGGCGTCTGCCGCACGCAAAAGCTGGGGAATCACAGGAAAACTGGTGGTTGCGATCATCGGCAGCGTTGTCCTTGCACTGGCAGTCCTGCTGGCGATTGTCTACATTCAAATGTCCCATGCGCTGCTGGAAAAAAGCGAGGACCTGATCCAGGCTACGACGGAGGAAGCCATCCAGGAGACCCGCGCTTGGATGAATAAAACCATGACCTCGCTCGAATTGCAGCGGGACACTATCCAGTATGAGGATATGGACATCCCCGCCATGAAAGCCTATATCAAGCATACGGTAGACCCGAACAGCGCTTACCCCGCCGGGCTGTATGTCGCCACCACCGATGGGGAGCTGCATCACGCTTCCTTCATACCCGGCGCGGATTACGATCCTTTATTAAAAGCCTGGTATCGGGAGGGCCTGCAATCGGAGGATTTCACCCTCGGTAATGTTTATCTGGACGAAAACTCCCAGTCTTATGTAGTCGCTGTTTCCGGCGTGCTGAAGTCCCGCGGCGGAGCTGTGCGCGGCGTTGCCGCAGCAGACCTCTATCTGGACTCTATCTCCAAAATTGTCAGCGGGATCCAGCTGGAGAAAACCGGCGGCATTTTCCTGGTGGACACCCTTACGGATACGATTATTGGGCATCAGGACCCCGCTATGACCGGTAAAAACCTGAACCACATCGGCTCCGAAATGTATGACTACGCCGCCGAGCAAATCCGCGGGGGAAAAACAGGGCTGTCGGTTTACGATAATACCTATATTCAGATTGCGGACGTTCCAGGAAGCAACTGGAAAGCTGTAGCCTATGTGTCCCGTTCAGAAGTCTTACAGGAGCTCTACGAGCTGGCGGTCGCGATCCTGATATTGGCGGCGCTGGCGGTCGCGGCGATGCTGCTGCTGATTATCATTCAGGTTCGGCGCGTCATCGGCCGGCCTGTAACCGAGCTGAGCCGCGTGGCGACACAGATCGCGGAAGGGGAGCTGAATCAGGAAATCCATTATCAGTCCAACGACGAGCTAGGTGTGCTGGCGAATAATTTTAATCAGGTCACGGTCCGGCTTCGGGACTATGTCCGATACATTGACGAAATTTCCCGGACGCTCTACGAAATCGCAGAGGGGAACCTGGCTTTTTCGCTGGAAAATGACTACACCGGGGAATTCGCCAAAATCAAACGCTCTCTGGATGAAATCTCCAGTGCGCTGAACGGCACCATGGGGCAGCTGCGCTCTGCCTCAAGGGATGTGGCCGCAGGGGCGGAGCTGGTTTCCAGCGGCGCTATTACCCTTTCCCAGGGATCTACAGAACAGTCCGCTGAGGTGGACACTTTGGCCAGCCACATTGATTCGGTATCCGACAGCATCCACAAGGTTGCCCAAGGCGCCCGGGAGGCGGACCGCATTGCGCATTCTGTGAAGGAAGGCCTTCTGGAGAGCAACGACAAGATGAAGAACCTCACCGAGGTCATCCAGAAAATCAGCGATAATTCCACCGAAATCAACAAAATTGTCAAGACGATTGAGGATATCGCCTTCCAGACCAATATTTTAGCGTTGAATGCCGCCGTAGAAGCCTCCCGGGCTGGTGAAGCCGGAAAAGGCTTTGCGGTGGTTGCAGACGAAGTCCGGCGTCTGGCCGGGAAATCCTCCGAAGCGGCCCAGGAAACAACGATCCTTTTGGGGCAGACGGTAAAATCCATGAACGAAGGGGTTCATGCCGCTCAAAATACATCAGACGCCATCCTGACGGTTGTCACCCAGGCCGACAATATGAGCAATCTGGTCAGCGGCATTGCAGAATATACCAAGCAGCAGGCCGCCAATACAGAGGAAATTACGCACGGGATCGAGCAGATTGCCAGCGTTGTACAGAGCAACGCATCCACGGCGGAGGCCAGCGCCGCTGCCAGCGAAGAGCTGTCCAGCCAGGCAACGATGCTCCGGGAGATGGTCGCCAAGTTCAAGCTGAAGGAAACCGCAAACATCTCCTGATCCGGCCCTTCATTTCCGTTTTGGGACACATGGCCCTTTCCCTTTGGGGCTGCAAACGGCATCGTTTTTCGTCACAGCATATAAACAGCGGCGGTTCCAATGAACCGCCGCTGTTTGAATTCAGAGGGCTTTCCGATGCTTTTTATGGAAAAACCAAGCAGCAATCACACAGATTATCATCCCAGTCCCATAGGGAATACACCGCAAAAAGGCCGTACCAGCCGGCGCGCTGTACCCTGCGTATTGTCTGCCCAACTGAAGGGTACAGTATCTAGCACACATGGCATTTGAAAGCAGAATGACGAGCGCAACAAAAAGGCAGGTCAAATGCTTAGAGCCTGTTTAAAATCCCTCCGCCATCCCACGCTAAGATCTTGAACAGAATCAGACAAACCGCGCCTATGAAACAAAAATAAAGGCCAATTTTGTTTCGTCCCGTCTTATGAGGGGTTAAATCTTCCTTTAATACTTAAAAAATTCGATTTTTATTATCATACCCTGTCCCGCCGCTGATTGCAAGGACTGGTGAACTTTCCAAGTCCGTCAGACAGCCGCACGGCAGCACGCCCGTTTCATAAAAAGGATCCGGCTTTCAAGCGTACCAATCCTCAAGCGGCCGGGACAGCATGAACCTCGCATCAAGATCGCGGAGCACCGCCCCATACTGCGCCCTGCGGAGCAGAGAGCAGCAGCCTCTCCTCCCCCCAAAAAGGGCCGCCCCCTCCCCCGCACTGAATCACGGCCGGCAGGGCAGGAACTCCCTTGGGCCTTCCGGGACATCACTCTTTTATGAACGGGCGTGAGCCGCACAGCGGAGTGGAGGCTTGACTTCCCGTCTCCTTCATGCTATGATAGAGCCAAACGACGACGAGGAAGGCGGTTTTCCTTTATCCGGCCCTAAGAGAGGCGCATCCAGGCTGAAAATGTGCCGGCCGGCGGAAAACCTGCTACCGCCCTCTGAGTGCGGGCCAACGCTTTTTCCGTGAATCCCGCCGGGTATGACCGCCCGTTACAGCGGTTTCGAGTGTCCTGCCTTTCGGCAGGGAATTTGGGTGGAATCGTGGAGCGAACGCTTCATCCCTGTTTCTTCTTGGTTTTTGACCTGAGGGACCGGGATGAGGCGTTTTTTGATCCATCAAAATAAATGTTTGTTCAAACCATTCAAAAGGAGGAACATGATGAATATTACGTTAAAAGGCGGCGAAGTCCGCTGTTTCCCATCCGGTATTACGGCAGCAGAAGTTGCCAAAGAATTGGGCGCCGGGCTGTATAAGTCCGCCTGTGCCTGCCGGATAAACGGCCAGGTACAGGATCTCCGTACCCTGCTGACCGAGGACTGTGAGCTGGATATCCTGACCTTCGACCATCCCGACGGACAGCACGCATTCTGGCACACAGCCTCCCATGTACTGGCCCAGGCTGTCAAGCGGCTTTATCCAAACGCCAAGCTGGCGATCGGCCCGGCCATCGAAAATGGGTTCTACTATGATTTTGACGTTGAAACCCCCTTTTCCCCCGAGGATCTGGACAGGCTGGAAGCCGAGATGAAAAAAATCGTCAAGGAGAACCTCGAGCTGCACCGGCTGGAGCTTTCCCCCCAAGAAGCCGTCCGCAAGCTCGGCGAACGGGGCGAGCCCTATAAAGTAGAGCTTGCCGAGGAACACGCCGGAAAAGGCGAGGCCATCCTGTTCTATGAGCAGGGGGAATTCCTGGATCTTTGCGCTGGCCCGCATCTGCTGAGTACCGCCCCGCTGAAGGCCCTGAAGCTAACGGCCTGCACCGGTGCATATTGGCGGGGTGACGCTTCCAACCCGCAGCTTTGCCGGATATACGGCACGGCGTTCCCCAAGGCCAGCCTGTTGGAAGAACACCTGGCCCGGATGGAAGAAGCCAAACGGCGGGATCACAACCTGCTCGGGCGGCAGCTGGGTTATTTTACCACCTCGGAGCTGATCGGGCAGGGCCTGCCCATCCTCCTGCCCAAAGGGGCCCGGGTGCTCCAACTGCTCCAGCGCTTTGTCGAGGACGAGGAGCAGCGCCGGGGCTGGCAGCTCACCAAGACCCCCTATATGGCCAAAAGCGACCTTTATAAGGTTTCAGGGCATTGGGACCATTATAAAGAAGGGATGTTCGTCCTGGGCGACGAGTCCAAGGACAGCGAAGTCTTTGCCCTCCGCCCCATGACCTGCCCCTTCCAATACCAGGCCTACCTCAGCAAAAAACGCTCTTACCGGGATCTGCCGCTGCGTTATAATGAAACCTCGACCCTCTTCCGCAACGAAAGCTCGGGCGAGATGCACGGCCTGATCCGGGTACGCCAGTTCACCATCTCGGAAGGGCACCTGATGTGCCTGCCCTCCCAGTTGGAACAGGAGTTCCAGAACTGTCTGGAGCTGGCGATCTATATGCTCAAAACCCTGGGGTTATATGAGGATATTTCATACCGGTTCTCACAGTGGGATCCAGAGGACCGGGAGAAATACATCGGGACGCCGGAACAGTGGGATGAGGCCCAGTCTATTATGAAGAAGATCCTGGATGATCTGGACATTCCCTATGCTGTCGGGGTCGGCGAGGCGGCATTCTATGGGCCTAAGCTGGATATCCAGATCAAGAACGTCCATGGCAAGGAAGACACGCTGATTACCATCCAGATCGACCAGCTGCTGGCGGAGAAATTCGGGATGGAATATGTCGATATGGACGGCAGTAAAAAGAACCCGTATATCATCCACCGCACCTCGATTGGCTGCTATGAGCGGACGCTGGCCCTGCTCATCGAAAAATATGCGGGGGCGTTCCCACTCTGGCTGGCGCCCACCCAGGTGAAAATCCTGCCGATCAGCGAACGCCAGCATGAATATGCCCAGGCTGTTTCCGACCGTCTGAGCCAGGCGGGATTCCGGGTCGAGCTGGACAGCCGCAGTGAAAAGATCGGTTATAAGATCCGGGAAGCCCAGCTGGAAAAGGTGCCTTATATGCTGATTGTCGGGGACAAGGAGGTCGAGGCGAACAGCGTCGGCATCCGTTCCCGGAAGGACGGCGATATTGGCCAGCTGGGCCTGGAAGCGCTGATCGAAAAGCTGACTGCCGAAGTACGGGACAAAGTGATTCAATAGCCAGACGGAAAGCTGCCTCGTAAAAGGATCCCGCTTCGAGCTGTCGAAACGTTCCTCCGGCACAGACCGGGGCGGCTAGACAGCAGGAAGGCCTCCCTGCTGCACAGGGTGCCCGGGGGTCTGGGAGCAGCAAGAGCCCCGCATTCGGAGCATGACTGACGGGGAACCTTTAAGCATTTCAGAATACTGCTGTTTATAGCCAACACACTTGAAAAGAAGCATTGGCTTCTTTTCAACACTGCGGTATCATGCGGCAGGGCTTCATAGACGGCGCGCAGCGCATTTTATGCCAGGCAAAGCCTGACTTGAAAATCGGGTGCCAGATTTTCAAGTGCGCCAACTATATGAAACAAGCGTATAATCAAACGGAGGGCCCTTGCAGAGGGCCTTCCCTTTTTCAGGAGGGACACCATGACACAAGAAACCGCCGCCCTGCTGCGCTGCTGCCGGATCTGCCCGCGGGAATGCGGGGTCAACCGACTGAAGGAACAGACCGGCTTCTGCGGGGCTGGGGCTAAGATCAAAGCGGCCCGCGCCGCCCTGCACTTCTGGGAAGAGCCCTGCCTTTCCGGAGAAAGCGGCTCAGGAGCGGTCTTTTTCTCCGGGTGCAGCCTGGGATGTGTTTTCTGCCAGAACCGGGAAATCAGCGCCAATATGTCCGGGCTGGAACTGCCGGAAGGACGGCTGGAGGAAATCTTCTTGGAGCTTCAGTCCCAATCTGCCCGGAACATCAACCTGGTCACACCGACCCACTATCTTCCCCAGATTGCGGAAGCACTGGAGCGGGCCAAAATTCAGGGTCTGAGCATCCCGGTTGTCTGGAATAGCAGCGGCTATGAAAAGCCGGAAAGCCTCCGCCGTCTGAACGGATTGGTGGATATTTACCTGCCTGATTTCAAGTATCTCTCTTCCAGGATGGCGGGGAGATATTCAGACGCGGCGGATTATCCGCGCTGGGCTTGGGCGGCGCTGGAGGAAATGGCCCTTCAGGCTGGAGAACCGGTATTTGACGAATCCCCGCCGGACGGTGGATTCCCGGCCATGCAGCGGGGAGTGATCCTTCGCCACCTGCTCCTTCCCGGCCTGCTGGAGGACGGGAAGGCTCTGCTTCGCCGGGTGTTCGAGCGGTATGGGAATCGGATCTTTTACAGCCTGATGAGCCAATATACTCCGTTGAACCACGTACCCGGCTTCCCGGAGCTGAACCGCCGGGTTTCCCCCGAAGAATATGACGACTTCGTCGATTTCGCGGCAGAGCTCGGGATCGAAAACGGGTTTATCCAGGAGGGTTCCTCCGCAGAAGAAAGCTTTATCCCCGCCTTTGATTACCAGGGGATCCTTCGCACCGAGCCGGGTGGGAATTTGTGAAAACAGGCCGCTTTCCGTTGCATCCGGTCGGATTCCCTGGTATACTAAGAGCCTATTCAAAATCTCTCCGCCATCCCGTACACGCTGAGCTCTTGAACAGGCTCTAGAGTCTGTTTCAAAACCAGAGAAATGCCAGTATTTTTGTTCAGGGCGGGCGGTTTCAAGACGAAAACCGCAAGAAAGGCTGTCGCCTTTCGAGGATTTTTAACACAGAAACCGTTTGTCACTGGATAAAAAGACGGTTTTTCGGAGTTTTAAAACAGACTCTAATACTATTTCTTGATAAAAAGATTAAAATCTTTTTATCGCGGCGTAATGCGCCCCAAGAAAAGTATTGACAACATTCTTGGCGGCTGCGGCCCCATAAAACGACTGCATCGTTTTATGGGGAATTCGTACGACATACATGGTTTTTCTATTGGATCGTATAAAGGCAGGCTTTGACAGCTGCCCCATAAAACCCAACCTTTAGGGCCAGAAAGGAGAAATCCCGGATGCAGGATTACGTTTATTTGATTTTATCAAGCTCCAGCTCGCTTCCGGCCAAGCTGATCAAGCGCTTCACCGGCGACCGGATCAATCACAGCAGCTTGGCGGTCGAACCCTCCCTGCATTGTATGTACAGCTTTGGCAGGCGGTATTTATACAACGCTTTTTACGGAGGATTCGTACAGGAAGACCGCGACCGGGGCTTCTATGCCCGCTTTTCGGATACTTACGCGGAGGTTTACCGTCTGCCTGTCAGCCGGGAAGTCTATCTTCGCACCAAAAATTACCTGGAGGATTGCTACGCCGCCAAGGATCAGTTCCACTATAATGTATTGGGGATGATCGCTACCCGGCTGGGATTCTCTATCGCACGGAAAAACACCTATTTCTGCTCTGAATTCGTAGCCGAAGCCATCCAGCTTTGCGGGATCCGTCCCATTGCCCGGGACATCCATACCTACCGCCCCTCCTATTTTTACGAGCTGGAGGACAAGGAGCTGATCTACGCAGGCCTTCTGCGGGAATACCAGACCGTGGAGCCTTCGCCGTTCCAAACCCAGACAGAGGTTGTACAAATCTGAAAAAACGGGCGGGCCAATCCCGTCATCACCTTTCCCGGGCGTATACGCCTGTAAAATTGGAGGAATCGATCATGTCAGACTGGAACTCTTTGCAATATTTGAAATTTGAAAAGCAGCGGACACAACCGGTAAGAGATCTGCTTATGCGCCTAAAATCTGATGCTCCCCATACGATCGCGGATATCGGCTGCGGGCCGGGAAACAGCACCTCTGCGGTCGCAGAATATTTTCCAAAGGCAGAGCTGGTCGGGATCGATTCATCCCCCAACATGATTGAAAAGGCAAAAGCCCGGTATCCCAGGCTGAAATTTAAGCTTTGCGATGCTTTGGATTTGGAAGGGAAGTATGATCTGCTGTTCTCCAACGCTTGTCTGCAATGGATTCCGAATCATACGGCTCTGATCCCGGCTCTGATGAGTAAGTTAAACGAAAAAGGTGTTTTGGCGGTCCAGGTCCCGATGAACGGCGAAGAACCGTTGTTTCAAATTATAAAAGAGATCGCTGCAGAAGCCAAATGGGGGCTGCAAAAGGTAAAGCTCCAGCCGAATGAAACGCTTACACCGGCGGAATATTTTAACATTCTGACCGCCTGTTCCTCCTCGTTTGATCTGTGGGAGATTCACTACTATCATCCGCTCCCAGATCACCGGGCGCTGGTGGATTGGGTAAAGGGTACGCGGCTCCGCCCTTATCTCGATTGTTTGGACCAAGCGCATGGAAGGGCATTTGAGAATGAAATCTTGGAGCGCGCAAAAGCGGCTTATCCCCTTCAGAACAGCGGGGAAGTGATGCTTGGCTTCCGCAGGTTCTTCTTTACAGCTGTAAAATAAAGGCATGAGAGGTTCTGACCCGCTTCCCCCCTGGACGCCGGCCATGAAGCCGAAGCGATTGAACAGCTGAATAAAACCAAAAGGCTTCCCTGGCCACGGCCAAAGGGGAGCCTTTTTTCTGTTGTGTGCCGCGTGCCTCTTGAAAATCCCGCTTCTTTTCTATATAATGCAGACAATCAAGCCGTCGAACCTACAAAACAGGAAGGATGAAATGCTATGAAAACCGACCGCCATTCCTTTTCCAAGGAAATTTCCGCGCTGATCGCCCAAATGACGCTGGAGGAAAAACTGGATCAAATCGATCAGGACCTGATGGGCATTGACTGGGAAAAAGTCCCCGAGCCGGATCGGAGCTACTGCCGCGAACGGCTCCAACGCCGGGAAGGGGATGCCCGCTGCTACAACATCCTGCAAAAATATGCGAAGGAGCAGACCCGGCTCGGCACCCCTTTCCTGATTTCGGAAGAAGGGCTGCACGGGCTGTTCCGTCCGGACTGCACCATCTACCCCCAGCAAATCACCATGGCAGCCTCCTTCGAGCCTGCGCTGGCCCGCCGGATGGGGGAAGGCGTTGCGGCGGAGGCCCGCGCCAAAGGGATCCACGAAATCTGGGCGCCGGTACTGGATCTGGCCAGGGATCCCCGCTGGGGCCGCACCGAGGAAACCTGCGGCGAAGATCCGTATCTTTCCGCCAAAATGGGGGCTGCCGTCGTCCGGGGGCTTCAGGGGGACTCCCCGGACGACCTGAAAACCGACCGGCACGTTCTCTCCGAGCTGAAGCACTACACCGGCTATGGGAACCCGATCGGCGGGCTGAACTGCGCGCCGACCACCATGGGCCGTCACGATGTATTCTCTTACTGTATGCCGGTCTTTGAAGCCGCCGTTCGGGAAGCCGGCGCGTTCAACGCAATGGCCTCCTATAACTCCATCGACGGGCAGCCGGTGATCTCCGACCGAAACCTCCTCACCGAGGTGCTTCGGGAGGAGTGGGGGATGCCCGGCTTCGTCCGCGCAGATATGACGGCCATCATTATGCAGCACACCGCCCATGCTTCCGCCGATTCCCCCAAAGAAGCACTGAAAAAGGCGGTCAAAGCTGGTGTAGACGTTCAGCTGGCCGACTATTCCCATGAGGACTACCGCCGCCTGATGAAAGAGCTGCTGGAAGAGGGCGGTATTGAAATGGCGGATATCGACCTGTCGGTTTCCCGCGTCCTCCGCTGTAAATTCGCGCTGGGCCTGTTCGAGCAGCCCTTTACCGATGAGTCCCTTTCCGGAGAGCGTGCCCGCTGCGCCGCCCATCGGGAAACCGCGCTGGAAATTGCCCGCAAATCCGCCGTGCTTCTGAAAAATGAGGGGAACCTCCTTCCGCTGCCGAAAACCCTGAAAAAGATTGCGCTGCTCGGCCCTAATGCCGATAAGCCGGTCTTTGGGGACTATTTTATCGAGCCGGATGAACCCGCCGTGACCTTGGCGGACGGGATCCGTGCGCTGCTGCCCGAGGCAGAGCTGCTGATTGACAAGGGCTGCAACATCCTGGGGTCGGAAATCCGTCCGGTCGAACGCTGGTGGGTGCATCCCTCTCCCCGTCCCGAGGCCGGAATCGCCCCGCATGACTATGGATTTACCGGGGAATATTTCAACGGCTCCGACTTTTCCGGCGAACCGGTTTTGACTCGGCTCGATCCCCAGATCAATTTCAACTGGATCTATCTCCCGCCGGATGATAAGGTGGATTCCAACGGGTTTTGCGTCCGCTGGACCGGCACCATCCGGCTGGGCTCCACCTTTGAAGGACGGCTGGGACTGAGCACGCCGGACAGTATGCGCCTTTGGCTCAACGGGGAGCTGCTGGTGGACGGCTGGGAAGAAAAGGATGCCAATCAGATGGTACCGGTCTGCCTGAAACGCGGGGAAAGCTATGAAGTCAAAATCGAATTCCGAAACGACGCGCGGGCGCCCCGGGTTATCTTCGGATGTGATTCCGGGCTGGAAACCATCGACCGTGCGCTGGAGCTGGCCAAGCAAGCCGAGATCGCTATCGTTGCATTGGGGGACTCCGCCGAAACCAGCGGGGAAAATTTCGACCGGATTACGCTGGACCTGCCGGGGAAGCAATTGGATTTCCTCAAGGCGGTCTATGCCACCGGGACGCCGGTTGTCCTGGTATTGAATACCGGACGTCCGGTTTCCTGCCTGTGGGAACAGGCCCACATCCCAGCAATCCTGCAAGCCGGATTTAACGGGCTGATGGGCGGCCAGGCTGCTGCGGAAATCCTATTTGGCGAGGTAAACCCCTCCGGGCGCCTCCCGATCTCCTACCCCCGCCATGTCGGCCAGATCCCCTGCCATTATGGACGGAAGCCAGCCGGAGGCAAAAAATATGTAGAGATGGACTGGAACCCTCTCTATCCCTTCGGCTATGGGCTGAGTTATACCCAATTCAGCTATTCCGACCTGCATCTCTCCGCGGCGGAAATCCCAGCTGATGGGGAAATCGAAATTTCCTTTACCGTCACCAATACCGGGGACCGCTATGGAGAGGAGGTCGCCCAGCTTTACCTGAACGACCGGTTCACCTCCCTGGTCAGCCCGACGCTGGAGCTGAAAGGATTCCAGCGGATCGGCCTGGATCCGGGAGAAAGCCGCCAGTTGAGCTTCCGGCTTGGATTTCAGGAACTCCGCTTCCTGAACGCGGCGTACGAATGGGTGGTGGAGCCCGGGGATTTCGACGTCTTTGCCGGACGGAGCGCCCTTGATCTGCCGCTGCGGTCGGAGTTCCGAGTCATTGCGGAGAACAGCCAAGGATAAAGCAACTTTTTTTCACTTTTTGAGCATCCCTGACTATAAATTGCCAATACGTGGGGAATACTTCTTCCTGAAGGGCGAAAAGCCCGTTTATAGTCGGCACACCCTCAAATCGTCACCCGATTGAAGGGTCAGGCTTTGCCTGTCCGCGCATAAAATGCGCTGCGCGCCGTCTATGAAGCCCTACCGCATGGCCGCTTCGCTGCCCGCTGCGGCATCATGCCGCAGTGGTGAAAAGAAGCCAATGCTTCTTTTCAAGTGCGTTGACTATAAGAAAGGAAGATGAACCAACCATGAAACAGCCACCGAAATTTTTTTATTGCGCCCATTGCAGCAGCCTGGTGCAGACGCTGAATGAAACCGGTGTAACGCCCAACTGCTGCGGCGCGCCAATGAGCGAGCTGACGCCCAATACCACAGAGGGAGCAACGGAAAAACATCTCCCCGTAGCCAAGATCTATGACGGCTGCGTCCATGTCTGTGTCGGCTCCGCGGAACACCCCATGACGGAGGAACATTCCATCCAATGGATTTACCTGGAAACCTCCTGCTGCGGGCGCTTCCACCCGCTTTCCTCCTCCGAACCTCCCCGGGCGGAGTTTCCGTTGGGAAAGGAAAAACCTGTGGCCGTATATGCCTACTGCAACCTTCACGGGCTTTGGAAAACGGATCTGGCTTCCGGCAGCAGCCAATAAAAAGGCAGAGTGGAATTCCCTTTTCAGATTGGTGTTGCTAACGCCCAACTTTTCAAATTTTTAATCGAAGTGCCAGATATGAAGTGTAGAAATACAGGGTGACTGAATTAAATCAATCACCCTGTATCTCTCCTGATGTTATACTTTATTCTCCTTGATTGATGTCTGCTTTCTTTTTCTAAAAACAAACGCCAAAACCCCACAAACAACGATGCCGATGAGATATGGGATGCTCAGAAGTAACGCAGTACTGGCAGGAGCACTATATCCAGCCTTTTCAATGCCCCACACCATTTTACCATAGTTGAATCCAACGACTCCACACATTACATTGGACAGCAAAATTGCCGAAATACCAAAAAGAGTACTAAGGTTCTTCATACAAACGTCTCCTTTCATTTTTTGCCTCTGAGGATAAAGCTGGCACCGCAGATGACAGCTACAATGCAGATAACAAGAAAAATGCCGTTCCCGTCAATATATATTGTAGAAGACTCGCTGATTTGGTTTGATATTGGAGGATTCAAAATGGAAATTAGCCCCCATATAACCAAACCGATAATTCCCGCAACACAAGTGATGATTCCCAACAGCATCCCATTGTGACTTTTGAACGATTGTCCATTTGTTGTTTGCTGTTCTCTTTCCTGAATATGGTCAGCATCATCTTTCAACAGATAGTCCAGCGTGACATTGAAATATTCGCTGATTGCTATAAGCTTTTCACTTTCCGGAACGGATAAGCCTCCTTCCCATTTTGATATTGCCTGCCTTGAAACGCCAATTATTTCTGCAAGCTGTTCTTGTGACAGCCCGCTCTTCCGTCTGAGTGTATATATTTTTTCAGACACCATCAACTTTACCTCCTGATCAAAACTATACCGCAATCCTCCGTGGCACACTATCAACGACTATTGAAACTTCCGCAGCCGGCGGTTGCTTTTCGAAAAATCATCATAATTATCATATAATATTCCCTTGCTTGTTGCAAGGATTCAAAATGGGCCAAACTGCTCCCAACTCATTTCCGTATGAAGATGGATGGACGCTTTAGCAAAATCAACGGAGTTTATACCCAGCAACACTTTTCTTAAAAGAGACGAGCGGAACCCTTCCTTGACTTTGTTTCAGCCGCATGATATGATATTTTCAAAGAAAATCATCTGGCGTTATAGTCGGCACACCCTCAAATCGATACCCGATTGGAGGGTCAGGCTTTGCCTGTCCGCGCATAAAATGCGCGGTGCGCCGTCTATGAAGCCCTACCGCATGGCCGCTTCACGGCCCACTGCGGCATATCATGCCGCAGTGTTGAAAAGAAGCATTGGCTTCTTTTCAAGTGCGTTGACTATAGGAACACCCAAGGAGGAGAAACCATGAGCAACATTTGGCACGACATCAGCCCAAAACGGATTACACCGACTGATTTTATGGCTGTTATTGAGATATCGCAGGGAAGCAAGGAAAAATATGAGCTGGATAAGGAAACCGGTATGCTGATGCTGGACCGGATCCTTCATACATCGATGCATTATCCGGCTAATTACGGGTTTATTCCCCGTTCCTACGGCGATGACGGCGATCCGCTGGATGTTGTTGTCCTCTGCTCCAAGCCGATTATCCCACTGACCCTGGTGCGCTGTTATCCGATCGGCGTTTTGAAGATGATCGATAACGGCCGCAATGACGAAAAAATTATCGCCGTTCCCTACCATGACCCGAACTACAACACTTATCAGGATATTTCGGAGCTGCCTGGGCATATTTTTGAGGAAATGCAGCATTTCTTTACTGTATACAAGGAGCTGGAAAACAAAAAAACCGCAGTAGACGATGTTGCCGGCGCCAACGAAGCACGGCAGATCATCTCCGACGCAATTGAAAATTATATTGTAAACTACTGCCGATAACACCCTGTAAAAAATCTGTGCTTGTAAATATATAAGCGCAGATTTTCTCTTTTTAAAACAATATCTGCATAAAAATCGGTGGAATAATCACAAAATATAGAATCACACCCATACTTCGCCAAATTTCGACAAGGGATTATGTTATAATAAACCTGTCAATTTTTCTAGAAAAGATACTATGACACAAAGGAGGGCGAAACGTTTCATTTTAATCTGCATATCCCTTTTTCATTTCCGTGTTCAAAGGAGAATCATCACATTGGTTAACTTTCTGGTATTCAAAGAAACCTACAGCGATCCTGAAAACGGAACCTACGATTCTTATGGAATCCGTGCTGTAGAGGAGCTTCGTATCCCCGATATCTCCTGCAACCGCGGCGAGGTGGAACAGTTTGCCCGGGAATTGGAAGAACAACAGGCCCAGCTTGCACATTTTGAGGACCTGGTGGAAGATTTCCTTCTCCGGTAAAACCGCTGTATCCTTTGCCTTTCCATGATTATAAAAGCGATTGCATTCTCCAATCTGTGCAGATTCGTCTGAAACCGGACATCTTTGCAAATTTATTTTTCTTTTGTTTTTGCACGTCCCCTTGGTGCAGGAACCTTTCCGCACGTATTTTCATAGAATACGGCAAGAAAGAGCGCCGGCTTCGGCGAATGAACAGAAAAAAGGGGGGCTGGAACATGGCTGACGGTCGGAATATGTCTGCGCAAACCAGTGGTCAGACCAGAGCGGATTTCCCCTCCGCTTCTTCCAATGAAAACCGCCAGACTTCACGTGTCAGTTCCTCTCCAGAAGAAGCAAGAACCCCCAATCCCCAAACGACTGCAAATAATCTCCCTCACTGTACATCCCCAGAAAGCGTTTTTAGTATTGCCACTTCCCTGGCCGTCCTGTTTGCCTCCAAGCTGAATCAGGACGAACTGCAAACACTCATCAATCTCCTCACTCTCCTGATCGCTGGTATTTCCAGCATCGTGACGCAGCAGCAAATCTGCGAGGGGATTATTGTTCAGCAGACGAGTTGATTTTGGCCAATATTGGGGGAACCCATCTTCATACAAGCTCCGCGTCCGTTTCTATTCCCAGATGGAAACGGACGCGGGTTTTTGTGTTTTTCCGGCCGAATAAAGCCCTCGGAGGTAAAATACCCTGAAATGCCCCCGTGCAAACCTCCTGGAAAAATCAGTCCAATACCAGACTCGCCTTCTGTGATGCCCTAGAAGCAGAGGCTCCTACTGTCTGCAATCCGGTCGCCTACGCTGATCGGGGATCCAAGGGGACTCCCTTGGCGCATTTCTTTCCCCCATTTCTTTGGGCGTCCAAAGAAATGGGGCGGGGTGTGGGGCGCGCAGCCCCACAATCGACGGGGGCACAGGGCGCGAAACCCCACAAACTGAAACAGGCGCGGGTTTCAGACAAATTCCCTTGTAAGAAACCAAGTTTTCGGGTATAATAGACCCAGTATTTCCAAAATTGCGGCATAAAAGCACCATGAAAGGAAAAACCTCATGTCAAACCAGGTGAATATTTATACAGACGGCGCGTGCAGCGGCAATCCGGGGCCGGGCGGCTGGGGCGCGGTATTGGAATACGGCGGTCATCGCCGCGAGCTTTCCGGAGGAGAACCTCAGACCACCAATAACCGGATGGAGCTTACTGCGGTCATCGAAGCGCTTTCCGCGCTCAAACGCCCCTGCAAAGTCGTGCTGACAACGGATTCAAAGTATATTGTTGATGCGGTAACGCTGGGCTGGGCAAAAAAATGGCGTTCACAGGGCTGGATGCGGAACAAAAAAGAGAAAGCGCTGAACCCAGACCTCTGGCAGCGCCTGCTGGAACTGCTGGAGGTCCATCAGGTTGACTTTCAATGGGTGAAGGGGCACGCCGGGCATCCTCAGAACGAACGCTGCGACCAACTGGCAGTCCAATACTATCAACGCTATAGTCGAAACACTTCAAAAGAATCAAAATGATTCTTTTGAAGCCTGCGGCGGTTTTCCGCCGCAGGCGGCCGCAGAAGCGGACTTGGTTCGGGCTTCATCGTTAACACTGGTGTGCGGAGCACACAGCCAGCGGTCATAGCCCGCTGGCTGAAAAAACGCAAATTGCGTTTTTTCAAGTGTGTTGACTATATTTGTAACAATTCGGAACTCGTATTGACTAATGCCACTAAATAGGTATATAATAAAGAGACCTCAAAAATATTACTTCCGAATTAAAAATTCGGAAGTAATACAATCCCGGTTTCCCCGGGAACCAGCGGCTGTATTCCCGTTTTTCAATGAAACCGATCTTTTTTATCCATGATCCTGTAAGGAGGGTTCTTATATGAACCGTTTTGTCTATGCGGACAACGCTGCTACTACTGCCGTCAGCGAGCCCGTATTCCAAGCAATGCTCCCGTATCTAAAAGAGCATTACGGCAATCCGTCCAGCATCTATTCCATTGGGCGGGAAGCACGAAAAGCCATCGAAATCGCGCGCCAGAAGGTCGCGTCCGCCATTGGCGCGCAGCCCACGGAAATTTATTTCACCGGCAGCGGTACCGAAAGCGACAACTGGGCGCTGAAAGGTGTGATGGAAAGTGCCCGCGCCAAAGGGAAAACCCATCTGATTACCACCGCTTTTGAACATCATGCTGTCCTGCATTCGGCGCAAAAGCTGGAAAAGCAGGGCTTTACCGTCACCTATCTGCCCGTCAGCCCGGAGGGCTATGTTTCACCGGAGCAGGTGCGCGCCGCTATTACCGAACAAACCGCACTCGTCAGCGTAATGTACGCCAATAACGAAATCGGCACCGTCCAGCCTATCCCGGAAATTGGGGCGGTCTGCCGGGAAGCCGGCGTACTCTTCCATACGGATGCGGTCCAAGCTGTGGGCAATCTGGAAATTGACACTGCCGCCCAAAAAATCGACCTGCTTTCCCTTTCCGGGCATAAAATCCACGCGCCTAAAGGGGTGGGCGTGCTCTATTGCCGGAATGGCGTACGGATCCCCAACCTGATCGACGGCGGCGCCCAGGAGCGCAACCGCCGGGGAGGTACCGAAAACCTGGCCTCCATTGTGGGGTTGGGCGCAGCCATCGAGCTGGCTGCCCAGGATATCCCCGCGCGTACCGAAAAAATCCGCCGCCTCCGGGAGCGTCTGATTGACGGGATCCTGACAGCCGTCCCCAAAACCCGGCTGAACGGTGGGCGTGAACAGCGGCTGGCTGGCAACGTCAACATTTCCTTTGAAGCCGTGGAGGGGGAAGCCCTTCTTCTCCGGCTGGATATGATGGGGATCTGCGCTTCCTCCGGATCGGCCTGCACTTCGGGATCCCTGGACCCCTCCCATGTACTGCTGGCTATCGGCCTGCCTCATGAAATTGCACACGGCTCGCTCCGCCTTTCTTTAAGTGAAAGCACAACGGACGCCGAGATTGATTATATTCTGGAATGTATCCCGCAGGTGATCCATACCCTGCGCGCCATGAGCCCGGTTTGGCAGGGCTAACCCCCCTATTGAAAAAGAAAAGGAGAATCCCAAAATGCTATACAGTGAAAAAGTCATGGATCACTTCGCCAACCCCCGAAACGTCGGCGAGCTGGAAAACCCGGACGGCGTCGGCGAGGTCGGGAACGCCAAGTGCGGCGATATCATGAAAATGTTCCTGAAAATTGAGGACGGGAAGATCGCGGATGTCCGCTTCAAGACCTTCGGGTGCGGCGCGGCGATTGCGACCAGTTCCATGGCAACCGAACTCATCAAGGGCCAGACCATTGAAGAAGCCCTCAAGCTGACCAATAAAGCCGTTGTAGAAGCGCTGGATGGGCTTCCGCCGGCCAAGCTGCACTGCTCGGTGTTGGCAGAACAGGCCATCAAGACGGCCTTAGCGGACTACTACCGCCGTAACGGCGTGGATCCCACCCCGCTGGTGGGGGAAATCTCGGGTGAATGCGATGGACACTGCTGTCATTAACAAGCCGGGGAAGGTCTTGCTTGCCCTTTCCGGCGGGGTAGATTCCGCGGCCTGTGCGCATCTGCTTCAGCAGGAAGGATGGGAGGTTTCCGCCGCCGTCATGCGGATGTCCGAGCTGCACGAAAAGGCGGTTTCCGCCGCACGGGCCGCCGCGCAAACCCTGGGGATCCCACTGACTGTGCTGGATCTTCGGGAGGAGTTCCGGGAAACCGTTATCCGGTATTTTATCGAGGAATACCAGAATGGACGGACGCCAAATCCCTGCGTTCTCTGCAATCCGAAGATCAAATTCCGCGCCCTGCTGGAGGAAGCCGACCGTCAGGGCTGTGCCTATGCCGCGACCGGGCATTATGCCGGTATCGTCGAACAGAACGGTATCTACTCGGTCCGGAGGAGCCTGAATAGGAAACGGGATCAGTCCTATATGCTGTACCGGCTGGGACAGCGGGAACTTTCCCGTTTGATCTTCCCGATCGGGGATCTGGAAAAGCCCTTTGTCCGGGAAATGGCGGCAACGGCAGGGCTTTCCGCCGCCGAACAGCCGGACAGCCAGGAAAACTGTTTCATCGAAGGGAACGACTACGCTGCCTTTATCGAATCCGCCGCCGGAAAGATGCCGGAAGGCGATTTCATCGCACCGGATGGCCGGGCCTGCGGACGGCACCGGGGACTGCTTCATTATACGGTAGGCCAGCGGAAAGGGCTGGGCATCGCGTTGGGACGGCCGGTTTTCGTGCGGGAAATCGACCCGGAATCCAACCGGATTTATCTGGCAGACGCCGGACAGGATACGGTATCCGAGGCGCTGCTTTCCAGCGTGACCTTTACCAGCGGCATTTTTCCAAAGGAGCCGTTTCCGGCGGAGGTGAAAATCCGGTCAGTGGCGCCGCCAGTCCCGGCGGAGATTTTCCCCGGCCCGGGGGAAACAGCGCGGGTAGTCTTTCAAACGCCTCAGCGGGCCGTTGCGAAGGGACAATCCCTGGTGATCTACCAGGGGGAACTGCTCTTGGGCGGCGGGTTCCTGGAATGAAAGGATACGACCTTTACCTGACAAAAAGCATGGAGAAATTACTTCTCCATGCTTTTTCTATCTTCCAATAGGAATATCCGTTTGGGATTGTTTGCATCAATATACATCTCCTCACACTCTTGCTGCACCTTAATCAGCACCTGAACCGCCTGTTCACAGGCACGGAAAAGCGTTAAATACATTTCCTTATAATCCGGCATTCGATCACCTCATATTGAGTATACCAAATAAGCATTGCAAACGCAATGCTTATTTTCCAAACTTTATACCTTACACTAATTGCAAAACAGTTATATTGCGAGGCATAAAGTGATGAACTTTAAAATTCCATCGATTCCCCCAACGACCAACAAAACAATCCGCTTCCCGAACAATCTCATCCAAGATGTTGAACAGCTTATTCAAGGGAAAGACTGTACCTTTTCCGCGTTTGTCATTGCCGCTGTGCGGGCGGCCGTTCAGGAAGTGCGCCAGGAGGAGGACGGAACAGAGCCCTGACGGAAGGATATACTGAATGCGGTGATAGAAATGAAACGATATGACCGGATCCGGAATCTGCGCGAGGACGCGGACTTGACCCAGGAGCAGGTAGGCCGGGCGATCAACCTGCCCCAGCGCACCTATGCCTATTATGAAAGCGGCCAGCGGATGATCCCTCCTTCGGTTTTATGCGCGCTGGCGGATTTCTACGGGGTCAGCGTGGATTATATCCTGGGGCGCACCCAGAATAAAAAAATGAATGGATAGGGATGGCCGGACAAATCGCCCTCCCGCGCACCGCCGATTTGTGGGGCTCCTCGCCCCACACCCCGCCCCATTTCTTTGGACGCCCAAAGAAATGGGGGAAAGAAATGCGCCAAGGGAGTCCCCTTGGATCCCCGATCAGCGTAGGTGACCGGGTTGCAGACCGTAGGAGCTTCTGCTTCTAGGGCATTACAGAAAGCAGGTCTGGGGGCTGTCATGCGTACAGGCCAGCATCAATGCCGCTCTCTCCCACAAAAAAACATAAAAACAGCTTCTCTGAAAAGAGAAGCTGTTTTTGCATCCAATTATTCCTCAGCGGCTCGCGTTCAAACGAACCAGCGCCCGCTTGAGCTTTGCCTCCGCAAGCTGAATGTCACGGGTATCCTTTTGCTGCTTCAGACGTTCTTCCGCGCGCTCACGGGCACGCTGCGCACGCTCCAGGTCAATCTCCTCCGCCCACTCAAAGGTGGTCGCCACAATCCGCACCCGACCGCCTGAAACGCTCAGCATCCCGCCGATACAAGCCGCCTTGCGTACCTTCCCGTCAATTGTAACGCGGGCCTGCCCCATTCCCAAAGCGGTTACATACTCGGTATGCCGCGCCAGAATGCAGACGTCCCCGTCGATGGTCCGCGCCACCAGCCGCTCGGCTTCGCCCTCAAAAAGCAGGCCGTCCGGCGTGACGATCTGTAATTGAAATGTCGTCATTGGCGTTTACTCCTTTTCTGGCAGACGGTCAGGCGCCCATCGTCTTGGCTTTTTCTACGGCTTCCTCAATCGTGCCTACGAACAGGAAGGCCGACTCCGGAAGGTCGTCATGCTTCCCGTCGATAATTTCGCGGAAGCCGTGAATCGTTTCTTTCAGCGGGACATATTTGCCCTCCATCCCGGTGAACTGTTCCGCTACGCTGAACGGCTGGGACAGGAAACGCTGGATCTTCCGCGCGCGGGATACGGTCAGCTTATCCTCTTCGGAAAGCTCATCCATACCCATGATCGCAATGATATCCTGCAATTCCTTATACCGCTGAAGGATACGCTGGACGTCCCGGGCAACTTCGTAATGCTCGGTACCGACGACGTCAGGGGTTAGGATCCGGCTGCTGGACTCCAGCGGGTCTACCGCCGGATAAATACCCAGCGAGGAGATGCTCCGGCTCAAGACCGTTGTGGCATCCAGATGGGCAAAGGTCGTTGCCGGCGCGGGGTCGCTTAAATCGTCCGCCGGGACATAAACCGCCTGGACACTGGTGATAGACCCTTTTTTCGTGGACGTAATCCGTTCCTGCAAAGCGCCCATCTCAGTTGCCAGGGTCGGCTGATAGCCAACCGCACTGGGCATACGGCCCAGCAGTGCGGAAACCTCACTGCCGGCCTGGGTGAAACGGAAGATATTGTCAATAAAGAGCAGCACATCCTGGTTTTCACGGTCACGGAAATATTCCGCCATGGTCAGGCCGGACAGCGCAACCCGCATACGGGCTCCGGGCGGCTCGTTCATCTGACCGTAAACCAGCGCCGTTTTATTGATAACGCCGCTTTCCTTCATTTCGTTATAGAGGTCGTTCCCCTCACGGGTACGCTCGCCCACGCCGGTGAATACCGACAAGCCGCCGTGCTGCTTTGCAACGTTGTTGATCAGCTCCATGATCAGGACTGTTTTGCCAACGCCTGCGCCGCCGAACAAACCGATCTTACCACCCTTGGCATAGGGCGCGATCAGGTCGACGACCTTAATGCCGGTTTCCAGGATTTCGGTGGTGCTTTCCTGCTCGTCATAGGTAGGCGGCTGGCGATGGATCGGCCAGGTTTCTGCATTTTCGGGCGGGGGCATATTGTCCACCGGTTCCCCCAGCAGGTTGAAAATGCGTCCCAGCGTCTGTTCGCCGACCGGCACGCGGATCGGCGCGCCGGTATCGACGGCCTGCATACCGCGGACCAGCCCGTCCGTGCTGCTCATCGCAATGCAGCGCACAATATCGTCGCCGATATGCTGCGCTACTTCGACTGTCAGCTTGCGGTCGCCCTGCTCAATCTCAATTGCATTGAGCAGGCTGGGCAGCTCGCCGTCGGCAAACTTTATGTCCAGCACAGGGCCGATAATCTGCACCACTGTGCCAATGTGTTGTTCGCTCATACGGGTTCTCCTTTTCCATTCTATAGTTAAAGCGCTTCAAAAGAAAGCGGGGTCAGGCTTCTGCGCCCGCCACAATTTCAGTGATTTCCTGCGTGATTGCACCCTGCCGCGCACGGTTATAGCGCAGGCTCAGATCCTCGATCATTTCCCCGGCGTTTTTGCTCGCCGCGTCCATCGCGGTACGCCGCGCGCCCAGCTCGCTGGCAACCGATTCGCAAAGCCCGCCGTAGATCATACCGGAAATATATTCCGGGACAATCGCGTCATAAACCGCTTCACAGCTGGGTTCATAGATGGTCAGCGCCTTGGGCCCGGTTGGTTCCTTGGCCTCGCTCCGGTTATATTTCAGCGGGAGCATCCGGATCACCGCGGGTTCCTGGGTCAGCATGGAAACAAAGTTCGTATAGCCCAGATAGACCGCGTCAATCCTGCGGCTGCGGAACTCTTCCGCAATCAGCCCGGCAATTTCAAAGCAGTTCCGGATGGATACATCTTCTGCAATCATATAATCCCGGCTCAGGATCTCGATTTTCCGCCGGTCGAAAAATTCGACCGCCTTTTTGCCGATCGGCAGCACGCAGACTTCCCTTCCGTCCCCGGTCAGCTCACTGATATGCGCCATCACCGCTTTGAACATATTGTTGTTATAGCCGCCAGCCAATCCGCGGTCCCCCGCGATCACAATATAGCAGGCTTTTTTCACCGGCCGTTCCAGGATAAAATCCGAATTGAATTCCGTGGTGGAATAGGCGATCTCGGTCAGGGTTTGGTGGATCAAGTTGAAATAGGGGCGGCTGCGCTCCACCCGTTCCTTGGCCCGCCGCAGCTTGGAAGACGCCACCAGCTCCATTGCCTTGGTGATCTGCATGGTGCTTTCCACACTTTTGATACGCAGCTTGATATCTTTCATGGAGGCTCCAGCCATTGTGTTACCTCCCTGTTATTTCGTCTTCAAAAAAGCGGATTTATACTGGTTCAAAGCTTCTTCCAATTTTGCCGCTGTTTCTTTGGACAGATCCCCCGTATCCCGGATTGCAGCCAGGATATCGCTCTGCTGGGAGGTCATGTACTCATACAGCCCCTGCTCGAACTCACGCACATCCTCCACGGCAACCTCTTTGAGGATATTGTTGACAACGGCATAAATGATGCAGACCTGCAGCTCGACCGGAACCGGCGCATTGCGGTTCTGCTTGAGCACCTCAACGATGCGCTCGCCCTGGGCGAGACGGGTCTTGGTATCTGCGTCCAGGTCGCTGCCGAATTGGGCAAAGCTCTGGAGCTCGCGGTACTGGCTGTAGAGCAGCTTCAGGGTACCGGCAACCTTTTTCATAGCCTTGATCTGCGCGTTGCCGCCGACGCGGCTAACGCTGATGCCCGGGTTGACCGCCGGCATAACGCCGCTGTGGAACAGCTCGGTTTCCAGGAAGATCTGCCCGTCCGTAATGGAGATGACGTTGGTCGGGATATAGGCCGAAACGTCGCCCGCCTGGGTTTCAATAATCGGAAGCGCTGTCAGCGAACCGCCGCCGTATTCCGGCGCCAGTCTGGCCGCACGCTCCAGCAGGCGGCTGTGCAGATAGAAGACATCGCCCGGATAAGCCTCGCGGCCCGGAGGACGGCGGATCAGCAGGGAAAGCGCACGGTAAGCCACCGCGTGTTTGGAAAGGTCGTCGTAAATGACCAGGACATCCTTGCCCTGCGCCATGAAATATTCACCCATCGCACAGCCGCTGTAGGGTGCGATATACTGCAAAGGCGCCAGCTCGGAAGCGGTACTCGAAACAACAATGGTATAATCCATCGCGCCGGCAAGGGTGAGGTTTTCTACCAGCTGGGCAACGGTACTCCGCTTCTGCCCGATTGCAACATAGATGCAGATGACGTCCTTGCCCTTCTGGTTGATGATGGTATCCGTTGCAATGACGGTTTTACCGGTCTGGCGGTCGCCAATGATCAACTCACGCTGGCCCCGGCCGATCGGGATCATGCTGTCAATCGCCTTGATACCGGTCTGGAGCGGGACGCTGACGCTTTTCCGCTCGATAATGCCAGGAGCACTGCTCTCAATCGGACGGTATTCAGCCGCTTCAATCGGGCCTTTGCCATCAATGGGCTGGCCCAGCGAGTCGACAACGCGGCCGATCAGGTTCGGGCCCACCGGAACCGAAACAACGCGGCCGGTGCGTTTCACCACATCGCCTTCTTTGATACCCTGATCGGAACCCAGGATAACAATCGCTACCGAGTTTTCCTCCAGGTTGAGCGCCATGCCGTATTCCCCGTTCGGGAACTCCAGCAGCTCATTTGCCATACAGTTTTCCAGCCCGTGCGCCCGCGCAATACCGTCGCCCACCAGGATAACGGTGCCGGTCTCGCTCTGCTGGATCTTATTATCATAATTCTTGATCTGCGCCTTGATGATCTTCGAAATTTCTTCGGGTTTTAACTGCATTGTTTCACCAACTTTCTTCTAAGCCGCTACGCAATAATCCCGGACAGCCTTGCCCGGATTGCGTCCAGCCTGTGTTTCACGCTGCCATCCAGCTGTTTGCCGTCGAGTTCCAGCCGGATCCCGGCCAGCAAGCTGGGATCCACCCGGCATTCCAGCAAAACGGTACGGCCGGTGGCGTCGCTGAGGCTTTCGCTCAAACGCTGTTCCTGCTCTTCGGTCAGCGGCGAAGCCGATGTAACCGAAGCGATCGAGATCCCGCGCGCCTCATTATACCGGCGGCGGTACTCTTTTTCGCAGGAAGGCAGCTCGCCAAGATAGCCGTTTATACAGAGCAGCTTTAAAAAATTCAGCAAATAAGGATGAATCCGGCCCGCAAAGGTTTCGTCGAGAATTTCTTCCCGTTCTTTTTTGGGAATCCCCGGAGTAGCGAGAAGCTTGAGATAAGCGGGATGCTCTGCAAAAATATCCCGCACACCGGCCAGCTCCTCCAAAACAATATCCCTTACCAGCCCTACATTTTCAGAGACGAGATCATACAGCGCGCCGCCGTAAGCTTTGGAAATCTCTGTCATGACGCATCCCCCATATTGCTGATAAACGCGTCGACCAGGGCGGCATGATCCGCTGCCGAAATTTCACGCTCCACCACCTTGGACGCAATATCCATCGCGATGCTGGAAACCTCGTCCTTGATTTCGTTGGCGGCTTTTTTCTTCTCCTGCTCGATTTCCGCGCTGGCCTTGGCCTTCATCGCAGCAGTCTGCTGGCGTGTTTCGTCCAGCATCTCCTCACTGCGCAGCTGCGCTTTCTGGGAAGCGTCGCGGAGAATTTCGCCCGCCTCCTGTTTGGCAGAAGCCAGCCGCTGCTCATAATCGTCCCGCATCTCCTTTGCGGCGGTTTCCGCAGCGGCGGCCTCGTTATACATCGAGTCCACCTCCGCCTGGCGTTTATCCAGAATTGCCTTTACCGGCTTAAACAGGAATTTTTTCATCAGCAAAAAAAGGATGATCAGGTTCCCGATCTGCATAATCATCCGCCAGGGATCAATGGAAATAAAATCCAATGTCGGCATAAGTGCCCTCCTTTCTGGTTCTTGGGCCCGTGTTATACACGGTGTAAGGAAAGGCTTACAGCTTGCCGATAAACATATTCGGGGTAACGAACATCAGCAGCAGCGCAACGATAAAGCCGTAAATACCGGTGGTTTCCGCAACCGCACAACCCAGCAGCATGGTGCTGGTAACATCACCCTTGGCCTCCGGCTGACGGCCGATCGCTTCGCAGGCTTTACCAACCGCATAACCTTCACCAATACCAGGGCCGATGCCGGCAATCATTGCCAGGCCTGCACCGATAGCCGAACAGCCTAAGATAATCGCTTTTTCCAACATAATTAGTTCCTCCTAAAAAATAATCCTGACTCAAAATAAATGTTTGCGGGAGCATTCCAACAGTTTATGCGTCCGTTTCTGCAGCGGATGAGATATACATCATCGTCAGCATACAGAAGATAAAGGCCTGCAAGAAACTGGAGAATACATCAAAATAAATGGAGAAGATTGCGGGAATACCCAGCTGGAACAGCGGGATTTCCCCCAGGAAGCCGGGCAGCCAGCCCAGCACCGCATGGCTCAGCACAGCCAGCGACGCGTAAATCAGCCCGGTAATAACCGAACCGGACGCGATATTGCCGAAGTGACGGAACGCCATGGAAACCGGTGTCGCGATTTCGCTGATGATGTTAAACGGCAGCAAAACCGGGATCGGCTGTGCATAGCCTTTGAGATACCCGCCGATTCCGCCGGAGCGTATCTTGTAATAAGTAATCATACAGAAAACCATGAGCGCCCAGCCCAGCAGGGTGGAGAGATCCGAAGTCGGCGCATAAAAGCCCAGCAGGCTTGACAGGCTGCTGAACGCCGAAAGTGCAAACAGCGCTGAAATAAACGGGGTAAACCCCGAAAACTTCTTGCCCATATTGCCTTCCACAAAATTCGTCGCCGTCTTCACCAGCAGTTCCGCAACAATCTGCCGTTTGCTGGTCGGCTTCACCTTCAGCCCTCTGGTAAGCCAGATACATAAAAAGGTGAGGGCCGCCATTACGATCCAGGTATTGATCTCGGTAGAGGTGATCGTAATCCCCCCGAAAAGAGGAATCGGGATATGAAAAAATATTTTCGCCCCTGTGACGTCAAGTTCCATCTTCTGCTTTTCCCTCCTTTCCTTTAGGCTTGCGAAAGCCCATCATCAATATGGTAACCCGTGGGAAAATCATTGGGATGATTACCGCCGCCCAATGAAAGCAGGAAAGCACAAAACCCAGCACCGCAACGCCGAACAGCGCCAGCATCCGCAGGCTGTATGAAAATTGGATCAGGCTTTTGGCCTTCCCCTCCTTTTCCATTCCGGCTGCTTTCTGCACCGTAATTCCCAAAAGGAAGAAATTCAAAACGGCATAACCGCTTCCCAACAGGGCGCCCCACAGCACGGAAGCGTCCATTGCACCAAAAATCCAGAATATTGCCAGCATTACCGCAGTCAAAGCGGCTACCCCCAGCGCAATATGGCCGGTTTCCTTTTTCACTGCTGCTGAAATTTTCATTTTACCCCTCCCTTCGGCTCATCGGTTAAACGAGCCGGGGTTTTGTTCATTTTTACGTTCTGCTTTCCGCTGGACATAACGGATAAAGCCGCTGAAGCTGCTGGCCGCGCCGCCGAGCCCCAAAACCAGCCCCACAACAACTACCCAGCCGCCCAAGCCAAACCGTTCCCGAAGCCAGATTGCCCCCCAAATGCAAAGAACCAGCGGCGTGGCCAAAGAAAAGCCCAGCTGCCCCAAAAAAGAAAGCCCTTGCAGAATGGTCATTCCCATTTTCGGCTTTGGCATTTCAGGCCCTCCTTTTCCGGTTTATCCGTGCAGTCTGTATCATCATGGAAGCGGGATGGTATAAATCGGCCCGTCAGGACAGAGATCAGACGGGCGATCCATTGTCCTGGCCTTCCTATGTATAATAGACGATTTGGGTTTATTATACCAGAATTTCCTCTGAACCGCAACCGGAAACAGCCAAAAATATGAATTGTTTTTGAACGGAACCGACAAAAAGAGCCGTGTTTTTACTGCTGTAACAGAATTAGTATAGCGCAGTCAACGGCAAATTTCAACTATAAACGGCATAAATATGCAACATTATTCCCAATCCCCTGCACTTCCCGCGGACAAAAGGAAAGGCTCCCAGTTCAAAAAACGGGAGCCCTTTTCTATGAGCAGGCTTTTTCGGCCTGATAGCTTTTCCTATAGCAGAAGCCGGACGATTGGATTAGTACATACCGCCCATATCCGGAGCAGCCGGCATTGCCGGAGCCGGTTCCTTGATGTCTGCCACCAAGGATTCCGTGGTCAGTACCATCGATGCAACCGAAGCAGCATTCTGGAGCGCGCTGCGGGTAACTTTAGTCGGGTCTACAATCCCGGCTTCAATCATATTTTCCTCATAAACCTCGGTATAAGCATTATAACCGAAGCCTGTTTTATCCGAAGACAGGATCTTGTCGATAATGACGCTGCCTTCTACGCCTGCATTGGCCGCAATCTGACGGATCGGTTCCTCCAGCGCCTTGATTACAATGCTAACGCCGGTTTTCTCGTCGCCCTCGCAGGAATCCAGCAGCGCTTTGACTGCCGGGATCGCATTCAGCGGGGCAACGCCGCCGCCTGAAACGATGCCTTCCTCCACAGCCGCTTTCGTTGCAGCCAGTGCGTCCTCAATTCGGAGCTTCTTCTCTTTCATTTCCACTTCGGTTGCTGCGCCAACTTTAATAACCGCTACACCGCCGGCCAGCTTCGCCAGACGTTCCTGAAGCTTCTCACGGTCGAAATCCGAGGTAGTCGTTTCGATCTGTGCGCGGATCTGGGTAATCCGGGACTGGATTGCCGCGCTGTCGCCTGCGCCATCCACGATAATGGTATTTTCCTTGGAAACCTTAACCTGTTTCGCCTGGCCCAGCTGTTCGATCATGGTATCCTTCAATTCCAGGCCAAGATCGCTGGAAATCACTTCACCACCGGTCAGGATCGCAATATCTTGAAGCATTTCTTTTCTGCGGTCGCCAAAGCCCGGAGCTTTCACCCCAACACAGGTAAAGGTACCGCGCAGCTTGTTCAGCAGGATAGTGGTCAGCGCTTCACCTTCAATATCCTCGGCAATCATGACGAGCTTCTTGCCGGTTTTTACAATCTGCTCCAGCAGCGGGAGGATTTCCTGGATATTGGAAATCTTTTTATCCGTAATCAGGATCAGCGCATCATCAATGACCGCTTCCATTTTATCGGTATCGGTACACATATAGGGCGAGATGTACCCACGGTCGAACTGCATCCCTTCGACTACTTCGCTGTAGGTTTCCGCCGTTTTAGATTCCTCAATGGTGATAACGCCGTCGTTGGATACCTTCTCCATCGCCTCAGCAATCAGATCGCCGATCTTCTCATCGCCGGAGGAAACAGCGGCAACCCGTGCGATATCCTTGGAGCCGTTCACCAGCTTGGAATTTTTCACGATGGATTCCACCGCCGCGTCAACCGCTTTGCCGATCCCTTTTTTAACAATCATCGGGTTTGCGCCGGCCGCAACGTTTTTCATCCCCTCGCGGACCAGCGCCTGTGCAAAAATGGTTGCGGTTGTTGTACCGTCGCCTGCTGCGTCGTTGGTCTTGGTGGCCACTTCCTTGACGAGCTGTGCGCCCATATTTTCAAATGCGTCTTCCAGCTCGATCTCTTTTGCGATGGTTACACCGTCGTTGGTAATCAGCGGAGCGCCGAATTTCTTATCCAGCACCACGTTCCGGCCTTTCGGGCCAAGGGTGATTTTCACGGTATCCGCCAGCTTGTCAATCCCCGCCTGGAGCGCTTTGCGGGCTTCTTCCCCATAAATAATCTGTTTTGCCATAATCTAATCCGATCCTTTCTTTCGATCAAACAGTTTTTACACGGTTCCAATCAGTCTTCAATTTTTGCCAGGACATCCGACTGCCGCAGGATCGTATATTCCTGGCTTTCCAGCTTGACTTCGGTGCCGGCATATTTGCTCAGCAGCACGCGGTCCCCGACCTTCAGCTCCATCACGACTTCCTTGCCGTCTACCATACCTCCCGGCCCTACTGCAACAACCTCTGCAACCTGCGGCTTTTCTTTCGCGCTGCTTGCCAGGATCAGCCCGCTTTTCGTGGTTTCTTCGGTTTCCACCATTTTGATGACGACACGGTCGCCCAACGGTTTAATATTCATAAGTCATCCTCCTGTAAAAGATTCTTCAAGCTGCTTGGCTTTTGAAATTTCTAGCACTCAATTTATCCGAGTGCTAAACCTATCTATTATTGTACTGATTTCTTATGAAAAATCAAGTGTTAGATTATGAATAAATTTAAAACTCTGTCCTGTTTTTTCCGTTTAATCTGACAACTTTCCCACCCCTTTTCAAAAAACGGCAGGACGTATTCCAGCATCCGTCAAAAAATCCATTGAACTTTTCAAATATTTAAGCTATACTTACATTAAGAAGTTTTTAGAGAGTGAGGG